>DASTGG010000001.1:0-6641 GCA_035719385.1 Usitatibacter sp.
GAGACCGAGGGCGCGGTGACCGATTGGTCCGCCCAGTTCTCGCTGCGCAAGCACGCGCTCTTCCTCGGCCGCGGCATCCACTACCCGGTGGCCCTCGAAGGCGCGCTCAAGCTCAAGGAGATCTCGTACATCCACGCCGAGGCCTATGCCGCGGGCGAGCTCAAGCACGGGCCGCTCGCCCTCGTCGATGCGTCGATGCCGGTTGTGGTCATCGCGCCGAACGACGCGCTGCTCGAGAAGCTCAAGTCGAACATGCAGGAGGTTCGCGCGCGCGGCGGCGAGCTGTACGTGTTCGCGGACGCCGACAGCGCCTTCCCGGAAAGCGAGGGCGTGCACGTCATCCGCACGCCGCGCCATGCGGGGCGCCTGTCGCCCGTGGTGCACGCGATCCCGGTGCAGCTGCTCGCGTACCACACCGCGTTGCGCCGCGGGACCGACGTCGACAAGCCGCGCAACCTCGCCAAGTCGGTCACGGTCGAGTGAGGCATTCCGTGGAAGACATGGCAAGGCGATATCCCGCGATCGCGGCACAACCGCGCACCTGGCTCGTGACCGGCGTAGCGGGCTTCATCGGCTCGAACCTGCTCGAGGCACTCCTCGATCTCGGACAGCACGTGGTCGGCCTGGACAACTTCTCGACCGGCCATCGCCACAACCTCGAGCTGGTGCGGCGCGAGGTCGGCGAGAGCGCCTGGGCGCATTTCCGCTTCATCCACGGAGACATCCGGTCGATCGGGACCTGCCACGATGCATGCCGCGGCGTGGACTTCGTCCTGCACGAGGCGGCGCTCGGCAGCGTGCCGCGATCCATCGACGACCCGATCGCCACGCACGAGAACAACGTCACCGGCTTCCTCAACATGCTCGTCGCCGCGCGGGATGCGAAGGTGAAGCGCTTCGTGTACGCCGCATCCAGCGCGGCGTACGGCGACCATCCCGCGTTGCCCAAGGTGGAGGACGCGATCGGCCGCCCGCTTTCGCCCTATGGCGCGGGCAAGCACATGAACGAGCTCTATGCCGATGTCTTCGGACGCTGCTACGGGTTTGAGGCGATCGGGCTGCGCTACTTCAACGTGTTCGGTCCGCGCCAGGATCCCGAGGGCGCGTACGCCGCGGTGATCCCGAAGTGGATCGCGGCGATGCTGCGCGGCGAGACGGTGTACATCAACGGCGACGGCGAGACCTCGCGCGACTTCTGCTACATCGAGAACGTGGTGCAGGCGAACCTGCTGGCGGCGACGGTCGACAGGCCGGAGGCGATCGGACAGGTTTACAACGTAGCCGTGGGCGGCACCATGACGCTCAACGAGCTGCACCGCACGCTGCGCGCATTGCTGCTGCAACGGTTGCCGCAGCTCGCCATCGCGCCGGCGGTCCATCGCGGCTTCCGCGCGGGCGACGTGCGCTTCTCGCTGGCCGACATTTCAAAGGCGCGCACGCGGCTCGGCTACGAGCCCGGGTACACGGCCACGCAGGGTCTGGAGCGCGCGATGGACTGGTACGTCGCGGCGCATCGACGGCTACACCATTTGGTGGGTGTACCGGCCGGCACGCAACCGTAGAATGAAACGAGACCCGCGCGCGAAGCCTTCAATGATGACGCGGGCCGACGACAAGCGTGGTAAACACGCGGGGGGGCCGTTGGCGCACATTTCAGGAAACATGCTGGACCTGGCGGTCGCACCTTTGCGTCCGCAAAGGCAGGGCTGCGACCACGCGGCAGCGCCGCTGACGCCGCGCCTGGCGGCCGCGGCGGAAGGCTTCGCGCTGTGCCGCGGCTGGCTGCCCGACGCGTTGTTCGCGGGCGCCTTCCTCGTCGCGGCCGAACGAATGCTCGGCATTGGCCGCCTGGATTTCACGGAGGCCCACCCGGAAGGCTTGCGGCGCGTGGGCGTCGAAATCGACGGCGCCCGTACCGCGTCTGAGTGGCTGGCCGCGTTCGAGGCGCTGCGGCGCGACGCGCGTGCGGCCGAAGGTGAGCCGGATTTCGTCTGGGTGCCGGGCGGCCCCGCGACACGCGCGCAGGGCGCACCGCTGCAGGTCGGTGCGGATACGCTGCAAACGCCGGCTTTCAACGCGCGCTTCGATCCCCTGGTCTTCGATCCCGTCACCGTGCGTGCGTTGCTCGATGCCGCGGCACGGGTGCTGGAAGGTTTCCTCGCGTGGCCCGAACGGCCGCTATTCCTGCTCGACGTGCTGGGCGACGCGCAGCGGGGCATGCTGCTCGACTCGTGGAACCGGCCGTCGATGCGCGGCGGTGCGCCGTTCACGGTCGACGAGCTTTTCGCGATGCGTGCAGCGGCGATGCCGTCGGCGCCCGCGGTGGTGGCCGACGGTGCGATCGCGTCGTACGCGCAGCTCGAGCGGCTTTCCAATGCCGTCGCGCACCGCCTGCTCGAGGCTGGCGTCGGAACCGGCGAGCCGGTCGGCGTGGCGATGCCGCGAGGCATCGACTGCATCGCGATCCTCCTGGGGCTCCTCAAGGTCGGGGCGGCCTACCTGCCGATCGACTCGAAATACCCCGCACAGCGCATCGCCTTCATGCTCGCGGATGCGCGGGCCTCGCGGGTCATCGCCGGGGGCGGCGAACGCGAGCGGTTGCCGGGCGAGGCGCGATGGATCGACGCTGCGGCCCTCGTGGCCGACGGCGACGGCACACCCGTGGCCCGGCGCCACGATGCGCAGACGCCGGCGTACGTCATGTACACGTCCGGCTCGACCGGCGAGCCGAAGGGCATCGCCATCCCGCACCGGGGCATCGTGAGGCTGGTCCACCAGTGCGATTTCATGCGCCTGGCGCCCGAAGAAGCGGTGCTTCACGCGGCGCCGCTCGGATTCGACGCCTCGACGCTGGAGATCTGGGGTCCGCTGCTGAACGGCGGGCGATGCGTCGTGCATTCCGAAGCGGTGCCCACGGCGGGCGGCCTTTCGCGCACGATCCGCGAGCAAGGCGTCACGTCGGCCTGGCTCACGGCTGCGCTCTTCAACACCGTCGTCGACGAGGATCCGCGACACCTGCGCGGATTGCGGCAGTTGCTCATCGGCGGCGAGGCGCTGTCCGTGCCGCATGTGCTGCGCGCGCTCGATGCGCTGCCCGAGCTCACGCTGATCAACGGTTATGGACCGACCGAATGCACCACGTTCACCGCAACCTATGCGATTCCGCGTGACGTTCCCGCCGACCAGCGCGCGATTCCCATCGGGCGTCCGATCTCCGGGACATGCGTGTACGTGCTCAACGCGCGGCTCGAACCGGTACCCGTCGGCATTCCGGGAGAGCTGTGCGTGGGCGGCCGCGGGCTCGCGCTCGGTTACCTGAACCGGCCGGCGCTGGATGCGGAGCGGTTCGTCGAGAACCCCTTCGTGCCGGGAGAGAAGCTCTACCGGACGGGCGACATCGTGCGCTACCTGCCGGACGGCATCATCGACTTCGTGGGGCGCCGCGACAACCAGATCAAGATGCGCGGCTATCGCATCGAGCTGGGAGAGATCGAGAGCGCGCTCGGGCAGCATCCGGCGGTCGGCGGCTGCGCGGTGGTGGCCCACGCGGCGCGGGCCGGCACGCGGCTCGTCGCCTACATCGTGCCGCGCTCGGGCGCCTTCGATCCATCAGATCTGCGCCGGCACCTGCTGGGGCGGATGCCGGAATTCATGGTGCCTGCGTCGTACGTGCGGCTCGCCGCCCTGCCGTTGACCGCCAACGGGAAGCTCGACCGGCGCGCGCTGCCCCCGCCGGGCCGCGAGCGACCCGAGCTTGCGCAGGCGTTCGAGGCGCCGCTCGGTGCGTTGGAGCGCCAGCTGTGCGAGACCTTCGCGGAGGTGCTGGAGCTCGACCGGGTGGGCAGGCGCGACAACTTCTTCGACCTGGGCGGTAGCTCGCTCGGCGTGCTGCGGGCCATCGCGGCATTCGAGACGCGGCACGGGCGCTCGATTCCGTCGACCTGCTTCTTCAGCGATCCGACGCCCGCCGCCATCGCGGCGGCGCTAGAGCCGGCTCGCGAGCCGCGCACGGACTGGCGCTGGAAGGCGCGAGGCCACGACTCCACCACGCAAGGCGCGATCGCGATCATCGCCGTCGAGGGCCGCTTTCCGGGCGCGGCCGGTGTCGAGGCGTTCTGGGACAACCTGCGCACGGGCCGCGACACCATCACGCATTTCACCGATGCCGAGCTCGACCCGGCCATCCCCGCTTCCTTGCGTGCCGACGGCTCTTACGTGCCGGCACGCGGAGTCATCGAAGGGGTGGAGCAGTTCGATGCGGAGTTCTTCGGCATCTCGCCGCGCGAAGCCGAGCTGATGGATCCGCAGCAGCGCATCTTCCTCGAGCTGTGCTGGGCGTGCATCGAGCGGGGCGGGTACGTGCCCGAATCGGCGCAAGGTCCGATCGGCGTGTTCGCCGGCATGTACAACGCGACGTACTTCCAGCAGCACGTCGCGGCCCATCCGGACAAGGTAGCGGCGCTGGGCGAATTCCAGGTGATGCTCGCCAACGAGAAGGACTACATTGCCACGCGCACGGCCAATCGGCTGGACCTGACCGGCCCCGCCGTGAGCATCCATACGGCGTGCTCGACCTCCCTCGTCGCGATCGCGCAGGCGGTCGACAGCTTGCGCGCGGCGCGTTGCGACATGGCGCTCGCGGGCGGCGTTTCAGTGCGCTGCCCGCCGCGCAGCGGCTACCTCTACCAGGAGGGGGCGATGCTGTCTCCGGATGGCCGCACCCGCACGTTCGACGCCGCGGCGCAGGGGACGGTCTTCAGCGACGGCGCCGCCGTGGTGCTGCTCAAGAGGCTCGAGGACGCGCTGGCCGACGGCGATCCCGTCATCGCCGTGATCCGGGGCGCGGCAGTGAACAACGACGGCGGGGCCAAGGCGAGCTTCACCGCACCGAGCGTCGACGGCCAGGCGGGCGTGATCGCGGCGGCGCTGGCGGACGCCCGTATCTCGCCACGCCAGATCGAGTACGTGGAGGCGCACGGCACGGCAACGCCGCTCGGCGACCCGGTCGAGATCGAGGCGCTCACGCGCGCGTTCCGGGGCGGCACGCAGGATCGCCAGTTCTGCCGCATCGGCTCGCTCAAGAGCAACATGGGCCACCTCGTGATCGCTGCCGGCGCGGCGGGCGTCATCAAGGCCGCGCTCGCGCTGGAGCGCGAGGAGCTGCCCGCATCCCTGTATTTCGAGACGCCGAACGACAAGCTCGGGCTCGCGGCATCGCCCTTCGTGGTCAACACGCAGCTGACGCCGTGGCCGCGACGCGAAACGCCGCGCTATGCGGGCGTGAGCTCGTTCGGCGTCGGCGGGACCAACGCACACATAGTGCTGGAGGAGCCGCCGTTGCGGCCGCCGTCGGAGCCTCCGCAGGGCCCGCAAATGCTCCAGCTCTCCGCGCGCAGCGAAGCCGCGCTTTCAGCGGCGATGCAGCGACTCGCCGGCCACCTGGAAAGCCATCCCGGCGAGAACCTCGCCGACGTCGCCCATACGCTGCGCCACGGACGGCGAGCCTTCGCGCACCGCGCGTGCGTCGTGGCGGCCACGCCCGCCGACGCGGCGGCGGCGTTGCGCCTGCAGTCCGGCGACTTCACCGTGCGTGGGCGCATCGACACCGGGGGGGGCGCGCATCGCGTTCATGTTCCCCGGCCAGGCCGCGCAATACGCCGGCATGGGATCGGCGTTGTACGAGTCGGAGCCGGTGTTCCGTGCGGCGTTCGACGAATGCCTCACGGCCCTGCAGGGCACGATCGATTTCGACCTGGCCGCGCTGGTGTTCTCGGGCGACGCGCAGGCCCTCAAGCAAACCGCGGCAACGCAGCCCGCATTGTTCTGCATCGAATACGCGCTTGCGCGGTGGTGGCAGGCGAGCGGCGCGCAACCGTGCGTGCTGCTGGGCCACAGCGTGGGCGAGTTCGTCGCCGCGACCATCGGCGGCGTCTTCCGGGTCGAGGATGCGGTGCGCCTCGTCGCGCGCCGCGGTCAGCTGATGCAGGCCTTGCCCGAGGGCGCGATGCTGGCCGTGCGTGCCGGCGCGGAGCAGGTGGCCGGCCGTCTCGTGGGCGCCGTGTCGGTCGCCGCCGAAAACAGCCCGGCGCTGTGCGTGATCGCGGGCCCCGCCGATGACATCGAACGAACGCGGGTCAGGCTCGAGTCCGACGGCATCGTCTCGCGCCCGCTGCACACCTCGCACGCGTTCCACTCATCGATGATGGATCCGGCGATCGCGCCGTTCGAGGAGGCGCTCGCGGACGTGGAGCTGTCGTCGCCGGCGATCCCGATCGTCTCGACGGTCCACGGGCGGACACTGCACGATTCGGAGGCCCGCAACCCGGCCTACTGGGCACGCCACCTGCGCGAGACGGTGCGTTTCTCGAGCGCATTGCGGACCGCTGCCGAGGCGACCGGCGCGATGTTCCTCGAGGTCGGCCCGCGGGCCACGCTCACGACGCTCGCGCGGCAGCACACGGGCGTGCGCGCAACGGCCTCTCTCGGCGAGGTCTGCGCCGCGGAGCCCGCCATGCTGCGCCTGGCCGCAGGCCGGTTGTGGACCGCCGGCTTCGCGCTGGACCTCGAGCATCTCGATCGGCGCAGTCGCAAGCGCCGCGTGGCGCTGCCCTCGTACCCATTCGAAAGAAGGCGTCATTGGC
>DASTGG010000002.1:0-23022 GCA_035719385.1 Usitatibacter sp.
GGCATGCGCGCCAAGCCCGGCGAGATATCGCTGGCGCATCAGGGCGTGCTGTTCCTCGACGAACTGCCGGAATTCGATCCGCGCGTGCTGGATTCGCTGCGCCAGCCGCTGGAAAACGGCGAGGTCGCGGTGAGCCGCGCCAATCACCGCGTCACCTATCCCGCGCGCTTCATGCTGGTGGCGGCGATGAATCCGTGCCGCTGCGGCCATGCCTATGAGCCCGGTTATTCCTGCAAGCGCGCGCCGGTCGACCGCTGCACCGCCGACTACCAGATGCGCATCTCCGGCCCGCTGATGGACCGCATCGACCTCCCTCTCTCGGCGAGGGCTGCGCCGCGGAGCCGGCCATGCTGCGCCTGGCCGCAGGCCGGTTGTGGACCGCCGGCTTCGCGCTGGACCTCGAGCACCTCGACCGGCGCAGTCGCAAGCGCCGCGTGGCGCTGCCCTCGTACCCATTCGAAAGAAGGCGTCATTGGCTCGACGCCGCCGCCGCCACGGCGGCCGTTCCCATGACCACCCCGGAGGCTTCCATGAATTCCGTACCCGCTCCCGCGAGCGCAGTCGCCGCTGACCGCAAACCGGCCCTCCTGGCCAGGCTGCGCGGCATGCTGGAAGACATTTCCGGAATCGACATGGCGGAGGCAGACGCTTGCGCCCCGCTCATCGAGCTCGGGTTCGACTCGCTCGCGCTCACCCAGGTCGCGCTCCAATTGAAGCAGACGTTCAAGGTCGGCGTCACATTCCGCATGCTGGTCGAGAAACATCGCACGCTCGATGCGCTCGCCGCGTTGCTCGATGCGCAGATGCCGCCCGAAGCGCTGCCGCAGGTCGCGGCGGCGGCGCAACCGCTCGCCATGCCCACCGCGGTCCCTCACGCCGTGGCGAGCGCTGCGGCCGCTTTCCCGCCGCTCGCGCAGGCGCCCGGGGCACCGAGGTCGCTGGTCGAGCAGGTCATCGCGCAACAGATGCAGCTCATGGCGCAGCAACTGGCGCTCCTGCAAGGGCAGGGCGCCAGCGTTGCGGCGCCGTCCGTCGCGCCGACGCCGCCCGCGTCCGCCGTTGCGTCGGCGCTCGCGATCGCACCCGCAGCCACGCCCGCGCCGGCGCAAGCCGCCGCCGACACTGCGGCCCCTGCAAGGTACGACGTGAAGAAGGCGTTCGGCGCCATCGCGCGCATCCACACCGACTCCACGGAGATCACCGCGCGCCAACGCGCGCGGCTCGATGCCTTCATGCGCCGGTACATCGACCGCACCAGGCGTTCGAAGGAATACACGGCGCAGCATCGGGCGCACCTGGCCGATCCCCGCGTGGTCAACGGCTTCAGGCCGATGCTGAAGGAAATCATCTACCAGATCGTCGTCACCCGATCGAAGGGTGCGCACGTGTGGGACCTCGACGGCAACCAATACGTCGATGTGCTGAACGGCTTCGGCATGAACCTCTTCGGGTGGTCGCCCGACTTCATCAACGAGGCGGTGCGGCAACAGCTCGAGGCCGGTTACGAGATCGGTCCGCAGCACCCGTTCGCCGGCGATGTCGCGAAGCTCGTGTGCAAGCTCACCGGCTTCGAGCGCGCCGCCCTGTGCAATACCGGCTCCGAGGCGGTGATGGGATGCGTGCGCATAGCGCGTACGGTCACGGGGCGCAGCACGATCGCGATGTTCGCCGGCTCGTATCACGGCATCTTCGACGAGGTCATCGTGCGCGCCGCCAAGGGCCTGCGCGCCGTGCCCGCGGCGCCCGGCATCATGCCGAACACGTCGCAGAACGTCCTCGTGCTCGACTACGGCACGCCCGAATCGATGGCGATCATCAAGGAGCGCGCCGGCGAGCTGGCCGCGGTCCTGGTCGAGCCGGTGCAGAGCCGGCGGCCCGACTTCCAGCCGCGCGAATTCCTGAACGAGCTTCGCGCGGTCACGCGGCAGAACGGCGCGCTGCTGATCCTCGACGAAGTGGTGACCGGGTTCCGCTCGCACCCGGGCGGCATCCAGGCGCTTTTCGACGTCCGCGCCGACCTTTGCTCCTATGGCAAGGTCGCGGGCGGCGGGTTTCCCATCGGCATCATCGCCGGCCAACGGGAATACATGGACGCCCTCGACGGCGGCGGCTGGGAATACGGCGACGATTCGATGCCGACCGTCGGCGTCACTTATTTCGCGGGCACGTTCGTGCGCCATCCGCTCGCGCTCGCAGCAGCGAAGGTCGTGCTCGAGCGCCTCGATCGCGAAGGTCCCGGGCTGCAGGCCGCGCTCACGAACACCACGACGCAAATGGTCGAGGAGCTCAACGACTACTGCGGGAAGGTGGGGGCGCCCATCGTGCTGAAGTCGTTCGCGTCGGTGTGGAAGATCTTCTTCACGGAGGACCATCCGCTGCAGGACCTGCTGTTCGGGATGATGCGAAGCCGCGGCGTGCACATCCTCGACAACTTCCCGTGCTTCTTCACCACCGCGCACGACGCGAGCGACATCTCGCTCATCAAGGCGGCATTCAGGGAGTCGGTGGCCGAGCTGCAGGAAGGCGGATTCATCCCGCGTCGGCAAGAGCAGCGCGCCACCCTCCTCGACGCGAACCGGCCGCCGGTTCCCGGGGCACGGCTCGGGAAGGATCCCGAGGGCCGGCCGGCCTGGTACCTGCCGCATCCCGAACGTCCGGGCGAGTACGTGAAAGTGGAGGCTTGATGGCGTCGCACGCGTTGCCGAACGAGGCAGTTGCCCATGATCCCTTCGCTAGCGGCGCCGAGCTCTCCGGCGTCGTGCCGACCACGGAGGCGCAACGCGAAGTATGGCTGGCGGACCGGCTGGGCCGGGAAGCTTCCCTCGCGTACAACGAATCGATCTCCCTGCGGCTTCACGGCGCGCTGCGCGAGGATGGGCTGCGTGACGCGGTGCAGGACCTGGCCGATCGCCACGAGCTGTTGCGCGCGACGCTGAGCCCGACCGGCGAGGAGATCCTCATCGCGGCGAGCATGCCGATCGAGGTGCCGTGCATCGACCTGTCCGGCATCGCGGCGGACGAGCGCGAGGCGCGGCTCGCGGCGGCGAGTGCGCGCGCGGTGCAGACGCCCTTCGAGCTCGAGCGCGGGCCGCTCCTGCGGGCCCAGCTTTTCCGTCTCGCGCCCGACGACCACGTGCTCATCCTGACGGCGCACCACATCGTTTGCGATGGTTGGTCTTTCGGCGTCATCGTCCACGACCTCGCTTGCCTGTATGCGCGTCGCGTGGATCCGGCGGACGCGCCGTGCGAACCCGCCGCCCGTTTTTCCGATTACGTGGTCGCGCAATGCGACAGGGCGCTGAGCGCCGAGCACGCGCAGGACGAGCGCTTCTGGCTGTCGCGCTTCGACGGCGTGCCGCCGGTGCTGGACCTGCCGACGGATCGGCCGCGGCCCGCGGTCCGGACTTTCGCGTCGCGGCGCGAGGACTTCGTGCTGGACACGGAGCTCGTGGCGAGCGTGCGCCGAGCCGGGGCGAAGCAGGGGGCGAGCTTCTTCGCGACGCTTCTCGCCGGATTCGCCGCGCTGATGCACCGCTTGTCGGGCGCGCAGGACATGGTGATCGGCATCCCGTCGGCCGGCCAGGCGACCGAGGGCTTCGCGACGCTCGTGGGGCATTGCGTGAACCTGCTGCCGGTGCGCCTGGCAGTCGATCCTGCCGCCGGCGCGGATGCGCTGATCGCCGCCGCGCAATCGACGATGCTGGACGCGCAAGAGCACAACGGCTACACGTTCGGCACGCTGCTTCGAAAGCTCCCGCTCGAGCGCGACGCGGGCCGCCTGCCGCTGGTGAGCGTCATGTTCAACCTCGACCAGCCGATCGACACGAGCCGGCTCGGCTTCCCGGGGCTTTCGGCGGAGCTGGCGAGCAACCCGCGCAGCTACGAGAACTTCGAGCTTTTCGTCAACGCGGTCCAGGCGGGCGACGGCTTGCGCCTGGAATGCCAGTACAACAGCGACCTCTTCGATGCCGCAACGGTGAAGCGGTGGCTGTCGGTTTATGAGCGCCTCCTGCGCTCGTTGTGCGCGGCGGTCGCCACGCCGGTCGGACGGCTGCAGCTCACGACCGAAGACGAGCGTGCCCAGCTGGCCCGCTGGAACGACACGACTCGCGATTACGACAGGACCACGCCGGTGCATGCGCTCGTCGAAAGCCGCGCGCGGCTCGCCGGAGCCGGCACGGCCATCGCCTGGCGCGACGAAACCTGGAGCTATGCCGAGCTCGAGGCGTACTCCAACCGCATCGCGCGGGCGCTGCGCGCGCAAGGCGTCGCGCGCGGCATGCGAGTGGGATTGCACCTCGGCCGCGGGCCGCGCATGGTCGCGGCGCTGCTGGGCGTGCTCAAGTCCGGCGCCGCCTACGTGCCGCTCGATCCGGCCTATCCGCAGGCGCGCCTTTCGTTCATGGCGCAGGACGCGGCGCTCGCCGTGCTCATCACCGACTGCCGCGCGGACGACGCTTTCGCGACTTCGCATGGCAAGCGGTTGCACCTCGACGCGGATGCCGCCTCGATCGAGGCAGAGCCATCCGGGCCGCTCGTGGTCGATGCGCGCTCCGCCCAACCCATGGATCCTGCCTATGTGATCTACACGTCGGGCTCGACCGGCAAGCCCAAGGGCGTGCAGGTGCCGCATCGCGCGGTCGCCAACTTCCTCGCTTCCATGGCGCACTGCCCGGGCCTGTCCGCCGACGACCGCGTGCTTGCCGTGACCACGCTCTCCTTCGATATCGCGGTCAACGAGCTGCTGCTGCCGCTCTCGGTGGGCGCGCAAATCGTGCTCGCGTCCACCGAAGAGGCGTCCGACGGTACCGCCCTCGGGCGACTGATGTCGCGCCATGCGGTGACGGTGATGCAGGCCACGCCCGCGACGTGGCGGCTGTTGCTGGAGTCGGGCTGGAACGGGATGCCAAAGCTGCGCGCGCTATGCGGCGGCGAGACGCTCGCCCGCGCGCTCGCCCGCGAGCTGCTCGTGCGCACGGGCGAGCTGTGGAACATGTACGGGCCGACCGAGACGACGGTGTGGTCGACGTGCGCGCGCGTGCACGATGCCGAGAGCTTGTCCATCGGACGCCCGATCGCGAACACCCAGGTGTGGATCCGCGACGCGGCCGGTGAGCCGTGTCCCATCGGCGTGCCGGGAGAGATCTGCATCGGCGGCGACGGCGTGACGCTCGGATACCTTGATCGCCCCGAGCTCACGCGGGATCGGTTCGTGCAGGATCCTTACGGGGAGCCCGGCGCATGTCTCTACCGGACGGGTGACCGCGGGCGATGGAGGGTCGACGGCGTGCTGGAACACCTCGGACGCCTCGATTCGCAGGTGAAGGTCCGCGGCTTTCGCATCGAGCTGGGCGAGATCGAGTCCGGGCTTGCCGCCATCGGCGGCGTACGCGATGCCGTCGCCATCGTGCGCGAGGATCGTCCGGGGGACCCGCGGCTTGTTGCGTATGTCGTCGCCGATGCAGGCGCCGGGCTCGACGACGAGGCGCTGAGGACGCACTTGCAGCGCGTGCTGCCCGCTTACATGGTGCCGCAGCATTTCGTGACGCTGCGCTCGATTCCGAGGTTGCCCAACGGCAAGGTGGATCGCCGTGGGCTGCCCCCGCCTTCCGCCGCAGCCTCCGAGGAGGGGTTCGTGGCTCCCCGGTCGGACCTCGAGAAGGCAGTGGCTGCCGAATTCGAATCCGTCCTCGGGCTCCCGGACGTCGGTGTGCGCGACGATTTCTTCATGCTCGGGGGCCACTCGCTCATGGCCGCGCAGCTCGCGACCCGGTTGAGCCGCGCATTCGCCACCGACATTGCCATGCGCACGATCTTCGCGGCGCCGACCATCGAGCTGCTCGCGCGGGAAATCGCCTCCCGGTCGGAGGGCGGTGCGGCCACGCCGGGACCGGTGCAGCGCCTCGGAGATCGCACCATGGCGCCTGCGTCCGCGGCCCAGGAGCGGCTCTGGTACTTCCACGAGGTCAATCCCGGACGCATCACCTACAACACGCCCTCGGCGCATCGCTTGCGCGGCAAGCTGGATCAGGACGCCTTCCAGCGCGCCTTCGACGAGATGGTGCGGCGCCAGGCCACGCTTCGGACCCGGTTCGAAATGGCGGATGCCGGCCTGGTGCAGCGCATCGAGGCGCCGTTCTCCACGCCGCTCTTCCCCGCGGAAGACCTTTCCGTCCTGCCGCCCGAGGAACGGGAGCTGCGGCTCGCCGCGAGGATCGACGAGCTCCTCTGCGTGAGGTTCGATCTCACGAAGCTTCCGCTGTTCGTGGTGCGCATGTTCCGGCTCGGTCCCGAGGAGCACGTGCTGTTCTTCATGCCTCACCACATCGTCTGGGATGGCTGGTCGTTCGACATCCTGTATACGGAAATGTCGGCGATGTACGGGGCATTCCGCGAGGGGTTGCCGAATCCGCTGCCCGAGCTCCCCATCGGATACGGCGACTTCGCGGCGTGGCACCGCAAGCTCATCGCGGGCACGGGCACGGACGAGCAGATGGCATTCTGGAAGGGAAGGCTGCGCGCGCCCCTTCCCATGCTCGATGTCCCGCTGGACCGGCCCCATGCGAGGGCTGCGGAGGCGGGCGGCTGGATGCAGGTGAAGGTGGGCGCGGCGACCGTCGAGGGGATCCATCGTCTCGGGCGCCGCCTCAATGCCTCGCCGTTCATGGTCACGCTGGCCGCGTATGCGTCGATCCTGCACCAGTGGACCGGCCAGTGCGACCTCGTCATCGGCGTGCCGACGCGCTCGCGCAATTCGGAAGAGCTCGAAGGCGTCATGGGCCTGTTCGTGAATCCGATCCCGGTCCGGCTGCAATTCGATCCTGGCTGGTCGTTCGCGCAGCTCGTGGCGCACGTTCGCGACCGGATCGTGGAGGCACTGCAGAATCCCGATGTCCCGTTCGACCGGCTGGTGCGCGAGCTCGACGTTCCGCGCGAGCCCGGCCGCTTCCCGCTTTACCAGACCATGTTCTCGTTCCAGGACGCCCGTGAACGCGCGGTCCGGTGGGGCAACCTGGAGCACGGCGTCATCAGGATGCCGCTTCGCGAGATCGCGGAGGACATCTCGCTGTGGGTGATGGAGCGCGATGGGCAGCTCAGCGGGGCGCTGGCATGGTCGGCCGGCGTGGCAGCCGCGACCGCGAGCCTCCTGAATGCACGCTTTGTCCGCACGCTCGAACGTGCGACCGGGGATCCGGGCTTTTCATTGCGGGATCTCGTCTTCGCCGACGAAGAGCCGACCTTCCTTGCGCAGTGGAACGACACTGCGCGCGGGCTCGATTTCCACGAGTCGCTCGCGAGCAGGCTGGGCGCCCTCGCGCGCGCGCACCCACTGCGCCGGGCGCTGCGCTGCGGGGATGCCCAGCTCACCTATGAGCAGCTGCAGGCGCGAGCGGACGGCATCGCGGCCACCTTGCGGTCTCGGGGCGTCGGCCATGGCAGTCGCGTCGGGATATGCCTTCGCCGCGGCCCCGACATGGTCGCGAGCATCCTCGCGGTCCTCTCGACAGGCGCCGCGTACCTGCCGCTGGATCCCGCATATCCCGCATCACGACTCGCTTTCATGGCGGAGGACGCCGCCGTGGGCGCCATCGTGTGCGACGAGTCGCTGCAAAGCCTGCCGGAGCACCTGCATGGCCTGGCGGTGAGGATCGACGTCGCGCTGCCGGCATCCGGCGCGGAAGGCGTTGCCTGTCATCCGGTCGCGCCCGGCGACTGCGCGTACATCATGTACACGTCCGGCAGTACCGGCCGACCGAAGGCCGTGATGGTGCCGCACCGGGCGCTGTCCAGCTTCCTGTCGAGCATGCTGGCGCAGCCGGGCATCACGGCCGAGGACCGGCTCGTGGCCGTCACGACGCTTTCCTTCGACATCGCGGTGCTGGAGCTCTTCCTGCCGCTGATCGTGGGCGCCGAGGTCGTCATGGCCACGCGTGACGAGGCTTCGGATGCGCATCGCCTCATGCAGTTGATCGATCGATCTTCGGCCACGATGATGCAGGCGACACCGGCCACGTGGCGGATGCTCGTCGAGCACAAATGGCAGGCGCCGACGGGATTCAGGGCCTTGGTCGGCGGGGAGGCGCTGCCTGCCGAGCTCGCCGCCGAGCTGCTTGAGACCGTGGGCGAGCTCTGGAACATGTACGGGCCCACCGAGACCACGGTCTGGTCCACCTGCGGGCGCATTCTCGATCCGGCCTTCATCCACATCGGTCGTCCCATCGGGAATACGCGCGTCTACGTCCTCGACGAAAATGGGCGGAGCTGCCCCATCGGCGTCAGGGGAGAGCTGTGGATCGCGGGCGACGGCGTGGCGCTGGGATACCTGAACCAGCCGGAGCTGACGGCCGAACGATTCAAGGACGATCCCTTTGCCGGGGAAGACGGCCAACGCATGTATCGCACCGGCGACGTGGGGCGCTGGCATCCCGACGGAGTGCTCGTGCACCTGGGCCGCAACGACCAGCAAATCAAGATGCGCGGCTTTCGCATCGAGCTGGGCGAGATCGGCGCCGCGCTGGAGTCGCACCCCGCGGTCGCGCGATCCGTCGCTGCGGTGCGCGAGATGGGCCCCGGCGACCAGCGCCTCGTCGCGTTCTACGTGGCTCGCGATGCCTCGGCCACGAGCGCGGATCTGGCCGACCACCTGCGCACGATCCTGCCGCCGCACATGCTTCCGCAGCATCTGGTCGCCTTGCCGGAAATTCCGCTGCTGCCGAACGGCAAGGTGGACCGGCGCGCCCTCGATAGCCATCCGCTCGAGGCCGCAACGCCGGAACCGCGTGCCGGACGTCCGCCTGCAACGCCCACGGAGATGGCGCTCGCGGAAGTGTGGAAGCAGCTGTGCGGGGTGTCGCAAGTGACGGCGGATGACCTGTTCTTCGATCTGGGCGGCCACTCGCTTCTCGCGATGCAGGCGATCCTCCGGATGGAGCGCCTCACCGGCAGGCGCATCGATCCGAACCGCTACGTATTCGAAAGCCTCGCGCAGATCGCGCTCGCCTACGACGAGGAGGCGCGCAGCCCCGTGGCGCGCAAGCGGGGTATGCGCGGCATGCTGGCTTCGCTCGTGGGCGCGGCGCGCGACAGCTGAGTCGACGAGATCGCATGCTTCGAATACGGGAAGGCGCTTGAAGGTCAGGCCGATGCGGATCGGCCCTCGTGGCCGGCAGCTCGTCGCCATGCACCATCCGGCGGCCACGTCGGCGAGCCGTCGTGGCGTCGTCTTCTGCAACCCGTTCGGCCAGGAAGCGATCCGCACGCATCGGCTGCTGCGAGTGCTGGCGGATCGGTTGGCCGCTGCGGGATTCCACGTCCTGCGGTTCGACTATTTCGGGACGGGCGATTCCGAGGGCGACGAGACCGGCGCCACGCTCGATCGCTGGATCGACGACGTGCAACTGGCCGATGCCATGCTGCGGTCGGAGATCGGGGTGAATTCCTCTGCCTGGTTCGGCGCGCGCCTCGGCGCCACGATCGCGATGCTCGCGAGCCGGCGCGGCGCGCCTCCCGAGCGGCTGGTGTGCTGGGATCCCGTGCTCGACGGGCGCGCCTATCTGGACGAGATAGACGCGGCGCATCGCGAGGCCGGGCGCGACCTGCCTGCGTCCGTCGCGGACACCTTCGGCAGCGAAGTCCTGGGCTTTTGCCTGCCGGAGCGCATGCGCCAGGCGATTGCTGCGATCAGGCCCTCGGCGCTCGGCTGTGAAGCGCGCTCGGTCCATGTCGTTGCAGGCATGGGACATCGCGGGACTGAGGAGTGGGCACCTGCCGCTTCAGTGACGACGCGCGTGTCGGTCAAGCGTATCGAATCGAACATGGTATGGATGGCCAACTCCGGCATGAACGGCGCCGTCGTGCCGCAGGACGGCATGGCGGCAGTCGTCGAAGCGCTCGGCCTGCCGGCATGATCGAGCGGACCTGCGCGTTCGGCGACGGCGGCAATCTCGTCGGCACGTTCTGCGTGCCGGAGGAGGGCGTGCCCAGGGCCGATCTTGGGCTCGTGTTGTTCAACGCGGGATTCCTGCACCGCGTCGGCCCGCACCGCATCAACGTGCGGATGGCGAGGGCGCTGGCGAAGCGCGGTATCGCCTCGCTTCGGTTCGACCTCGCGGGACAGGGCGATAGCGAGGCGCCGGGGCGGCGCGAATACCGGCAGGGTGCCGTCGCCGATCTCGCCGCGGCCATGTCGGAGCTCGGGCGCGAGGCCGGGGTCACGCGCTTCGTGCTGTTCGGCTTCTGCTCCGGCGGATTCCACAGCTACGATGCCGCGCAGGCCGACGATCGCATCGCCGGCATTCTGCTGTACGACGCGTTCGCCTATCGCACGCTGCGCACGCGCCTGAACCGGATGCTGATGGTGGTGCGCTCGAAGGGGTGGCGCGGTGCCTTCGCCGGCGTGCTGGCCGCGCTCGCGAGGGCCTTCCGGCGCGGCAACGACGCTGCGCAGCCGCCGTCCCCCGAATTCTTCCTTTCGTTCAAGCCACCGCCCCGGCGGGAATTCGCGGCAACCGCAGGAGCGCTGCTCGACCGCGGCGTGAAGATCGGGATGATCTATTCGGGAAGCTTCCCGCGCACGATCAACTACGAGGAACAGCTGCGTGACGCCCTTGCCGGCACGCGCGCCGCGCAAGCGATCTCGTGCCGCTATTTCGCCGGGGCGGATCACACGGCGACGACGACGGCCATGCAGGCGCAATTGGTGCGTTACGTCGAGGAATGGGTCGTCGAGCTGGCCGCTCGCCGCCGTGCAGCCCGGACGTAAGCGCCGTGCGGCTGCGTTGGCCGCGGCGGTCGCGGTGGCAGGCCT
This sequence comes from Usitatibacter sp., assembly GCA_035719385.1. Lineage (GTDB taxonomy): Bacteria > Pseudomonadota > Gammaproteobacteria > Burkholderiales > Usitatibacteraceae > Usitatibacter. Next base: position 10,808 of record DASTGG010000002.1, read on the forward strand.
GACGGCCACCCTTGCCGCGATGTGGCCGCGGGTTCGCGAGGCGGTGCCGAGCCGGTGGCGAGTCGCGGTGACGGCGTGGAGGAACGACATCGCTTTGGAGCCGCGCATCGATGTCGCCATGCCGGACGGCACGCGGCTCGCGACGAGCGTTTACCTGCCGCGGAACGCCCGCAAAAGGTCACCGGCGATCCTCGTGCGCCTGCCCTACGGGCGATTGCAGTACCAGGAAGCGCTCGATGCGGGCATCGACTTCGCGCGCCGCGGCTATGCCGTGGTCGTGCAGGACTTGCGGGGGACCGGCGAATCGGGCGGCGGCTTGCTGCCCTGGCGCCACGCCGGCGAGGATGGCGTGGCGACGTTGGAGTGGATCAGGAGTCAATCGTGGTCCGACGGGAGGGTCGCAACGGTCGGCTGTTCCGCGCTCGGTGAAACACAGTTCGCGCTGGCCCGGCATGCGCACCCGGCCCACGTCGCCATGGTCGCGAGCGGCGCAGGCGGCGCCGTCGGAAGCGCCGCAGGGCGCTACGGCTACTTCGGCATCTTCGAAGGGGGGGTGCCGGAGCTTGCGAGCGCGTTCGGATGGTTCGTCGCCCATGGCGCGCAGTACCCCGATGTCCCGGCCGCGCCCGCTTTCGAGATCCAGCCGCAGTTGCGCAAGCTGCCCACCATCGGGCTCGTTGGTGGCGTGCGGCCCGGCAAGAACGGATACGAGACGTATTTGTCGACGGCGCTGGCCGACCCGGTGTGGGGAACGTGGGGTTTCATGGACGGCCATGATCGCGGCCATGTGCCGGCGTTGATCATCAACACGTGGGGCGACCAGACCGTGGGAGATTCCCTGGCGTTGGCCGAGGCATGGCGGGCTGCCGATCCGCGCTACGCCCGACTTCAGAAAGTCGTCATCGCGCCGGGGTTGCACTGCGGCCACCGGGCCCGCGGCGACCGCTGGTTCGGATCGCTTCCTGTCCGGTCTCCGCCGGACGACGTGGACATCGAGCGACTGACGCTCGACTGGCTCGACGCCTGGTTGCACGGCGATGGAGGCCATGTCGCGGATTGGCCGGCCTACCGCTATTTCATGCTGGTGGAGAACCGCTGGCTTTCGGCCGGGACATGGCCGCCCGAGGAGGCACGCGAGCAACGCTGGTACCTGTCCAGCGCCCGCGCGGCGAACTCGCGCTCCGGCGACGGTCGCCTTTCGACCCAGCCGTCCGGCTCGCGAGGCGTCGATCGTTGGCGCTACGATCCGATGGATCCGGTGCCTTCACGCGGCGGGCCCGCGTGCTGCACGGGGGATCCGTCCCTGCTCGGCGGTCCGAGGGACCAATCGGATGTCGAGTCTCGCCCGGACGTGCTCGTCTTCACCTCCGACCCATTGCAGCAGCCGTTGCGTATCGCCGGGCCGGTCACGGCTCACGTGGCGTTCGCATCGAGCGCGCCCGACACGGACCTGGTGATGCGGCTCGTGGACGTGGATCCGGCCGGCGTCGCGCTCAACATCCAGGAGGGCGCATTGCGGCTGCGTTACCGCGACGGTTTCGAGCGGCCCTCGATGATGCGGCCCGGCGAGGTCTACGAGGTCGATGTGGACCTGCGCTCGATCGCCTGGACCCTGCGCAAGGGCCACCGGTTGCGCTTGCACGTAACCAGCAGCAGCTTCCCGCGACTGGAGCGCAACCTCAACACGGGCGCCGCGAACAATTCCGAGGAGACCCGTGCGGCGATCGCGATCAACGAGGTGCATCACGGTGGTGGGACGCTTTCGTGGATCACGCTGTACACGCTGCCCGGCGCGTAGGAGGTGGATACCGACGCGTCTGGTGTCACCGTTGTCCAGAACGACGATTGGCAAACTGACACGAACTCGTTCGCTCTCGCGACGAGCGGCTTTGCCCCGGCGGATTCTCGCGAGGCGCGTCAGCGCGCCCGCGCAGCCGGCAGCAGGCCCGTCGCGATCGAAGGGTAGATCGCGACCAGCGCCAGCACGGCCGCCATGATGAAGACGTAGGGCAGGGCGCCGAGGACGATCCTCACCAGCCGCACGTCGGGCGCCACGGCGTGCACCACGAAGAGGTTGAGCCCCACGGGCGGGTGGATCAGCGCCATCTCCATGTTGATGGTGAGGATGATGCCGAACCAGATGAGGTCCCAGCCGAGAGCCGAGATGATCGGGATCAGGATCGGCATGGTGACCACGATGATCGACAGCGTCTCCATGAAGCAGCCGAGGAAGATCAGCAGCACGTTGATCGAGATGAACAGCGCCCAGGGCGGCAGCGAGGAGGCGGCGACCGCCTGCGAGATGGCGGCCGCGACCTGCGTGGACGTCATCACGTACCCGAACACCATGGCCGCGGCGATGATGGCGAGGACCATGACGCTTCCCCGTGCCGTCGCGCGCAGGATCTCGAGCAGCTTCGCCCAGGTGAGCTCGCGGTAAACCGCGCCGGAGATCGCGAGGCTCGCGATGGTGCCGAGCGCGGCGGATTCCGTCGGCGTGGCGAAGCCCGTGTACATGGACCCCAGGATGATCCAGATGAGGATCGCCGTCGGAAGCAGCTGCACGAGCGCGCGCAGGCGATCGCGCGGCGTCACCCGTCGATCGTCCTCGCGGATTCCTCCCTGCGCGCGGCGCCGCATGGCGAGCCACACCTGGTACGTGGCGAACGAGAAGGCCATCAGGATGCCCGGCATGATGCCGGCGATGAAGAGCTTGCCGATCGACTGGCCGGCGATGATGCCGTAGACGATCATCGGGATGCTGGGCGGGATGAGGATGCCGAGCGTGCCGCCCGCGGCCACCGCGCCGCAGGCGTCGGAGTCGCGATAGCCGAAGCGCCGCATCTCCTTGATCGAGAACCCGCCGATCGCCGCCGCGGTCGCCACGCTCGAGCCCGACGTGGCGGCCATGATCGTGCAGGCGAGCGTCGTGGCGACGGCGAGCCCTCCCGGCACGCCATGCAGGATCGTGGACAGCGCGGAGTAGAGCCGCGATCCCATGCCGGACACGGAGATGATCGCGCCCATGAGGATGAAGACCGGCACGGCGGTGAGCGTGAACGTGGCGACCGATCCCCAGGCGGTGCTCGCGATGAGGTCGATCGCCGGCAGGCCGCCGCCGGTGAGCACGAGCGTCGAGATCGCGACGAGCAGCAGCGAGTAGGCCACCGGTATGCCGAGCAGCAGCGCGGCGATGAGCCCGGTGAACATCGCCGTGCCGATCCACATTTCCATGGCTTACTCCACGTCGCGGTGCGACGGATCGGTGTCCGTGCGGCCGAGCAGCATTCGCCCGAGCTGCAGCAGGAGGAACAGCACGGTGCCGACCAGCATCGAGCTGTACGGAATCCACATCGGGATCGAGAGCGTCCCCCAGGCCTCCTCGCCGGAGCGCCAGGCATCGAGCCAGAATCCGGCGGAAACCCAGGCGAATACCGCCGCCACGAGGGTGAGCAGCGCGTTGGCGACCGACGTCACGATGGCGAGCGCGCGGCCGCGCAAATACCCCGTCACGATGTGCACCGCGACATGGGCGCCGGTCCAGATGCCGTAGGCGGCGCCGACGAACGTGATGTACGCCATGAGATAGGTGCTGATGTCGATGATCCCGACGTCCGAGGCGTGGAAGAATTCGCGCGCCACGACGGAATAGGCCACCAGCACCGCGATCGCGAACGCGGCGAGCCCGACGCTCATGCCGAGCACGGCGCAGAAGCGGTCGACCCGCGCAGTCGACCGCCGCGTCACGCCGTCGCCGGCCTCACTTGTAGAAGGAGAGGGTCTCATCCAGCAGCTGCGCTCCGTTCGGGACGTCCTTGCGGAATTTCTCGAACGACGACTCCTGGAAGAGCTTCTGCCATTGCTGCCACGCCTCCGGCGTGAGCTGCTCCACCTTCACGCCCTGCTTGCGGAAAAGGTCCGCGACCCGGCCGTCCTCCTTGCGGGCCGCTTCGAGCGCCTGCGCCTCCAGGCCCTTTCCGACCTCCACCATCAGCTTCTGCTGCTCCGGCGTGAGGCGCTCCCACGTCTTCATGCTGATGACGATCGGCTCGAGCGTGAAGAAGATGCTGAGCTTCTCGGGCGACGTGTAGTACTTCGACACCTCGTAGAGCCTGAGCGAGCCGAAGGTGCTCGAGGAAGTCCACACCGTGTCGAGCACGCCCAGCTGCATCGCGTTGTACGTTTCCGGCGACGTGACGGAAACCGTGCTCGCCCCGGCCTTCTGGATCGCCGCCTCCATCATCTTGCCCGCGGTGCGCGCCTTGGCGCCGGACACGTCGGCCGGGACGATGACCGGCTTCTTCGTCGACGCCACGCCGCCGGAGATCTGCATCCAGGTGAGCGTCTTGAAGCCGTACTGCTCGGCCTTCTGCTCGAGCTTCTTCCACGCCGGGCTTTCGCGGAAGCGGTACACGTCGTCATGGGACTTCCAGACGCCGGGCAGCAGCGAGAGGTTCATCTCGGGGATCGCACCGGCCGAGTAGATGAGGGGATACACCGCGAGGTCCACGGCGCCGCTCTTGAGCGCGGTGTGCGTGGCGGCGGCCTTCACCAGCGATTCGGCGGGAAAGGTATTGATCTTGATCTGGCCGTTGCTGCGGCGCTCGACTTCCTTGGCGAACAGCGTTCCGGTATGGACGATGTAATCCGATTCGTCCTGCGGCCATTGGTGCGCCATCTTGAGCGTGATGGCCTGTGCGCCGGCCGCGGGCGCGCCGAGCGCGACCACCGCCGCGGCGACGAACGTGATGAGACTCCTCCTGCGATTCATGGCAGATCTCCTCCTCTTGTAGTCAGGTGGCAACGAGCTGCTGCAGCGCGCCCGCCACCTGCTGCTCGGCGGGCAATTCGAAGAATGCGGCCGGCTGGCGCTCGACGACATCGTCGATGCGACGCTCGAGCCAGCGCCGGAGCCGGTACTTCCTGCGCGCGAGGCGATTGCGGTCGCGCTGGCCGCTCGCCTCGAGCCAGGCGAAATGGCGGTCGATCGCATCGGACAATGCCGCGATCGAATCCGGGTCGTGCGCCGAGGTGAGCAGCATGGGCGGGCGCCAGCCTTCCGCGTCGTGCCGCGCCAGCGTGACCATGCGCCGCACGTCGGCGGCGAAACGGCGCGCCTCGGGGATGTCCGCCTTGTTGACGGCGAAGATGTCGGCCACTTCCATGATGCCCGCCTTCATCGCCTGCACGGCGTCGCCGCCGTCGGGCGGCAGCACGAGCACCAGCGTATCGACGTGCAAGCGCGCGGCATGCTCGGCCTGGCCCACGCCGACCGTCTCGAGCACCACCTCGTCGAATGCGAACCGGTCCATCACCTCGAGCAGCTCCGGCAGGTTGTCGGTGAGGCCGTCGGAGGCGGTGCGCGAGGCGAGCGAGCGGATGAACAGGTCCTGCGCGCCTTCGAGCTCGTCCATGCGGATGCGATCGCCCAGGATCGCGCCGTGCGTCTTCGGGCTCGACGGGTCGATCGCGAGGACGCCCACGCGCCCGCCGACACGGCGCAGGCGATGCAACGCGAGGCGGCCCGCGAGCGTGCTCTTGCCCGCGCCCGGCGCGCCCGTGAGCCCGATGCGGCGCGCGCTCGCCTCGGGCGGAGGCAGCGACGATTGCTCGAGCAGCTGCTCCACGCCGGCGTTGGCGAGCTCGGTCAGCGCGCGCCCCAGCAAGCGGCGATCGAGCGCTGTCTTCATCGTCCGGCGATACCCAGCGCCGCGCCGTGCTCGTTCAGCAGCGGCGGCGGACCGAAGCGCGGCGTGAAGCCCGCGCATTTGATGGCCGCGCCCAGCGCCTGCAGCCTTCCTTCAGGGCAGGGGAGGTCGACGACCATTTCGCGGCTCGCGGTGAGCTCGCTTGCGAGCGCATCCTCGAGCGTCTCCACGTTCGAGACCACCACGCCAAGCGGCGCGAGACGCTCGACCCAGCGCGCGGCCGTGTCGGTCGCGAGCACCTCTGCGATCGCGGCAAGCACGGCGTCGCGATTGGCGCTGCGGGCGGCCATGGTCGCGAAGCGCTCGTCCGCGAGCCACGCGGGACGCCGCACCTCGTTGCAGAACTTGCGCCAGAACTCGTCGTGCGTGATGAAGAGCACGATCCATCCGTCGCTCGCCTGGAAGAGTTGCGCGGGCACGATGTACGGGTGCGCCGAGTCGGCGTAGCGGCGCGTGCGCTCTCCGGCGTTGAGGCTCGCTCCGGCGAGGTAGTTGAGCTGCGAGAGCATCACGTCGTACATCGCCACGTCCACCTGGCCGCCCTTGCCCTCCACGAGCTTCGCGAGCAGTCCCACCGCGGCCATGATGCCGGCCGAGTTGTCCACGGCCGAATAGCCCGTCTTCGTGGGCGGCGCCTGCGGATCGCCGGTCATCGCCATCACGCCCGTGAGCGCCTGGATCACGTAATCGTAGGCGGGGCGCTCCGCATGCGTGCCCTCCAGGCCGAAGCCGGTGAGCGCCACGCAGACGATGCGCTCGTTGTACCGGCGCAGGTGCTCGTAGGTGAGGCCCAGCTTGCGGATCGCGCTGGGACGCAGGTTCGTGACGAGCGCGCGCGCGTCGCGGGCGAGGTTGCCGAGCGCCGCCTGTCCTTCCGCGCTCGCGAGGTCGAGCACCACGCTCTTCTTGCTGCGGTTCAGGCTCGCGAAGTAGGCGTTGTGGGGGCCGACGCGGTGCGGGCTCACGCGCCGCGCGATATCGCCCTCGGGCGGCTCGATCTTGACCACCTCGGCGCCGAGGTCCGCGAGGAGCAAGCCGCAGTACGGGCCCGCCAGCATGTGGCCGACCTCGAGCACGCGGATCCCGGCGAGCGGCCCGCTCATCCGAGCTCCCGCGCGAGCTTCTCGATGACCTCGGCGAGCGGCTGCTCGCTCGTGTACACGCCGCGCACACCGAGCCTCTCGAGCGGTTCGATGTCGTCGGCGGGGATGGTGCCTCCGACGAACACCTTGATGTCGCCGGCTCCCAGCTTGCGCAGCTCGTCGACCACCTGGTGGACGAGCTCGCGATGGCTTCCGGAGAGGATGCTGAGTCCCACCGCATCCACGCCTTCGTCGACGGCGATGCGGGCGATGTGCTCCGCGCTCTTGCGCAGGCCGGTGTAGATCACTTCCGCGCCGGCGTCGCGAAGCGCGAGCGCGATGACCTTGGCGCCGATGTCGTGGCCGTCCAGCCCCGGCTTCGCGACCACGATGCGCTTGCCCCGCAGCGGGGTGGCTTGTTGGGTGGTCGAGCTCATAGGCGCACCGGCTCCTGGAATTCACCCCATTGCTTCTTGAGCACCGCCACCATCTCGCCCACCGTCGCGTACGCGTGGCAGCATTCGACCAGGTACGGCATGAGGTTCTCGCCGTCGTCCGCCGCCGCGGTCGCGAGCCTCGCGAGGCATTTCTCGACGGCGGCCGCATTCCGGGTGTCGCGCACGCGCTGGTATTTCTCGAGCACGCGGCCGGCGGCCGTGGGATCCAGGTGGAACGTCTCGCCCACCTCGTTCTTCTGGTCCTCGCGCCGGAAGTGGTTCTGCCCGACGATGACGGTCTCGCCGCTGTCGATCCGCATCTTGCGCTCGAGCGCCCGCTCCGCGAGGCGCATCTGCAGCCAGCCCTCCTCGATCGCCTTGATCACGCCGCCATACTCGTCGATCTCGCGCATGACCGACTCGATCATCTGTTCCATGCGGTCGGTGTGTTCCTCGACGAAGTAGCTTCCGCCCAGCGGATCGACGCTGCGCGCGATCCCGCTCTCGTAGGCGATCATCTGCTGCGTGCGCACGGCGAGCTCCGCGGAGAACTCCGTGGGGATCTGGAACGCCTCGTCGAAGGCGCAGGTGAAGATGGACTGCGCGCCGCCCATCACCGCCGCCATCGTCTCGACCGCGACGCGCACGATGTTGTTGTAGGGCTGCGCCGCCACGAGCGACGAGCCGCCGCACACGACGCCGAAGCGGAAGTGCTGCGCCTTCGGATCGTTGGCGCCGTAGCGCTCCTTCATGAGGCGCGCCCACAGGCGGCGCGCGGCACGGAACTTCGCGACCTCGTCGAAGAAGTCCATGTGCACGTAGAAGAAGAACGAGAGCCGCTTGGCGAATTTCTCGACGTCGCCCCCGCGCCGCTTGAGCTCCTCCACGTAAGCGAGGCCGTTCGCGAGCGTGTAGGCCATCTCTTCGGCCGCCGTGGCGCCCGCGTCGCGCACGTGCGCGCCCGCGATGCTGATCGGGTTGAACCGCGGCGTGACATCGTTGGAGTAGAGGATCGTGTCCGCGATGAGCCGCATCGACGGCCTCACGGGGAAGATCCACGTTCCGCGCGCGACGTACTCCTTGAGGATGTCGTTCTGGATCGTCCCGGTGAGCTTCTCGCGCGGGACGCCGGACTTGTCCGCCACGGCGAGATACATCGCATAGATGATGGCCGCCGTGCCGTTGATCGTGAACGAGGTCGAGATCGCGGAGAGGTCGATGCCGCGGAACAGGATCTCCGCCTCGGAAAGGTTCGAGAGCGACACGCCGACCTTGCCGATCTCCGGCCGCGCCATCGGGTCGATCGGGTCGTAGCCGCACTGCGTCGGCAGGTCGAGCGCGACCGACAGCCCCGTCTGCCCCTGGTCGAGGAGGAAACGATAGCGCTCGTTGGATTCCTCCGCGGTGCCGAAGCCCGAGTACTGGCGGATCGTCCACAGGCGCCCGCGATAGCCGTCCGCGAAAATGCCGCGCGTGAAGGGATAGGCGCCCGGCGTGCCGATGCGGCCCGGATCGACGGCGTCGGGATCGGCACGCACCGGCACATCGATGCCTGAGGCGCTGGTCTGGGTGAGTTGCGGCGGCACCAGGCGCCGCGGTTCGGGAGCGTTCATCGGGATCCTGACCGGTTGAGGATGCGATCGACGGCGGCCCAGTGGTCTTCATGGGTCCAGGTGGCGACGAAGGCGTCGAGCTCGAGCGCGCGACGCTCGTCGTGCGGGCGTGCCGCGCGCGCGCCGCGCGCCTGCGCCTTGCAGCCGCGAAGGGCCGTTCGCGACTGCTTGAGCATCGGCGCGATGAAGTCGTCGAGCGCCGCATCGAGTGCCTCCGCGGGCGCGACTGCGTCCGCAAGGCCCCATTCGAGCGCGGTCGCGGCGGGCACGAGCTCGCAACGCGCCGTCATGCGCAAGGCGCGCGCGGGACCCACTACGGAAACCAGATCCGGGCCGCCACCCCACGCCGACGTGATCGCGAGACGTCCGTGGATGTAGCCGATATGGCTTGCCTCGCGCATCACGCGCAGGTCGCACGCCAGCGCGAGCTCCGCGCCGCCTCCGATCGCATCGCCATTGAGGAGCGCCACGACGGGGACCGGAAATTCGCGCACCGCGTCGAGCGCCGAGCGCGCCTCGCTGGCCATCGCGCGCACGTCGCCTTCTTCGCGCACGCTCGCGAGGTCGCGCAGGTCGCCACCGGCCGCGAAGTAACGGTCCCCGGCGCCGGTCAGCACGGCGCACGAGACCTGCGCGTCCTCGCGCGCTCCCTCGAAGATCGCGCGCAAGCGCGCAAGGACGGCTCGCGAGAGGGGATTGTGCTTGTCAGGCCGGTTGAGCGTGACGCGCATCACGCCGCCGCGGCGCTCGACGCGGACGTCTTCGTCAGCCATGGGCCTGTCTCTCGATCTCGCGCACCGTCGCCAGCAGGCGCTCGACGTGCCTGTGCTCGTGCGCTTCCATGCGATGCAGCGGTCCCGCGATCGCGATGGCGAGCTGCACGGACCCGGCCTTCACCGGCGCGGCGACCGCCATCACGTCCGCGACGTTCTCTCCGCGCGTCATGTAGTAGCCGCGCTCGCGCGATTCCTGCAGGTTGCGCTTGAGGGCGCGCGCGGAAACGACGGTGTTCGGCGTGACCCGCGCGAGCGTGTGCGACCGCAGCCAGGACTCCAGCGCCTCGTCCGCCATGAGGCCCAGGAACGACTTCCCGATCGAGCTCGAGTGCAGCGGCTTGAACTCCCCGGCGCGCGCGGTGTAGCGCACGAGGTGCGGGCTGTCGAGGACCAGCAGGTAGAGCGCCGAATCGTCGTGCCGCATGCCCACGATGACCGTCTCCTGCGTCGCGTCGCGCAGGCTCGCCAGCGTCGGGGCGAGGCGCGCGATGACCGGGTCGTTGGCGTCCAGGTCGCGCGCGAGCTCGAGGAGCTTGCGCGTCGGATAGGCCTCCCTCTGCGACGGGTAATAAAGGAATCCGCGCTGCTCCAGCGTCCGCACCAGCGCGTGGCAGGTGGACACGGGAATCCGCGTGAGGCGCGCCAGCTCCGAGAGCGAAAGCGGGCGGCGCGCGCCCCGGAACGTCTCGAGCAGGTCGAGCGTCCGCGCGGCGGCCGGGACGGGTTCGGCGGCCATCAGGGCTTTCAGCCTATCGAAAGGGATTTCCGATTGTCGAAGAATCGCCTCGGGCGTGTCAACTTCCACGAGACCCGTGTCACGCGGGCCGTGGCGCCGATGCGCTCGCGCGCCGAGCCCGCCATATGCAGGCGACGCCGGCGAGGGTCACGAGGGAGAGGAGCGCGAATCCGGCGCCATAGCTCAATCCCGCCTTGTCGTGCAGCGCCGCGAACGCGGGCGGTACGACGATGACGCCCGCGTAGGTGAGCACGAGGCTTCCTCCCACGGCGAAGCCCACGTTGCCCGGCGGGCTCAGGCGCGAGAGCACGGCCATGAAGACGCCGTTCCATCCCACCGCGCTGAAACCGCATGCGGCGCTCGCGGCGATCACCGCGACGATCGGCCAGCGCGGCGCCATTGCGGCCGTGATCAGCGCACACGCGGACGTGAGCAGGCCGTTGACCATCAGCGCGTACCCGCCCGAGCGCACGCGATCGGCGAACCAGCCCCAGGCGAGGCGCCCCACGGCGCCGCCCGCATGCGTGATGGAGAGCACCGTGCCGGCCAGCACGAGGCTCAGTCGAATGTCGCCCACGAGATAAGTGGCGAGGAATCCCGTGAGCGACATCTGCACGCCGGAATAGAGGAACGATGCCGCGGCCACCCAGCGCAGCGGTCGATGCCGCCAGACGAGTGCCGCGCTTCGCAGCATCGAGGAGAGCACGGGGGCGCCGGGCTCGCGATCCGTGTCCCAGCCCTTTCGTACCAGGCCGATCCCGACGCCGAGCCCGCCGAGCAGCAGCGCGCACGCGATCATCGCGGCCTGCCAGCCGAACGCGAGCGTGAGCGGTGGAGCGATGAGGCCCGAAAGGATCCCGCCGATGGGCACGCCCGTCTGCTTGATCGAATAGAGCAGGTTCATGCTGCGGCGGGAAGGGATGCGCGCGAGCAAGTGTGACGCGGCGGGATTGGGAATGCCGTAGCCGAGCCCCATCGCGACGGCGCCGGCCGCGAGCGCGTACAGAGAGCCCGCCGCCGAGACCGCGCAACCCGCGGCGATGAGCCAAAGCGTGAACTGGCTCGCCCGCACCGCTCCGTAGCGCGCCACGATTCCGCCGGCCGCCGCCGCGGAGAGCATCGCACCGAAGAAGACGATGCCGACCTGGTACCCGATGAGCGCGGGGCTGACACCGAGGCTCGCGGCCGCAGCGGGTGCGACGGCTGCGAGGCAGAGGATGCCGAACGTGGAGAAGGACTGCGTCGCCGTGGTGAGCGCGAGGACCGGGCCGACGGGAAGTTCCCGCGTCGGCGCGGTCGGGGGCGCGCTTTCCCGCGCCGATGGTGCCGATCGCGTTCTCGTCACCGCTTCCGCGCGACGACTTCGATCGGCACGAGGCTGCCGCCCTTATAGGCGCGGGCGACGTTCGCGAGCGTCGCGCCCGCGATATCGCCATGGATCAACGCGTTGGCGCGGTAGGGCGGCTTTTCCCCGCGCTCGACCATTGCCCGCGACTGCGCCCCGAAATCGAGCGCGCGCTGGAGATCGTTCTTCATTTGCTCGACCTCAAAGCCTGCGCTTCGCAAGCCCTTTCGCGTATCGTCGGCCGTCGAGAGGAAGCTCTCCGCGGCCGTCGCCGCCCACGGCATGGGATACATGACAGCGCCGTGCTCGCCCCGGGCGATCTCCGACAGCACGAGCCATCCGCCCGGTTTCAGCACGCGGTGAATCTCGCGATAGAGCTGCGCCTTGTCGGCGATGTTCATCGATACGAACATCGAGTAGGCACCCTCGAACATGCCATCCTCGAAAGGCATCGCAAGCGCATTGCCGACCTGGAAGCGCACGCGAGCGTCCAACCCGATGAGGCGCGTGAAGTGTTC
>DASTGG010000003.1:0-21964 GCA_035719385.1 Usitatibacter sp.
GGATCCATTCCGCCGCGATGCCGCCGTCGGCGGCGACCGCCGCCTCGAGCGCTTGGGCGTGGGTGACGTGCCCGAGCGCATCCTCGACCACGAAGCCGATGCGAAGCGGTCGCTCGCTCATGCGCGTCCTCCCGCGGGCCAGCAGCGCAGCATCCACCCCTCCACGGCATCGACGGCCGCCTCGAGGTCCATCGGCCGCGCGAACGTGTGGTTGGCACCGCGCAGGATCGCGACCTCGACGTTGGCGCCGACACGGTCACGCCAGCCGGGGCCGAGGATCTCTTCGAAATTCTCCAGGCTGCGGTCCTTCTCCGAGAACAGCACGAGGACGTTCGCCTCGAGCTTCAGCAGGTCCGCCAGGACGGGCCGCGCCTGCTCGACCACGCCGGCGACCTTCGCGCGATGGCGGCCTTCCCCGGCCTTGTACCAGAGCGCGCGGGCGAGGCGCCGGTAGTTGGTCTTGCCGGTAAGCAGCTTGCGCCAGCTGTCCAGCTGGAAGACGTTGCGCGCGTAGATGCGGCTTTCGGACAACCGCTCGACGTGCTCCGTCCACTGCGCGTCCTGCGCGAAGCCGTGCGGGTTCATCATGCAGGCGCCCACGACGCGCCGGTCGGCCACGGCACTCGCCAGCGACAGCAATGCGCCGCTCGAGAGGCCGGCGATGCAGAAGCGGCGCACGCCGGTGGCGCGCTCCAGGTCGTCCATCACCTCGCGCACTTCCAGCGGGGCGCTTTGCTCGAACGGCAGGCTGTCGGGGCGCGGCGGGCTGTCGCCGATGCCCGAGAAATCGAAGCGCATCGCCATGAAGCCGCGCTGCGCGATGCGCCGGTTGAGCCGCACGTGAAGGCGGTGCGGTCCTACGCGATGCACGTGCCCGGCGTTGAGGACGATGAGGGCGGGCCGGTCGGGATCGACCGCATCGCCCGGCGGCAACGTCGCCACGCCCACGAGCGAGCGCGAGGTTCCGAGCACCATGGTGCGCTCGTTCATGGTGCCAGCTCCACGATCCACGAGTGCAGCGCGGCCAGCGCGGCGCGCGGAACGATCGCCTGGTACGGTTCGCGCGCCCACACGCGCGCCTCGTCGAGGCGCCGGTATTCGGCGCTCGCGCCGCAGGCGCGCGCGACGTCGGCCAGGCGGCGCCCGGTGCCCTCGGCGCCGGTCTCGACCACCAGCATGCCGAGCTCGCGCCGCGGCTCGCCGGCGCAAAGGTCGATGCCCTCGATGTCCTGCGAGAGCGCATCGGTGAGCGGATAGGCGAGGGTGTCCGAGAAGTAGAGGTCGTGCTGCCGGTCGGGATCGAGCGCCTGCATCGAGCGGATCTCGGCGAGCTCGGCGGCCACGTCGTCGCCGTGGGCGATGGGATCCCAGAGCGCGGCGGCGCGCACGTCCTCGCGTGCAGCGACCGACAGCGCGATGGTCGCACCGAGGCGAAGGCCGACGATGCACACCGAGTCGACCTGCGCCCGCCGCTCGAGCTCGTCGATCGCGGCGGTGGCGTCCTGCTCCCAGCCCGCGAGCCGCGCGTCCTCGTATTCCCCGAACGAGTCCCCGGTGCCGAAGTAGTCGAACGAAAGCACGGGAAAGCCGGACTGCGCGAGCCGTTGCGCCAGCTCGCGGAACGCGCGGTGCGTGCGCACGTATTCATGCGCATGCGGCGGACAGAGCACCACGCCGACAGCGCGTGCCGTGCCCGCGGGGCGGCGGATGAGGCCGAAGAGCTTGCGCTCGGCGTTGCCGAAGTGGAACGGCTCGAGCTCGAACGACCCGGCCGCCGGCGCGCGCGGGCGCGTGCCGGCGTGCCGGTCGACGCTCGCCGCGAGCTGCCCGAGCGTCTGGATGTAGAAGTCGCGCGGCGGCAGCGCCATGCCGGTACGTTCGCGGAACCGGGCGATGGATTTCATGGCCAGCAGCGAATGGCCGCCGAGATCGAAGAAGTTGTCGTGCACGCCGACGCGCTCCACGTCGAGCACCTCGGTCCAGACTTCGGCGAGGACGCGCTCCATGGGGGTGGCGGGGGCGGCGAAGTGCCGGTCCGCGCGCGCATCCGCGCCGGGGACGGGCAGCGCCTTGCGATCGGTCTTGCCGTTGGGCGTGAGCGGCAGCGCCTCGAGGAAGACCCACGCAGCGGGCACCATGTAGGCCGGAAGCCTGCCGGCCGCTGCGGCGCGCAGCGCGTCGGCCGTGACGCCGTCCTCCGAGCGCACGACATAGGCCACGAGCCGCTGGTCGCCGGGGCGGTCCTCGCGCATCGCGACCGCCGCGGCCGCCACGCCGGCCACGCGCTGGAGCACGGACTCGATCTCGCCCAGCTCGATCCGGAAGCCGCGCAATTTGACCTGCGTGTCCATGCGCCCGAGGCATTCGATGACGCCGTCGCCGCGATGCCGTGCCAGGTCGCCAGTACGGTAGATGCGCCCCGCAGCGAACGGGTTGTCGACGAAGCGCTGGGCGGTGAGCTCGTCGCGTCGCCAGTAGCCGCGCGACACGCCGGCGCCGCCGATGCAGAGCTCGCCGACCGCGCCGGGCGGCACCGGCTCGTAGCGCTCGTCGAGCACGTACATCTGCGTATTGGCGATCGGCCGGCCGATGGGTACGTGGCCTTGCCCCGGCTGCACTCGATGAATGGACGACCAGACCGTCGTTTCGGTGGGCCCGTAGAGGTTCCACACTTCGCCGCAGCGCGCGAGCAGCTGGTCGGCCAGCTCGCGCGACATCGCTTCGCCGCCGCACAAGGCCTTGAGTGCCGGCATGCCCTTCCATCCCGCCGCGAGCAACAACCTCCACGTCGCGGGCGTGGCCTGCATCACGGTGGCCGACGAACGCTCCAGCAGGCGCGCGAGCGCGAGCCCGTCGCCCGCATCCTCGCGGCTCGCCAGGACCACCGTCGCGCCCGTGGCGAGCGGCACGTACAGCTCCAGGGCCGCGATGTCGAAGGACAGCGTGGTTACCGCGACGAGCACATCGCCCGCCGCGATGCCGGGCGAGCGCGCCATCGCATGCACGAAGTTCGCGAGCGCGCGGTGCTCGACCTGCACGCCCTTCGGCACGCCGGTCGAGCCGGAGGTGTAGATCATGTACGCGAGGTCGTGACCCTGCGGGGCGGATTCCAGGCACTGCGCGGGCTGCGCCGCGATGGCCGCGGAATCGCCGTCGACGCTCACGATGGCCGCGTCGCCGGCAGCGATCGCGCCGCGGAGCCGCTCCTGCGTGATCAGTACGCGGCATTCGCCGTCGTGCAACATGAACTGCAGCCGCTCGCGCGGATAGGAGGGATCGAGGGGCAGGTAGCCACCGCCCGCCTTCATCACCGCCAGCACCGCGACCACCATCGCGACGCCGCGCTCCAGATGCAGCCCGACCTTCACTTCGGGACCCACGCCGAAGCTGCGCAAGTGGTGCGCAAGCCGATTCGCGCGCGCGTCCAGCTCGGCATACGTGAGCGTCTCGCCCTCGAACGCGAGCGCCGTCTTCTGCGGCGCCTGTCGCGCGCATGCCTCGAACAGCCGGCTCACGGGCTCCGGGCCGACGGCCGCCTCGGTGGCGTTCCAGTCGACCAGCAGCGCGCGGCGGCCATCCTCGCCCAGCACGTCGAGCGCACCGATGCGCCCATCGTCGTCGCGGCTGGCCGCTTCGGCGAGCGTTACGTACCGGGCCGCCCAGCGTTCGACGGTCACCGGCTCGAAAAGGTCGGCGTTGTAGTGGAACGTGAGGCGCACGCTGTGTGCGTATTCCTCGACCCAGAGGCCCACGTCGAACTCCGCGTAGCCGGCCTCGTGGTGCCGCGCGGCTTCGATCGTTTCCGGCTCGTCGGCGAACCGGTCGACGATGGGCTTCGTGAAGAACGCCTGGAAGAGCGGGTTGCGGCTGAGGGAGCGATGCGGCTGGAGCGCTTCAACCACCTTGTCGAAGGGCACGTCGTCGTGTGCCAGCGCTCCCAGCACCGTGTCGCGCACGCGCGCGAGCGCTTCGGCGAACGCAAGATCCGGCGCGAGGCGCGTGCGCAGCACCAGGCTGTTGGTGAAGAGCCCATGGACATCCTCGAGGCCGGGCAGGGAGCGGCCGGCCACAGGCGTGCCGACGACGATGTCGTATCGTCCCGTATGGCGCGCGAGCAGGATCTTGAAGAGCGCGAGCGCGACCATGTAGAGCGTGGCCTGGCCGCGGCGCGCCACCGCGCGCAGCCCGGCGGCGACTTCGGCCGACAGCTGCACGGTGACCGACTTTCCGTGGGACGACGGCATCGGAGGGCGCGGGAAGTCCGTCGGCAGCTCGAGCATCGCGGGCATGCCCTCCAGGCGCTCGCGCCAGTACGCGAGCTTCTCCTCGAGCGCCTCGCCGCGAAGGCAGCGGCGCTGCCATGCCGCGTAATCCACGTACTGCACGGGCAGTTGCGCCAGGCGCGGCGAGCGTCCGCTCGCGAGCGCATCGCACAGCTCGCGCATCTCGGCGGCCAGCCGGTTCATCGACCAGCCGTCGGTCGCGATGTGGTGCACCGTCATGGCAAACGCGCTGCGGCCCCCGGAAAGCCGGACCGCGCATGCGCGCCACACCGGGCCGCTCGCGAGATCGAAGACGCGATCGCGCTGGGCGTTCATCGCCGCGAGCGCGGGCTCGACGACCTCGCCGTCGCCCAGCGAGGAGAGGTCCACGACCTCGAGCGTGACCGGCCGCGGCTCGGCGATTTCCTGCACCGGCTCGTCGCCGACCATGCGATACGTCGCGCGCAGGATCTCGTGCCGCGCGACCACCGCGTTCAACGCGCGCTCGATGACGTCGACCGGCACGCAGAGCACCGCATGCGCCTGCACGTTGAACGCGGTCTCCTGCGGATCGAGCTGGTGCAGGTACCAGATGCGGCGTTGGTCGAAGGAAAGGGGAAACTGCGCGCCGGGAGCCCGCGCCACGCGCGGGATGGCGGCGCCGTCCGCGGCGCGCGGTCCGGCGTGCAGGCCCCTCTTCTTCAGGAGCTCCTCGACGGCAGCGCGCCGGTCGGGCGCGAGCGCCTGCAGTCGCGCCATTCCGTCGCCGCCGGCTCCGTCAGTTGTGCGCATGCTGCTCCGCGAGCAGGCGTTCGACTTCCTCGTCGGAGAGCCGCTCGACCATCTCCACCAGCTCGGCGACCTTGGATTCCTGCTCCGCCGCCTTGCCCTTCGCCGCCTCGACCTGTGCGGCAAGCTGCGCGATCGTCGGGTATTCGAAGATCGCGTTCACCGGCAGCTTCACGCCGAGCTCCTTGCCGATGCGCGCCACGATCTGGATCGCGAGCAGCGAGTGGCCGTCGGCCTCGATGAAGTCGTCGTGGATGCCCATGCGGTCGATGCCGAACAGATCTCCCCAGATGGCCGCGACCGCCTGCTCGGTCGGTGTGCGCGGTGCCTCGTACGGCGAGGAAAACGCACGCCGCTGTTGCGGCTCCGGCGCTTGCCCCGCATTCGCCGCTTCTTCCTGCGCGGGCTTCGGCGTCGCCGTCGCCATCCGCACCCGTGCATCCAGGTCGCACGTGGACACGAGCACCTGCGGCAGCGCGCTCGCGAGCGCGCGCCGGAACGCTTCGACGCCCTCGGCCGTGGCGAGCCCCGTCTCGAGGGTCTGGCGCCGCGCCGCGGCTATCGCGGCCGGCACCGCGGTATCGACCGCCATGCCGGTTTCCTTCCACGCGTCCCACTCGATCGCGATCGTGGGTGCGCCCGCGGCGGCGCGCGACTGCGCGAACGCATCCTGGAACGCGTTCGCGGCGGTGTAGTCGAGCTGCCCCGCCGCCGGCACCGAGGCGGTCAGCGACGAGCACAGCACGAAGAAGTCCAGCGGCTCGCGGGCGAGCGCCTCTTCCAGCACGCGGGTGCCGCGCACTTTCGGCGCGAGGATCGCGTCGGCCGCCTCGCGGCTCTTGAGCTCCATGATGCCGCCGCCGGGAACGCCGGCCGAGTGGATCACGCCGTGGATGTCGCCGAAGCGCGCGTGCGCCTGCTCCACCATCGCCGCCATGGCCGCCGCGTCATCGACGTTGCCGGTCGCCACGAAGACCTTCGCGCCGAGCGCCTCGATCGCCAGGAGCTTGCGCAGCAGCACGCTCGTCGGGTCGTCGGCGCCGTGCGCCCCGAGCCATGCATCCCACGCTTCGCGCGCCGGGAATGGCCGCCGGCTGACCAGCACCAGGCGCGCCGCTGCCGCCTGGGCGAGCGCTTCGGCCACGGCGAGGCCGATGCCGCCCAGGCCGCCGGTCACCACATACGTGCCGTTGCGGCGCAGGCGCGGAAATTCCTGCGGCGACGGGATGCGAACCGGCGCGTACCCGCGGATCCAACGCATGCCGCCCCGATAAGCGACGGGCTGTGCCGTGAACTCGCCGCGCAGCTCGGCTTCGAGGCGCTCGACGAGGGCTGCGCTGCTCGCGCGGCAGCCGGGCTCCACGTCGATGCTGCGGCAGGACAGGTGCGACCACTCGCGCGGCGCCACCAGGCAGGGTCCGGCCACCGTCGCCTTCTCCGGGGCGAGCACTTCTTCGCCCGTGACGCGATGCACGCCGTTGGCGACGAACGCGAGCTCCACCGGGTCGCCTGCGTTGCGCCCGAGCCCGCGCGCGACGCACGTCGCGCTCCAGAAGCAGCGATCCACCAGCGCATCGCGCTCGCTTGCGCTGCCCGCCTCCCCCTTCGTGACACCCCACAGGTGAACCACGCGGTCGGGCATCTCGCCCGACGCCGACATTTCGGCGAAAAGCCGATCGTGGTCCGCGCTCGAGGCGGGCGCCACGGTGAAACTGCCATCGTCGCGCTTTTCGAACGCCGCGCCGGCTCGCACGATCCGCACGGCTTCACCGCGATCGCGGATGCGCGCCACGAGCTGGTCGCCGAGCCCGAGGTCGTCCGCGAACACGAGCCACCGATGCGGTTGCGCAGGTACGGCGAAATCCATCGGCATCGCCGCCTGCCGCCACGAGGGCATGTAGAACCAGTCGGCCATGTCGGGCTTGCGCGTCGTGGCGCTCGCGACCGGCGCCATGTCCGCCGGCGAGGCATCGATCCAATGGCGGCTGCGTTCGAAGGGATACGTCGGCAGCGGCACGCGCCGACGCCGCTCGCCATGGCCGAAGGCCTGCCAGTCCACGACGCAGCCGGCGAGCCACAGCCGGCCGGCCGCCTCGACGAACAGCGCCTCGTCATCGCCCTCCTGGCGCGCCGCACGCAGCGAGGAGAACACGCGGTCCTGCGCCGCGGCGCCGAGCTGGCCTCGCGCGAGGCCGGAGAGCGTCGTGCCGGGACCGACCTCGAGGAAAACTCGCAGCCCGTCGTCCATCAGGCGGCGCACGCCGTCGGCGAATCGCACGGTGCCGCGCAGGTGCTTCACCCAGTACTGCGGGTCCGTCGCCTGCGCGTCGGTGATCCAGTCGCCCGTCACGTTCGAGACGTAGCGCAGCTTCGGCGGCGCCAGCGGCACCTGCGCGACGAAGCGGCCGAATTCCTCCAGGACCGGATCCATCATCGCCGAGTGGAACGCATGCGATGTATGCAGCCGCGTGGGCTGGATCGCCAGCGCGCGCAGGCGCGCTTCGAGCGCGTCGATCGCTGCGTGCGTGCCCGATGCCACGCACAGGGTTGGCGCGTTGACCGCGGCGAGCGCGAGGCCCTCGCCCAGCATCGGCGCGAGCTCGGCTTCCGGCAGCGGCACCGCGAGCATCGACCCACTCTCCACCGAGCCCATGAGGCGGCCGCGCTGCGCGACGAGCACGAGCGCGTCGGCGAGCGTCATCACGCCGGCGAGGCACGCGGCGACGTATTCGCCGATGCTGTGCCCGATCATCGCGTCGGGGCGCACGCCGCGGCCCATCCACAGGCGCGCCAGCGCGTATTCGGTGACGAAGAGCGCCGGCTGCGCGTAACGCGTGTCGCGCAGGCGCTCCTGCGCCTGTTTCGCATCGCCTTCGGGGGGATAGAGGACCGGCGCGAGATCGAGCCCCGCCTTGTCCTTCAGGATCGCGAGGCATTCGTCGACCGCTTCGCGGTACGCCGGCTCGTCGCGGTAGAGGCCCGAGCCCATGCCGGGATACTGCGACCCCTGGCCCGTGAACCCGAAGGCGACGGGCCGCTCGTGCGCGCGGACGCGCAGGCGGTGCACGCGCGTGCGCGCCGACGGGCCCAGCGCCTCGAGCGCATCGGGGGTGTCGCGACACACGGCCGCGGCGCGCCAGTCGAATTCCTTGCGGCCCACGTGCAGCGTATGCGCGACGTCTGCGAGGTCCTGCTCCGGATGCGTCCGCAGGTGCTCGGCGATGCGCGCGATCGACGCATCGAGCGCCGACTCGGTACGCGCCGAGAACGTGAGCAGCTTCCACGGGCCGGAGGGCGCCGCGGGCGGCGGCTCCTGGGCCTCTTCCAGCACGACGTGCACGTTGGTGCCACCGATGCCGAACGCGCTCACGCCCGCGCGGCGCGGTGTTCCCTCGGATCGCCACGGCGTCAGGCGGTCGACGACGTAGAAGGGGCTGCCGGCGAAGTCGATCTTCGGATTCGGTGTCTCGAAATGGAGGGACGCCGGGATCTCGCGGTGCTCCAGCGCGAGCGCGGCCTTGATGAGGCCGGTTACTCCGGCGGCCGCATCGAGGTGCCCGAGGTTCGACTTGACGGAACCCACGCCGCAGAACTGGCGACGGTCGGTCGACCCGCGGAACGCCTGCGTGAGGCCTGCGATCTCGATCGGGTCGCCGAGGTCCGTGCCGGTGCCGTGCGCCTCCACGTAGGTGATGGTGTCCGGCTCCACCCCGGCGAATGCATGCGCCATCGCGATGACCTCGGCCTGCCCGTCGACGCTCGGGGCGGTGTATCCGACCTTGTTCGAGCCATCGTTGTTGACCGCGAAGCCCTTGATGACGGCATGGATCGTGTCGCCGTCGGCGATGGCGTTGTCCAGGCGCTTGAGCACGACGATGCCCACGCCTTCGCCGGTGAGCGTGCCGGCCGATCGCGCGTCGAACGCGCGGCAGTGGCCGTCCGGCGAGAAGATGGCGCCTTCCTGGTAGAGGTGGCCGACCACGCGCGGCGTCTTCACCGAGACGCCGCCCGCGAGCGCCATGTCGCACTGGTAGGCGAGCAGCGCCTGGCAGGCCTGGCTCACGGCGGTGAGCGACGAGGAGCAAGCGGTCTGGACCGTCATGGCCGGCCCGCGCAGGTTGAGCTTGTAGGCGACGCGCGTGGCGAGCGAATCCTTCTCGCTGCTGATCGTGACCTGCATCGCGCCGACCGACCGGAAGGCTTCCGAGCCCCAGTAGGACAGCAGGTAGGTATTGAGGCTGCCCGAGGCGAACACGCCGGTGAGGTTGTGCGGCTGCTGCGGGTTGTAGCCGGCGTTCTCGAGCGCCTCCCAGGCGCATTCGAGGAACACGCGGTGCTGCGGGTCCATCACCACCGCCTCCCGCGGCGTGTAGCCGAAGAAGCCGGCATCGAAGAGCTCGGCGTCCTTCATGTATCCCTTGGCGCGGACGTACTCGGGACGCGCCAGCTCGGCGGGATCGACGCCGGCGGCGATCAGCTCTTCCTCCGAGAAGAAGGTGATCGACTCGACGCCGTCGCGAAGGTTGCGCCAGAACTCCTCGACGTCCCTGGCGCCCGGCAAGCGCGCCGCGAAACCGATGATGGCGACGCCCGTCTGGACGGGCGCCTCGGGGGCCTGGCTCATTTGATGCCTCCACGTTGTGGTGTTCTTGCGGCGCGCTGCAATGCCTCGCGCCGCAGGCTCGCCTGCTCCTTCAGCTTCGAGGACGCGGCCGCGGCGGTGGCCGGGCCGAGCGCCTCGAAGTGGTTCGCGAGCGAACGGATGGTCGGGAAATGGAAGAGGTCGATGATCTGCAGCGGCCGGTCGATCGCGTTGGCGAGCTGGCCGTGCACGCGAAGCAACAGGAGCGAGTTGCCGCCGAGGTCGAAGAAATTGTCGTCGATGCCGACGCGGTCCAGCCCCAGCACGGAGCGCCACACGTCGGCGATGCGCTGCTCGCGCTCGGTGCGCGGCGCCACGAAACCGGGGGCGGGAGCGGCCGACCCGCCGGGCGCCGGCAGCGCCGCGCGGTCCACCTTTCCGTTCGCATTGACCGGAAACGCGTCGAGCGCGACGAATGCGGCCGGGACCATGGGCTCCGGCAGCGCGGCGCGCAGGTGCTCGCGCAGCTCGCCCGCCGAAGGCGCGCGGCCCGGGTGGGCCACGACGTAAGCGACCAGCGTGCACGCGCCGCCTTCGTCGTCGCGTGAAACGACGAGCGCCTGCCGCACGTCGCCATGGCTGCAGAGGGCCGCCTCGATCTCCCCCAGCTCGATACGGAAACCGCGGACCTTCACCTGGAAGTCCCTGCGTCCCAGGAACTCGATGGTGCCGTCCTCGCGCCAGCGGCCGAGGTCGCCGCTGCGATACAGCCGCGCGCCGGGCTGCGCGCCGAACGGATCGGCAACGAAGCTCGCGGCGTCCAGGTCGGGGCGGTTCAGGTAGCCGCGCGCGAGGCCGTCGCCGCCGATGTAGATCTCGCCCGTGACCCCCACGGGCACCGGCTGCATGCGCGCATCGAGGATGTACACGCTGGTGTTCGCGATCGGCCTGCCGATGATCGCGCCGCTCTCGCATTGCGAGCCGCCGCGCATCGCGTGGGACGTCGTGATGCAGGTGTTTTCCGTGGGCCCGTAGGCGTTCACCAGCCAGTGCGCGTCCGGCATCTGCCCGAGCACGTGCCGCGCGTGCGACACGCTGAGCGCTTCGCCCCCGGTCATCACGTGGCGCGGCCCGCGCAGGCACTCGGGCTGCTCGTCCACGATCTGGTTGAAGAGCGCCGTCGTGACGAAGAGCTCGGAGACGTGCCGCTCGCGGATCACGCGCGCGAGCTCGGCCAGCGATTGCGGTCCGGGCGGGCACACGACGAGGCGGCAGCCATTGAGCAGCGCGCCCCAGATCTCCAGCGTCGAGGCATCGAACGCGAGCGGCGCGTACTGCATCAGGGTGTCGCCCGGCGCCGGGTCCATGAAACCGCTGTTCTTCACCAGGCGCACGACCCCACGGTGCGTGATGCACACGCCCTTCGGGGCGCCCGTCGAGCCGGAGGTGTACATGACGTAGGCGAGGTCGGTCGCCTTCACCGCCACGCCGGGACTCGAATCGGGCAGCACGTCGAGCGCGGCCGCATCGCCGTCCATGGACACGACATGCCCCGCATACGCGGGCAGCCGATCGCGCAGGTGCGACTGCGTCACGAGCACGGGCGCGGCGGCGTCGGCCATGATGAACTCCAGGCGTGCGCGCGGGTTGCCCGGATCGAGCGGCAGGTAGGCGCCTCCCGCCTTCAGGATGCCGACCAGCGCGACGATCATTTCCAGGCCGCGTTCGGCCAGGATGGCCACCGGCGTATCGGTGCCCACCCCCAGCGCGAGGAGCCGCCGCGCCACCTGGTTCGAGCGCCGGTCGAGCCCGGAATAAGTGAGCGTGAGCCCGCCGCATTCGACGGCGACCGCGTCCGGCGCGCGCGTGGCGTGCTG
This sequence comes from Usitatibacter sp., assembly GCA_035719385.1. Classification (GTDB taxonomy): domain Bacteria; phylum Pseudomonadota; class Gammaproteobacteria; order Burkholderiales; family Usitatibacteraceae; genus Usitatibacter. Next base: position 11,511 of record DASTGG010000003.1, read on the forward strand.
CGCGATGAGCTCGCCGATGCTGCTGTCGCGCGGGTACGGCGCCGCCGTGCGGTTCCATTCGACGACGACCTGCTCGCGCTCGGCCGCGGTGAGCATCGGCACGTCGCCGACGCGGCGCTCGGGCATGGCGCCGAAGCCTTCGAGCAGCGTCGCATAATGGTGCAGCATCCGCTCCACGGCGCGGCGGTCGAAGCGCTCGACGTCGTACATCAGCGTCACGCGCACGGCCTCGCCCGGCGTGACGAACACCGCGAGCGGCTGGTCGCTCGCCTCGAGGTTGCGCCGGCCGGTGACGCGCAGCTCGCCCGTGCCGGCCGCGGCCGACTCGAGCCAGTTCTCGAACGCGAGCACCGTGTGGAAGAGCGGCTGGCCGCCGCCCATGCCGCTCCACGACTGCACGTCGACGAGCGCGCTGTGCTCGAACTCGCGCATCTTCGCCTGCCCGAGCTGCAGGGCGCGCAGCCATTCGCCGACGCAGGCGGTCGCATCGACCTTCACGCGCGCCGGCAGCGTGTTCACGAACAGCCCCACGATCGACTCGGCGCCCGGCAGCTCGGGCGGCCGGCCCGAGACCACGGCACCGAAGGTCACGTCGTCGTCGCCCGAGTAGCGCGCGAGCAGCACGGCCCAGGCGCCCTGGAAGACGGTGTTCAGCGTGACGCGCTGCGTGCGCGCGAGCTCGCGCAGCGACCGCTGCGCCGCGGCCGGCAGCTCCAGGCTGCAGTGCTCGACCACGCGAACCGCGGCCGGCTGCTTCTCGCCGCCGTGGTCGATCGGCAGCACGGTGGCCCCGCGGAAGCCGCGCATCGCCTCGCGCCAGTACGCTTCCGCGCGGCCGCGATCCTGCGCGCGCAGCCAGCGCACGTACTCGACGAAGCGCGCGGGCGCGGGAAGCTCGGGCTTGCGGCCGGCGCGCAGATCCGCGTACGCGCTCCAGACTTCGCCCAGGACCGCCGTGGCCGACCAGCCCTCGAGGATGATGTGGTGGAAGCTCCAGAGCAGGCGGTGCCGCCCGCCTCCGAGGTCGAAGCAGGCGAGCCGCATGAGCGGCGCCTTCCTCAGGTCGTACGGCGCGCCGTGGTCGCGCTCGAGCCACTCGTCGATGCGCGCCGCCTGCGCGTCGGGCGCCAGCGCGCTCCAGTCGCCGCTTTCGAACGGCAGCGCGACCGCGCGGTGCACGACCTGGTACGGCTTCTCCACGCGCTCCCAGACGAACGACGTGCGCAGCGCCGCATGGCGCGCGAGCGCCTCTTCCCATGCCGCGCGCATCGCCTCGCGATCCAGGCGGCCTTCGAGCGCGATGTCGAGCTGGATCGTGTACGCAGCCGTATGCGGCGCGTACAACGTGTGGAAGAGCATGCCCTCCTGCAGCGGCGTGAGCTCGTAGACGTCCTCGATGCGTGCCACGGCGGTCATTCGGCGGCCTCCAGCGCGTGCGCGACCTGTCGTGCGATCTCGTTCATATCGGCGCGTGCGCGGCCGAGCAGGTCGCGCAGCACGTGCATGTAACGGCGCGCCAGGGCGCGGATCGTCTCCTCGCGGTGGCGGTTCGCGCTGTACGTCCAGGCCACCTGCAACCGCCCCTGCATCACCCAGGCATTCACCTCGAGCAGGTGCGAACGCTCGCCCTCGGGATCGTGCGGCTCGCCGGCGTGCCCGTCGATGGGCACGAACGGCGCATCGGGCGCGAAGGCGGCATCGAGCTGCCCTGCGTACAGGAACGAGATCTCGCGCCTGGGCAAAGCGGCGAGCGCTTCGCGCAGTTCGGGCTTCCCGCTGAGGTACCGCAGGATGCCGAACCCCATGCCGTGTTGCGGGATGGCCGAGAGCTGCCGATGGACCGCGTCGAGCTGGGCCGCGGCATCGTCGCGCGCGGGCAGGTCGATGCGCACCGGCGACAGCGTCGTGAACCATCCCACGGTCCGCGAGGGGTCGACGCCCTCGACGATCGCCTCTCGCCCGTGCCCCTCGAAATCGACCAGCACGCTGCGAGCGTCGCTCCATTCGCCCACGCTGCGCGCGAGCGCGAGCAGCAGCGCATCGTCGATCCGGCTGCCGAAGGTGCGCGGGAGGTCGGCCAGGAGCGCGCGCGTTTCGTCCACATCCAGCGATTCGCGCAACTGGCGCGCGCTCGCCTCGGAGTTCACGCCCTGCGCGACATCCCGCGGCAGCGATGCGACCGGCGTGCGCGCGAGCCCCTGCCAGAACGGCAACTGCGCTTCGGCGGCGGGCGTCTGCCCATACGCGGAAAGCGCCTCGGACCAGCGGCGGATCGACGCGGTCTTCGGCGGGAAAACCGGCTCGCGGCCGATGGCGAGCGCCTCGCACGCCGCCTGCAGGTCCTCGAGCAGGATGCGCCACGAGATCATGTCGACGACGAGGTGATGGACGACGAACAGCAGGCGAGCCGGCTGCGCGGCGCCGGCATCGAAAAGCGCGAGCGCCATGGTCCGGCCCGCGGTGAGGTCCAGGCCCTTCTGGAGCCTGGCCCCCACCTCCTCGATGCGGAGCGTCTGTTGCTCCGCGCCGAGGCCGGAAAGCTCGATGCGTTCCACGTTCACGGGCGGGGGCTCCGGCGCGAGCTCCTGCGTCCACCCGCGCTCGCCGCGTGCATAGCGCAGTCGCAGCGCATCGTGGTGGCGCGCGAGGCGGTCGATCGCGCGCGCGATGGTGTCGGGCTGCAGCGCGCGCCGCACCTCGAGCAGCATGGGCAGGTTGAAGTGCGCGGGCCGCCCGAGGCCGCGCTCGAAGAACCACGCCTGGATGGGCGTGAGCGGCACGGGGCCCGCCTGCTCCGGGCCGGCCGGCGTCGCGACGCCGCCGGCGGCCGTGGCGCCAGCGAGCGCCGCGAGCTGCGCGATGGTCTGGTTCTCGAACACCTGCCGGGGCGTGAGCCGCAGCCCCACGCGATTGGCCTTGGCGATGATCTGGATGTTGAGCACCGAATCGCCGCCCAGCTCGAAGAAGTTGTCGTGGATGCCGATGCCGGCGATGCCGAGGACGTCCTGCCAGATGCCGGCGAGCGTGCGTTCGGCTTCGGTGCGAGGCGCCTCGAACGTCGACGACAGCGCGGGCCGTGAGTGCGCTTTCGGGGCCGGGTGCTCCGCGGCCTGCTCCTCGCCCTGCGGCACTTCGCGCGGCAGGCACCGATCGATCCGGCCCTGCAGCGGACCGGTCGACACGAGCACCTGCGCAAGCTCGTCGCGGGCGAGCACGCGGTCCAGCGTCTCGACCGCCTCGGCCGGCGTGAGGTAGAACTCGGCACCGGCCGCGCTCGCGGGAATCTCGCCGGCGAGCCGCCAGTTGTCCCAGTTGATGGTTCGCCATGCCTGGGCGTGCCGCCGGTTGTGGCGCTGCACGAAGGCGTCCATGAAGACGTGCGCCGCCGTATAGCTCACGAAGCCCGCCACGCCGGTCACCGAGGCGAGCGACGACTGCACGATGAAGAAGTCGAGGGGCCGGCCGTGGAAGACGCGCTCCAGGGCGCGCAGGCCGGCGAGCTTCGGCCAGAACTGCGCTTCGCAGTGAGCCGGCGTGACGGCCTCGATGGGGACGCCGCGCTTCTGCGCGCCCGCCGCATGGACGACGCCGCGGATCGGGCCGAGCTGCGCTTCGGCGCGTGCGACTGCCTCGGCCAATTGCGCCGCATCGCCCACGTCGGCGCTCAGCACCAGGACCTTCGAGCCATGCGCCTCGATCTCGCGGATGCGCTCCGATGGCGAAGCGGTGCGGCCCAGGAGCACCAGGTTCGCCCTCGCCACGCGCGCGAAGTGCGCCGCGATTTCGAGGCCCATGGGGCCGAGGCCGCCGGTGATCAGGTACGTGCCGCCTTCGCGAACCGCCGGGGAGGTGGCCTGTGCGGGCGCCACGCGCTCGAACTCGCGCACCCAGCGATGCCCGCCACGGTAGGCCACGACCGCGTCGTGCGCCTGCGAGGCGAGCTCCCTCGCGAGAACCGCCGCGAGCGGCGCGGGTTTCGAATCGAGCTGCACATCCACGACGCGCGCGCGGATGCCGGGATGCTCCATGCCGATCGCCGTGCACGGCGCCACGGCCATCGCCCTGTCGGGCGAGATCGCCTGGCGGCCGTCCACCTCCAGCGCCTGGCTCGTCACCACGGCGAGCGCGACGTCGGTGTCGAGGTTCGCGGCAATGAGCGACTGCAGCAGGAAGACGATGCCGTAGAAACCGCGCGCCTGGCACGTACGCGTGAAGTTCGGCTCGTCGCCCGGTTCGACATCGGGCCCGACCGCGCCGAGGTGCACGATGCGATCCGGCACGAACGCGTCGGCCCGAAGCCAGACGAGCAGCCGGTCGCAATCCGCGCGCGTCTCGGGCACCGCGGCTTCGGCCACGGCGAACCCGGCCGCGCGCCATTGCGCCACGAGCTCGCTGCCGACTCCATGCGGGTCGCAAAGCACCAGCCATTTCGACCTCGCCGCCGCCGGGTCGGCCACCGGCGGCGCGCTGCGCCGCCACGACGGCACGTACAGCCACTGCTTCGAATCCGCGATGCGGCGCACGGCGGCGTCGCCCGCGGCTGCGCTAGAGCGCGCTTCCAGCCAGTAACGCTTGCATTCGAAGGGATACGTCGGCAGCAGCACGCGCCGGCGCCGTTCGCCGCCGTGTGCGGCGCGCCAATCGGGCCGCGCTCCGGCGAGCCACAACTGGCCGGCTGCCGCGAGCCATGCCGCGGCATCCTCCTGCGCGTCGGCCGGATGGCGCATCGACGCGATGCACGCCTGCCCGCGGCGGGCGGGATGCCGGCGCGCCAGCGACGCGAGGGTCTGGCCGGGGCCGCACTCGACGAACACATGATCGCCATCGGCGAGGAGCCGCTCGAGCCCCTGCGAGAAGCGCACCGTTCCACGCAGATGCGTGGCGTAGTAGCCGGGATCCGTCGCGTGCTCCGGCGTGATCCAGTCGCCGCTCACGTTCGAGACGTACGCAAGCCGCGGCGCATGCAGCGTCACCGCGCTGCAGGCCGCGCGGAACGGCTCCAGCGCGGGATCCATCATCGCCGAGTGGAAGGCGTGCGAGGTGTGCAGGCGGCGCGGCACGAGGCCGCGCGCCTCGAGCTGCGCTTCGAGCCGCTCGATCGCCGGCTGCGGGCCGGAAACGACGCACAGGCCCGGCGCGTTCACCGCAGCGAGCGAGAGCTCCGGGCCGAGGAGGGTCGCGACTTCCGCTTCGTCGAGCGGCACCGCGAGCATGGCGCCGGCCGCCTGCAGCGACATGAGGCGGCCGCGCTCCGCGACGAGGCGCAGCGCGTCGTCCAGGCCGATGACATCGGCGAGGCAGGCCGCGGCATATTCGCCGATGCTGTGGCCGATCATCGCGGCCGGGCGCACGCCCCACGACATCCAGGTGCGCGCGGTCGCGTATTCGACGACGAAGAGCGCGGGTTGCGCGAGCCTCGTGTCCTCGAGCCGCCGTGCAGCCTCCTCGGGCGCGCCGGTCGCGCCGAACATCACGTCGACGAGATCGAGGCCGAGCATGGGGCGCAGCTTCGCGCAGCACTGGTCGACGACCTCGCGGAATACGGGTTCGGTTGCATACAGCCCACGGGCCATCCCGACGTGCTGGCTGCCCTGCCCGCTGAACATGAACACGGGCTTGCGGCTGCCCGCCTTGCACGCGGCGATCGCCGAGGCATCGGCCGCCGACTCCAGGGCGCAGGCCGCCTGTTCGTGGGATCGGGCGACGACGACGCGCCGGTGCGCGAACTCGCGACGGCCGGCCTGCAGCGTGTGCGCCACGTCGGCCAGCGGCAGCTCCGGATGCGCCCGGAGGTGCGCCGCGAGGTTCGCCGCCATGCGCTCGAGCGCTGCCGGCGTCTTCGCCGACAGGCACAGAAGCTGCCATTCGCGCCCGGGCGCGCACGCTTCGGCCGCGGGCGCCTGCTCGAGCACCGCATGCGCATTGGTGCCCCCCAGGCCGAAGGAGCTCACGCCGGCGCGGCGCGTGTGGCCCTCGGGCGTCTTCCACGCACGCAGCTGCGTATTGACCTCGAACGGGCTGGATGCGAATTCGATCTGCGGGTTGGGCTCGACGAAATTGATGCTGGGAGGGATTTGCGCGTGCTCGACCGCGAGCGCCGCCTTCACGAGCCCTGTCACGCCCGCTGCCGCGTCGAGGTGGCCGACGTTCGTCTTCACCGCGCCGATCCAGCACGGCTCGCCGCTGCGCGGCCGCGGGCCGAACACGCGCCGCAGCGCCGAGATCTCGATCGGGTCTCCGAGATGCGTGCCCGTGCCGTGCGCCTCGATGTATCCGATGGTCTCCGGCGGGCAATTCGCCAGCGCCTGGGCGAGCGCGATGGCCTTGGACTGGCCTTCGACGCTGGGCGCGGTGTAGCCCACCTTGGCGCAGCCGTCGTTGTTCACGGCGATGCCGCGGATCACCGCATGGATGTGGTCGCCGTCGGCGATCGCTTCCGACAGGCGCTTGAGCACCACCAGCGCGACGGCGTTGCCGGCGACGGTCCCGGCCGCCGACGCGTCGAAGGCGCGGCAGTGGCCATCGGGCGAGCCGATGCCTTCCTCGACGTACGGGTAGCCCGCCTTGAGCGGCACCGTGACCGACACGCCGCCCGCGAGCGCCATGTCGCAGTCGTAATCGAGGAGCGAGCGGCAGGCTTCGTGCACCGCGACGAGCGACGTGGAGCACGCCGACTGCACGTTCACGCTCGGGCCGCGCAGGTTGAGCTTGTACGACAGGCGCGTGGTGAGGAAGTCCTGCGCCATGGCCATCACGCGCGACAGGCCGCCCACCGATTCGGGCACCGCGCCTTGCTCGGTCAGGCTCGCGAGGTACGTGCTCATGGTCGAGCCGGCGAACACGCCGATCGCTCCGTCGTAGCGCTCCGGGTCGTAGCCGGCGCGCTCCAGCGCTTCCGCGCCGCACTGCAGCAGCACGCGCTGCTGCGGATCCATGACTTCCGCTTCCCGCGCCGAGTAGCCGAAGAAGCCGGCGTCGAACTTGTCCGCGTCGTCGAGGTAGCCGCGCGCGGGCACGTAGCGCGGGTCGGCGATGGCCGCTTCCGGCACGCCCGCCTCGCGCATCTCCTCGGGCGTGAAGAAGCGGATCGATTCCCGCCCCTCGCGCAGGTTCTGCCAGAACGCCTCCACGCTGCCCGCGCCCGGGAAGCGTCCGGCCATGCCGATGATCGCGATCGGCTCGGGCGCGCCGCCGGCCCGCGAGCGCCGCGCCGCGAGCGCCGCGGCCTCCTGCGCGACGGCCTGCGTCTCGCAACCGGCTTCGAGGAAGCGCGCCAGCGACTCGATCGTGGTGTAGGTGAAGAGGTCGACCACGCGGCACTGGATGCCGAGCCCCTCGCGCAGCCGCGCGTGCATGCGCACCAGCATGAGCGAGTCGCCGCCCACGTCGAAGAAATTGTCGTCGACGCCGATGCGGTCGAGCTTGAGCATTTCGCGCCAGAGTGCCGCGATGCGCTCCTGCAGCTCGCCTTGCGGCGCGGCGGCCGCGGCGCGCGGCGACGCGCTGGGCGGCGGCAGCGCCTCGCGGTCGATCTTTCCGTTCGGCTTGAGCGGCAGCGACGGCAGCACCACGAACGCGGCCGGCACCATGTAGTCCGGCAGGTGCTGGCGCAGCACCGCGCGCAGGTCCTCTGCGCGGGGCAGCGGTTGCGTTTCCGGTCGCGGCACGACGTAGGCGACGACCCGGTGCTCGCCGGGCTCGTCTTCGCGAACGGTCACGAAGCACTCGACCAGGTCGGGCTGGCGCTTGAGCACCGCGTCGATCTCGCCCAGCTCGATGCGGAAGCCGCGCACCTTCACCTGCCCGTCGCGGCGGCCGATGAACTCGAGCGCGCCGCCGGGCCCGCAGCGCACCCAGTCGCCGGTGCGATAGAGCCGCGCCGACGCATCCGCCCCGAAACGGTCGGGCACGAACTTCTCGCGAGTCAGCTCGTCGCGGTTGAGGTATCCGAGGGCGACGCCGTCGCCGCCGAGGTAGAGCTCGCCCGGCATTCCGTCGGGCACGGGCTCGCCACGCTCGTCGAGCACGTACGCCGTCGTGTTGGCGATCGGGCGGCCGATGGGCACGTTCGTGGCCGCCTCGTCGAGCGACTCGATGCGATGCGTCAGCGCGAAGGTCGTGACCTCCGTGGGCCCGTAGATGTTGTTGAGCTGCCGCGGCGGGCCCGCCTTGAGCACGCGGCGGATCGGCTCGAGGCTGAGGGCTTCGCCGCCGGTGAGCACGGAACGCAGCGTCGCGAATGCATCCGGCTCGTCGCTCGCGACCTGGTTGAAGAGCGCGGTGGTGAGAAAGAGGTCCGTGATGCGGCGCTCGCGCAGGAAGTGGGCGAAATCGCGCGGGCTGAGAGTGACTTCGCGCGGCGCGATCACCACGCAACCGCCGTTGAGCAGCGCTCCCCAGACCTCGTACGTCGCGGCGTCGAACGTCGCGACGGAAGCCTGCGCGAGGCGCGTGTCGTCGCCAAGCTGCGCATAGTCGGTGTTGCACACGAGCCGCGCGATGCTGCGATGCGTGACCTGCACGCCCTTGGGCATGCCCGTCGATCCCGACGTGTAGATGATGTACGCGAGATCGAGCGGTCCCCCGGCCACGGCATCCTTGGGGGCGCCGGCCGGCGGCTCGTCGTCCACGCGCACGAACCGCGCGCCGGTCGCCGAGAGGCGCGATTCCATCGAGCGGTCGGCGACGATGAAGCCGGCAGCCGTGTCGTCGACCATGAACGCCAGCCGCTCCGGCGGGTAATCCGGATCCAGCGGCACGTAGCCCGCGCCCGCCTTGAGGATGCCGAGCATGCCGATGACGAGGTCGGTCGAGCGGGGCACCGCCAGGCCTACCAGGTCGCCACGACGCACGCCCAGCGAACGCAGCGTCGCGGCCAGGCGGGTGGCGCGCGCGTCCAGCTCGCCATAGGTGAGCGCCGCATCCCCGTGCTCCACGGCGTGGGCGTCGGGACGGCGCGCCGCCTGCGAGGCGAAGACCTGCGCCACGGTGCTGTCGCGGGGGTAATCGCGCGCGGTCGCGTTGCGTTCGCGCACGAGGACATCGCGCTCGTGCCCATCCAGCAACGGCAGCTCCGCGATGGGCGCATCGGGCCGCGCGACGACGCCGGCGAGGAGCGCCCGCAGGCTGCCGAGGAGGCTGCGCAGCGTCTCGCGCGTGAAGACATCGCTCGACCCCTGCATCTCCAGCTCGAGGCCGTCGGGCACTTCGCGCACGTAAGTCTCGATGTCGAAGCGCGTGAGGCACTCGTCGAACTGGATGCCGAGCGTGGCCGCATCCTCGCCCGGGCCGAGGCGCGAGTCGGGACGCAGGAACTCCACGTGCAAGCCGCCGAACGCGAGGGGCGGCGAGGCCGTCTCGTAGGCGAAGGTGATCTGGAACAGCGGATGACGCGCCGAGCGCGCCGCGCCCAGCTCGCGCACCACATGGTCGAACGGCGCATCGCTGTTCTCGAGCGCGCCGAGCGCCGCTTCGCGCACGCGGCCGAGGAGCTCGCGGAACGTCGGCGCGCCGGAAAGGTCCGCGCGAATCGCGACCAGGTTCGCGAAAAGGCCCACGACCCTCTCGACCTCCGGCCGCCTGCGCAGCGTGACGGGCGAGCCGACGACGACGTCTTCCTCGCCGGCGTAGCGGCTGGCGAGGACGCAGAAGGCGGCCAGCGTGAGCACGAAGGGCGTCACGCCCTCGCGGCGGCCCAGGTCCTTCAACCGGTCGGCGAGCTCGCGCGGCAGCATCGCCGTCTCGCGCACCGCGCGCCCGCTCGGGCTCGCCGGCCTGCGGCGGTCGGTCGGGAAGCGCAGCTCGCTCGCGCCGGCGAGCCGGCGCTTCCAGTACTCGAGCTGCTTGCGCAGCGCGACGCTCCTCATGCAGCGCCGCTGCCAGAGCGTGAAGTCGGCGTACTGGACCGGCATGGGCGCCAGCATCGGCTCGCGGCCTGCCGCGCGCGCCTGGTAGATGGCGGCCGCGTCGGCGAGCAGGATGCCGAGCGAGCCCACATCGAACACGATGTGATGCACCGACAGCAGCAGCACGTGAAGGCGCGGCGCCCAACGCACCAGCGAGATGCGCAGCAACGGCCCCTGCGCCAGGTCGAACGTGCCTTCCATCGCCTCGATCGCGAGCCGGTTCAGCTCACGCCCGCGCGCCTCGCGCGGCATGGAGGAAAGGTCGATGACCGGCAACGACAACCGCGACTCCGGCGAGACCACCTGCACCGGATGCCCGTCGCGTTCCACGAACGTGGTGCGCAGAGCCTCGTGCCGGCGGACCGCCTCGTCGAACGCGAGCTCGAGCGCACGCGTGTCGAGCTCGCCCTCGAGGCGCAGCGCCTGCACCGGGAAGTTGAACGCGACCGTGCCCGGATTGATGCGCTCGGCGAGCCAGACGCCTTCCTGGCCGTGCGAGGCCGGCACGTCCTTGCCGTCGGCCGGGCGCGCCGTCACCGGCACCTGTGC
>DASTGG010000004.1:0-6133 GCA_035719385.1 Usitatibacter sp.
GCCGTGCCGCGCGCGGGCCGGTAATCGGTCACGGCGGCGATCATGCGCTCGCGCAGCTGGGCCGCCCGTTCCGCCTCGTCGCCCGCGAGATCCTCCGTGTACGAGGGAGAGCATGGGGCCGCGGCGGTGCGCAACGGCGGCCACTCGAGCAGGTGGTCCGGCGGCAATTTCGCCACGCCCGTAAACGGAGTGGACGGCGAGGGGACGAAGGTCAAGTTCAGGTAGTGGTAGATGGCCACCGGATCCACGCGCGGCGGCTGCGCAAGCGATCGCAGCAGCAATCCGAGATCCGTCGAGCAGACGATTCCCTCGCCGGTAGCGTGGAAGTGCAGCGGGTAGGTGCGGAATCCGTCGTTGGCGACGCGCACCGTTCGCGCCTGCGTGTTCCATGCCACGAGCAGGTAGCGGCCGCGCAGGGCGGCAAGCGGCCATTGGCCGCGCATGAACTGGGCCAGCGCCTGCCTCGCGAGGGACTCGTGCACGTCGTCGGTGGCTCCATGCTCCGGCGCGCGCATGAACGCGACGCCGCCGGCCGGCCCGTCGGTCTCCCAGAATGCGGGGCCGGTGACGGTGACGCGCACGCCCGGGGCGAGGTCGACCTGGCGCGGCAGTTCCGTCTCGGCGCGCCATGCGCTCGCCGGCGCGGGCGGCGGCAATGGCGTGAGCGGGTGCCGCGTCATCACGAAGAGCAGGTCTGCCAGCTTCGAATCCATCGCTACGCGGTCCATGTCTGCCTCGCAAATTCGCTGTAGTGTCGTTGCATGTTGTCGACCATCGCCCGCACGGAAAACCGCTCGAGCGCCCTGTGCCGCGCCTGGCGGCCCATGGCGAGGCGCAGCCCGGGCTCGGCCGCGAGGCGTCCGATCTGCCGCGCGAGCGCGTCGTGATCGCCCGAAGGAAACAGCAGGCCGGTCGCTTCCGGCTCGATCAGCTCCACGTTGCCGCCCACGGCGGAGGCGATGACGGGGCGACCCACCATCATCGCCTCGAGGATCACGTTCGAGAGGCCCTCGCGCAGCGACGGCAGCACGACCACATGGGACCCGGCGATGAGCCGCGTGGCATCGCGCCGTTCTCCCAGCATTTCGACGCGATTCGAAAGGCGCAGCGACCGGATCATTTCCTCGCATGCGGGCCGCAGCGGGCCGTCGCCTGCGATCCGCAAGCGCACGGGGACGCCGCGGTCGAGCGCGGTACGCAGCGCGCGCAGGAGCAGCGGCAGGTTCTTGTGGTCCACCAGACGTCCGACGAACTGCAGGAGGAGGGCGCCGTCCCCGGCCGGGACAGGCCCTTCGGGAGCCGTGGCGACGCCGTTGTAGACCACTTGGATCGCGCCTTCGGCGAGGCCCATGCGCTCGCGCGCGTAGTCGCTGCCTGCGCGCGAGTTGGCGATCACCCTGCACGAGCGCCGCGACACCCAGCGCTTGATCATCCACTGGGAGCGCGAGTACCAGTCGTGCGTGCTGCGCAACGATGTGAATAACGCCGGTCGCCGCGCACGCGGCAGGCACCCGTGTGCCACGGCGCCCCATAGCTCGGCTGTCAGCGAGAAGCAGTGCATGACATGGAAGCGCCCGGCGTGCACGTAACGCACGAGGTCGCGGACGAAGCGCGGCTCGATGCGCCCGTTCTTGGGAATGCAGTCGACACGCACCGACGCCTGCGCCAGCTCGTCGGCCAGATGCGACCGGTTGCGGAAATATGCAACCGTCGGCGTGAACCGCGCGCGGTCCATGCCGCGGGCGAGTTCAACAATCTGGCGCTGGGTGCCGCCCACCTCCATCTCGTCGATGAGCAGCAGCACGCGCAAGGGCTCATGCGGCATGCCGGATGGCCTCCCTCAGCTTGCCCGCCTCGCGGCACGCGTCGAAGTCGCGCTCGACCACCGCTCGCGCGCGCCGTGCGAGGCGTGCGGCATAGGCCGGCTTCTCGAGCAGGAGCTGCAGGCGATCGGCGAGCTGCACGGCATCGCCGGGATCGGCGAGCAGCCCCGTGACGCCGTCGCGGACGAGTTCGGGAATGCCGGACACCCGCGTGGACACCACCGGGGCGCCGCAGGCCATGGCCTCCATGAGCGCCACCGGGATGCCGTCTCGATCGCCGCGCGCGGTGACGACGGAAGGCAGCGCGAAGACACCCGCCTGCTCGAGCAGCACGCGTACTTCTTCCTGCTTGCGGGCTCCGAGCAGACGCACGTGCGCATCGAGGCCCAGCCGGGAGATGCGCGCGGCGAGATCCTCGCGCAGCGGACCGCTGCCCACGATGTCGCACGCGAACGCGAGGCCACGATCGCGCAGCAGCGCGCACGCCTCGACGAGGTAGCGGAAGCCCTTGATCTCGTCGAGCCGCCCCACGGCGAGGATGCGCCGCGCGTCCCGGCCCTCGGCCCGGAAGGCGAAGATGCCCGGGGTGATCCCGCAATGCACGATCCGCACGCCGCGCGTGGCGTGCCGTCCGAGGCGGCCGGCGAGGAATTCGCGGTTGAACTCCGAGATGGCCACGCAGAAGGCAGCGGCGGGCACCTTCCACGACAGCAGGTGGTCCTCGAGGAAGATGTCGTGCGCGTGCGCGGTGAAGCTGAATGGCGCCGACAGGCGGTGCGAGAGCAGCAGGGCGATGGTCGAGGGGTACGTGGCGAAATGCGCGTGGATGTGCTGCGGACGGAATCCGGCGAGGCGATCGAATGTCGAGAGCGCGCGCAGCCAGGCGACGAGCGTCTTTGCAAGCGACGCCGGATGCCGCCACAACCCGGCGCAGACTCGCGCCAGCTGCGCGAGCTCCCGTGCCGGCGCGCGGGCGAGCGTGCCGAGCGCGCATAGCCACGCTCCCGGGCCCTGGCGCGGATAGACGACCCGGTCCAGGAGGGCCGCAGCATCCGATTGCACGAGGGACTCGCACGGGTGGCGCAGCGACAGGATCCGCACGTCGGCGCCCGCGCGGACGAGCTCCGCGATCTCGCGAACGATGAACGTTTCGGACCAGCAAGGGAACAGCGAGACGATGTACAGGACGCGCATGGTTCAGTGGACGTCGGTGCGTTGCGGGGCATGCATGAGTACGCTGCGCAAGCGGTCGTAGCGGCGGTTTCCCAGGAGGCGCTTGGCCGCCTGCAACGCGGCGTGTCGCAGGCGCATGCGGGCGAGCTCGACCTCGTCCTGGCAGATCCAGCGGTCGAAGCGGCGCTCGTCGATGGAGGCGGTGACCGCGAGCCGCGGTATCGGCCAAAGCCGCATCGGATCGCGCCACAGGCCTGCAACCGACCCGCAGATCGCCTCGTAACCGGCCTGCCGGGCGAGGCGAACCACGGCGGCGGTCATGCGCCCGCCGGGAGGAGCGAAGACGGTCACTCGCTCGCCGACCGCGTCCTCGATGCGCGCCTTCGAATCGCGCAGCTCGCGCCATATCTCCACGTCCGCGAGCTCGTCGAGGTAGCGATGCGTTTGCCCGTGCGACTGGATGGACTGCCCGTAGCGCGCCATCTCGCGCAGCCCGGCCCAGTCCAGGAACCCCACGCTGCCGACCGTCGACGGGTTCACGAAGAAATCCGCCGTGCCGCCCTGGCTCCCGATCCAGGACGCGGCCTGCGCGTTCGATTCGTGGCCGTCGTCGAACGTCAACGCCACGCTGCCTTGCCTCTGGTTCCCGCCGAGCAGGGATCGCAGGCTCGCCGGGCGCAGGCGCCGCGCGCGCAGGAGCGCCAGGTGCCGGCCGAAATCGGCCCAGGCCACCGTGTAGTGCGGATCGGCCGCGCGCACCGGCAAGTCTCCAACGGCGTGGTACATGAGGACCGGCACGGGAGCCGCGTTGGGATCGATCACGCCGAGTGCCATCGCGATTTCAGCATGAGGGCAGCAAGGTCGCCGACGCTGGAATCCCAGTTGTGCAGGCGGCGCAGCGCGAAGGCATCCGTATCCGTGATGTTCACGCCCGGGATCGCGCTGAAGGAAAGGCGGAAGCCGTTCTTCGCGAGGGAGCGCCGTGTGTCTTCGTTGAAGTCGCAGGCGCGGCCGGTGGGATACGCGAAGGCGACCGGAGGCCGGCCTGTCTCCGTGGCGATGCGCCGGTGGCATGTGGCGATCTCGTGGTCCACGGCCTCGGCGCTCATGCGCGAGAGCACCGGGTGCGTGTGCGCATGGCCCCCGATGCAGGTGCCGTCGGCGCACCCGCGCACTTCGTCCCACGACAGCATCTGTCGTCCCAGCGCCTTCTCCGGTTCGTCGGCGTCGGCCGCGTGGATGATCGCATCGGCCCAGCGTCGACGGTCATCGTCGCGGGCCTCCTTCAGGCGGCGTTTCGCCTCCGCCACGAAGGCGTGGCGCGAGCGCTCGTCGGCGACCACGGCGACGCTCCCGGGAGCCCAGGGACGCTCGAGCGTTTCCCGCCTGCTGCGCATGACCGCCCAGTGCACGTGCTCCGTCCACAGCAGCCCGCCGTGGTCCATGTAATGCGTCGACAGGAAGACGGCGGCCGGGATGCCGAGCTCCTGGAGAACGGGATAGGCGCGGTCGTAATAGTCGCGATACCCGTCGTCGAACGTGACGACCACGGGCGGCTTGCCGCGCCACGGGCGCGCGCACGCGCGCAGCACGTCTTCGGGCCATATCGGGGTGCAGTGCTCCTTCACCCAGCGCATGTGCCGCCGGAAATTCTCGAGCGTCACGCCTTCGAAGAAATCGCCGGGAAGCGTGATGCGGTGATACATGAGCACGTACGTGCCTTGCGCCCGCAGCGGCGCGGACGCGGCCCACCCACACCGCGTCGACAACAGGAACTTGAGGGCCGCCTTCACGCCGCGCCCCGCGTGGCGTCGAGCGCCCGCTCGGCCCTGCGGCGGGCGAGACGAGCGAGCGTTTCCGCGACGAGGCCGCGCGTGCGGCGATCGAAGGCCAGCACCAGCGAGGGGTACACGGCCACGCCGACCGCGATCTTGACGCCGAGCTCGAGCCAGTGGGAAGCGAGCGAAATCTGCGCGACGGCGAAATACATGACGGCCGCCAGCGCGGCGAACTTCGCCAGGTCGCCGAACGGGAAAAGCAGCGCGAGATACCGCCTTCCCATCGTCCACGACGCCGCGCTCAGGAACACATAGCAGCCGAGCGTCGAGCACGCCGACCCCAGGATGCCCAGTCGCGGCACGAGCAACATGTTGGCCGCGAGGTTGGCCACGGCGGCGATGATCACGAAGGGCACCATGACGTAGGTCCGCTTGCGCAGGTAGAGGCCCGCGCTGAAGAACGGCGTGCCGCCGTCGATGCACATCGCGACGATGATGAACGGAATGGCGGCGACCGCCGGCGAGTACTTGTCGGAGGCGAGGATCGTGAGGACGGGGCCGCCGACCGCCGCCATTCCTGCCACGACTGCCGCGGCGACCATGAGGTAGAGTCGCAGCGAGCGCTGCACGAACTCCACCGTGGCCGCCTCGCCGCTTTCCTCGTAGAGCCGCGAGTAGAGGGGCGTGAGCGCCTGCGCCATCGAGGTGAACACCACCAGCCGCACGTAGTCGCAGAAGTTGTAGGCCGCCGAGTACAGCCCGACGGCGTGGTTGCCCAGCAGCGATTGCTGCACGTAGCGGTCGCCCAGGTTGAGCACGATGCTCGAGAGCTCGTACGCGATCATCGGGGCGCCGAACAGCAGCATGTCGCGATACGTATGCCCCGAGAAATGGCCCTCGGTGGCCGGATGGCGCCGCACCATGTAGACGCACAGCGCCACCACGCAGGTCGCCTCCACGGCGAAAGTCGCGGTGTAGAAGCCTTCGAGCCCGGGCAGCACCGTGAAGATGAGCAGCACGATCAGCCCGAGCCCGAGATACCGGCGCACGACCAGGTAGACGCTGAGGAGGATGCTGCGCTGTTGCGCGCGCAGCAGGTTGGTGAGCGCGCTGTCGAGCACGCGCAGGAAGACGAGGCCGGAAAGCGGCGCGAGCAGGGCCGCCACGCGCTCGTCCTGCCACCACGACTTCGGGATCGCAATCGTCATGATGAGCCAGCCGGCGCTCGCGGCCAGGCCCGTCATGCCCATGCCGAGAAGCACCGTGCGGACGTACTTCGCTTCGCCGATCGCGCGGCGGCCCGCGACGGCCTCGGCGTGGAAACGGGCGATGGATTGCTGCACGCCCAGCTTGCCGAGC
>DASTGG010000005.1:0-3128 GCA_035719385.1 Usitatibacter sp.
AAGCCCATCGTCGTCGTGAACAAGGTGGACCGCGACGGCGCGCGCCCCGACTGGGTCGTGGACCAGACCTTCGACCTCATGGACAAGCTGGGCGCCACCGAGGACCAGCTCGATTTCCCGGTGATCTACGCCTCCGCGCTCAACGGCTGGGCCGCCACCGAGTCCGGCGCCATCGGCACCGACATGCGGCCGCTCTTCGATGCGGTGCTCAAGCACGTGCCGGAGCCGCAGGGCGACCCCAGGGCGCCGCTGCAGCTGCAGATCGCCGCGGTCGACTATTCGAGCTTCCTCGGCCGCATCGCCATCGGCCGCATCCGCCGCGGGACGCTGCGCAAGGCGCAGGAGGTCGCGATCATGTCGGGCCACGACTTCGTGCGCAAGGCGAAGATCGGCGTCATCCACACGTTCCAGGGCCTCGAGAAGGTCGAGACGGCCGAAGCCGCCGCCGGCGAGATCGTCTCGGTCACGGGCATCGAGGACTTCGTGATCGGCACCACGTTCGCCGATGCGGAGATCTCCGAGGGCCTGCCGATGCAGGGCGTGGACGAGCCCACGCTCACCATGACCTTCCAGGTGAACACCTCGCCCTACGCGGGCCAGGAAGGCAAGTACGTCACCAGCCGCCAGATCCGCGAGCGCCTCGACCGCGAGCTCATGTCGAACGTGGCGCTGCGCGTCGAGGACACGGAGGACGCGGACATCTTCCGCGTGTCGGGCCGCGGCGAGCTGCACCTCACGATCCTCATCGAGAACATGCGCCGCGAGGGCTACGAGCTCGCGGTGGGCAAGCCGCGCGTGGTGGTGAAGGAGGTCGACGGCGAGCGCGTGGAGCCGTGGGAGAACCTCACCGTGGACGTCGACCAGGCCAACCAGGGCAAGATCATGGAGGAGCTGGGACGGCGCGGCGGCGAGCTGCAGGACATGGTGCCGGACGGCAAGGGGCGCGTGCGCCTCGACTACAGCATCCCCTCGCGCGGCCTCATCGGCTTCCACATGGAATTCATGACGCTCACGCGCGGCACCGGCATCAAGAGCCACGTGTTCGACAAGTACGCCCCGGTGAAGGGCGAGCTGCCGTCGCGCCGCAACGGCGTGCTGATCTCGTCGGAGCAGGGCGAGGCCGTCGCCTTCGCGCTCTTCAACCTCGAGGAGCGCGGGCGCATGTTCGTGTCCCCCGGCGAGCGCGTGTACGTGGGCATGGTGATCGGCATCCACTCGCGCGACAACGACCTCATCGTGAACCCCGTGAAGGGCAAGAAGCTCACCAACGTCCGTGCCGCCGGCAAGGACGAGAACGTGGTGCTCACGCCGCCCATCCAGCTCACGCTCGAGAGCGCGGTGGAGTTCATCGAGGACGACGAGCTGGTGGAAGTGACGCCGAAGTCGATCCGGCTGCGCAAGCGCTTCCTGTCCGAGCACGAGCGCAAGCGCGCCGCTCGCGAGGAGAAGGCGGCCTGACGCACGAGCGTTGCGGCAGCGACGCGAGGCAGGTCGGGCCGTCCCCGCGCAGGCGGGGACCTCATTGGTTCTTGGCCCAGCGCTGCGTTGCAGCGGCCGGGATGACGAGGGCGTAAACTGCGCGCCATGAAACTCCACTACTCCCCCGCATCCCCCTACGTCCGCAAGGTGAACGTCTGCGCCGAGGAGCTGGGCCTCGCGCCGCGAATCGAAATCGTTCCCACGAAGGTCGTCCCCAGCGAGCCGAATCGCGAGTACGGCAAGGTCGCCCCGCTGATGAAGGTCCCGTCGCTGGAGCTCGACGACGGCACCGTGCTCTTCGATTCGATCGTCATCTGCGAATACCTGGATTCGCTCGCGGGGGGGAAGCTCTTCCCGGCCGCGGGCGACGCGCGCTGGAAGGCGCTGCGGCTGCATGCGCTCGCCGACGGCATCCTCGACGCGTCGATCCTCGCGCGCTACGAGAACTTCCTGCGGCCCGCGGAGCTGCGCTGGCAGGCGTGGACGCAGGGCCAGCTCGCGAAGGTGGACCAGGGCCTCGATTTCCTCGAGGGCTGCGCGGGCGAGCTCAAGGGGCTGGACATCGGCAGCATCTCGGTGGGCTGCGCGCTCGGCTATCTCGATTTCCGCTACGGGGATCGCGACTGGCGCGGGAAGCATCCGAAGCTCGCCGCCTGGTTCGAGGCAATCTCCAAGCGCGAGTCCTTCCGCAGGACGGTCCCGAAAGCGTGAACGGCGCGGAGAGCCTGGTGCGCACGCTGCTCGCCTGCGGCGTCGACACCTGCTTCGCGAATCCCGGGACGTCCGAGATGCACTTCGTCGCGGCGCTCGACGCGGTGCCGGGCATGCGCTGCGTGCTCGGCCTGGCCGAGGGCGTGGTGACGGGCTGCGCCGACGGCTATGCGCGCATGGCGCGCAAGCCCGCCGCGACGCTGCTGCATTGCGGGCCGGGCTTCGCCAACGGCATCGCGAACCTGCACAACGCCAAGCGCGGGCGCTCGCCGGTGGTGAACATCGTGGGCGACCATGCGACGTACCACCAGCGCTACGAGCCGCCGCTCGCCTCCGACGTCGAGGCGCTCGCGCGTCCCGTATCGCAATGGGTGCGCACCGCGGCCGAGGCGCGCTCCGTAGGCGCGCGCGCGGCCGAGGCCGTGCAGGCGGCGCGCACGCCGCCGGGCCAGGTCGCGACCCTCGTCCTGCCGGCCGATGCGAGCTGGGGCGAGGGCGGCGAGGTGGCAGCGCCGCTCGCGCCGCCGGCACGGCGCGCGATCGAATGGGAAGTGGTGAGCAGCGTCGCGCAGGTGCTGGGGCGGCGCGAGAACACGATCCTGCTGCTGGGCGACGAGTCGCTCGGCGAACGCGGGCTCAATGCCGCGTACCGCATCGCGCAGGCGACCGGCGTGCGCCTCGTCGCCGCGCCGCAGGTGCGCCGCATGGCGCGCGGCCGCGGGCGGCCGGCGGTGAACCGCGTGCCCTACAACCTGGAGCCTGCGCTCGAGCTCTTCCGCGGCGTGGACAACATCGTGCTCGCGGGCGCGAAGCCGCCGGTCCAGTTCTTCGCCTATCCCGGAAAGCCGAGCGTCGTCTATCCGCCCGAGGCGCGCCTGCACACGCTCGCCACGCTCGTGGACGACCAGGTCACGGCGCTCGAGGCGCTCGCCGACGAG
>DASTGG010000006.1:0-4229 GCA_035719385.1 Usitatibacter sp.
GATGAGCGGGCCCGTGCCCTCCTCGGCCGCTTCAAGGTGGATGCCCGCGACGTCTCGGGCGAGGCGCGGCGCGGCGAAGTCGTGCGCCAGGTCCCGGCGGCCGGCGAGATGGTCGCCGCAGGCAGCGTCGTGCACATCGCCGTATCGCTCGGGGACCTCGTGCGTGTGCCGCCCGTCGAGAGCCTGCGACGCGCGCAGGCCCTGGAGAAGCTGCGGCAGGGAGGCCTCGCCGGCCGCATCGGCAGCCAGGACGACAACGATGCCGCGCCGGGCGTGGTGCTGGCACAGCAACCCTCTTCCGGGTCGGTGGTGCCGCGCAACAGCGAAGTGGTGCTGGGCATCTCGCGCGGCCGCGCCGTCCCCGATGTGAAGCGCCTGTCGTTCGCCGACGCGCGCTCGCGGCTCGCAGGATTCTCCGTCGATCCCTCGCAGACGTCGCTCGAGGACCCCGTGGTCGTCGCGCAGGCGCCGGAAGCGGGCTCGCGGGCCGCGGCGAAATCCGTCGTGACGCTCACGCTCGAGGCAACGCCTGCGGTCGTCCCGCCGGACACGAAACGCCCCGTCGTCACGGCGAACGACGAGCGCGGCAATGGCGCCGCGAAGGGCGGTGAAGCAACGACATCCGTCCCGGAAACCGCCGCGCCTGCCCAAGACGCCGCAAAGAGCGACGGACCGGCGAAATCGACGCCGGTCGCGCGCGACGCCGTCACGGATCCGCGGAAGACCGGCGGGGAAACGACATCCCTGCTGATGGTCGCCCTGGTCGCCGTGCTCGCAACGCTCGGAACGCTCGGCACCGTCGTCGGGGCGCGCGCCGCCGTGCGCAAATGGAAAGCGCCTCGCACGCCGAAGGCCCCGGTGCGCGTCGAGGCGCGGATCGACGCCCGGGGCCGCCTCGCCCAGTTCGAAGGCGGCGCGGCCGCCGGGCCGCTCCTGCGCATCGAGGCGCGCCTCGCCGACGCGCGTTCCGAAATCACGGTCGAAGAGGAGGCCCTCCATGAGTGAACCCCGCAAGGTGCGCGAGCTGATCCACGTGTCGCGCGAGCAGGTCGGGAGCGCGCTCCAGCTGGCACAGCGCGATGGCGCCGCTGCGCCGGGCATCACCGGCTTCGTCGCGGAGCTGGCGGCCGAGGAGCTCAACGGGACGCTCGACGTCGATGCGTACGACCTGCTGGCGGGCGCCTGGGCGAAGGCGAAGGCGGTGAAGGACGCCGCCGCGAAGAGCCGCGCCACGCCGGGCAAACCCACCGTGGTGGCGCTCGGCCGCCACGAGCTCAAGCACACGTGCAACCCGGTGCTCGCGCTCTACATGGGCGACGTGCCGTTGCCCGAGGTCCGGCTCACGCTGGAGCTCGTGGCGCGATTCGACAGCGCCGAGCTGTGCCTGAAGGACGGGCGGCTCGCCTCCATTTCGCCGGGCAGCGGATCGGTCGCCGCGAAGCTCAAGTACCGGTCCACGACGCTCGCCGAGGAAACCACGCCGACCCTGAAGATCCCGGGCGCCATCGCGCTCGAGCACCCTCTGGAGGTATAGCCGCTCGCTTCCCGGGCCTTACATTTGTAACGGCCGGCCGCCGCCGGACCCCGCCCAACGCGGGGAATAGCCGTTGCAGGCGCCGCGGGAGGTGCGGCATACTGCCCTACACAGAGCGGAGGCCCCTCCCACGGGGACCGAACAACCGCCAAAGTCTTTTGCAGCCCCGTTGTTCGATTGACCCGCAGCTGAACGGCCCCGCGCCGTCCGGCGGCATTCATTCGGGGAGGCAAAGGATGCTCAAGTCGCTCGGTAACCTGCCGCACAGGCGCGTGAAGGCCGGTGACACGCTCTACCAGGCCGGCAGTCCGCTCGAATCCCTCTTCGTCGTCCGCGGCGGCTTCTTCAAGAGCCACATCGTCCACGACGACGGCCGCAGCCAGGTCACCGGGTTCCACATGAAGGAGGACCTGCTCGGCGTCGACGGCCTCGGCACCGGCTCGCACCACCTCGACGTGGTCGCGCTCGAGGACAGCCTCGTCATGATGATCCCCTGCACCAACCTCGAGCGCGTGACGCTGCACCGCGCGATCAGCCTCGAGCTCGAGCGCGCGCACCGCACCATGATGATGCTCGGGACGCTGAAGGCCGACGAGCGCTTCTCCGCGTTCCTGCTCGACCTTTCCCGCCGGCTGATGGCGTGCGGCTACTCGCCGCGCGAGTTCCACCTGCGCATGAGCCGGCAGGACATCGGCAGCTTCCTGGGGCTCTCGTTCGAGACGGTGAGCCGCCTCTTCTCGCGCTTCGACCGCAACGGCCTCATCGCCGTCGAGAAGAAGCACGTGCGCATCCTCGACATGGAGGGGCTGGAGGCGGTCATCGCGGGCGGCGTCAGGCCAGAGAGCGCTCGACGCGCCGCATGAGCATGTCCTCGGCATCGCCCTTGATGGCGAAGCCGAGCTCCTCGCACATCTTGAGCATGGAGCCGTTCTTCGCGAGCACCCAGCCCATCATGCGCTTCACGCCGCGCTCGCGCGCCACCTCGATCAGCCGCTCCATCATCACGTAGCCCAGGCCGCGGCCCTGCCACGCGTCGGCGACGACGATCGCGTATTCGCACGACTCGCCGTCGGGAAGCCGGATATAGCGCGCCACGCCGACTTCCCTCGTGCGCCCGCCCTCGTCCGTCATGGCGACCAGCGCCATCTCGCGGTCGTAGTCGATCTGCGTGAAACGGGCGAGCATCGACGGCGTGAGCGTGCGCAGCGCGCTCTGGAAGCGCAGCCGCCGGCTCTGCGGCGAGAGCCCCTCGACGAACTCGAGCTCCGCCTCGGCGTCCTCGGGCCGGATCGGGCGCAGCACGATCGGCGATCCGTCGGGCAGCTTCACCGTGCTCACGAGCTCGGTCGGGTACGGGTGGATCGCGAGGTGCGCGTAGCGCTCGCGCCCGGCCGGCACTTCGCGCAGCACCACGCGCGCATCGAGCGCGATCGCGCGGTGCTCGTCGGCCACCAGCGGGTTGATGTCGAGCTCGTCGATCTCCGGAAGCTCGCACGCGATCTCGGAGACGCGCAGCAAGACCTTGCGAAGCGCCTCGAGATCCACGGCCGGCAGGTTGCGGAACCGGCCCAGCATGCGGCCGATGCGCGTGCCGCGCACCATGTCGTGCACCAGGTTCGCGTTGAGGGGCGGCAGCGCCACGGCACGGTCGCGCAGCACCTCGACGGCGATGCCGCCGGCGCCGAATGTGATCGCGGGGCCGAACACCGGGTCGCGCGCGATGCCGACCATGAGCTCGCGGCTGTGCGCGCTGAGCAGCATGCGCTCGATCGCCACGCCCTTGATGCGCGCTTCCGGCACGCGCTGGCGGATGCCCGCGAGCATGGCCACGAACGCATCGCTCACCGCCTGCGCGTTCGCGAGGCCGAGGCGCACGCCGCCCACGTCGCTCTTGTGCGTGATGTCCGGCGATTCGATCTTCATCGCCACCGGGTAGCCGAGGGAGTCGGCGATGCGTGCCGCTTCCTCCTCGGTGGCCGCGACGAACGATTGCTCGTTCGGGATGCGGAAGGCGGCCAGCAGCGCCTTGGACTCGGTCGGCGTGAGCACGCTGCGCCCTTCGGCGAGCGCGGTGCGCACGAGCGAGCGGGCGCGCGCGATGTCCGGCGGCTCCAGGTCGAGCAGCGGCCCCGGCGCTTCCAGCAGCGCCTTCTGGTTGCGATAGAACTCCGCGAGGTACGCGAACGTCTCGACGGCCACCTCGGGCCCGCGGAACACCGGCAGCCCCGCCTGGCGCAGCTTCACGCGCGCGGCGCCGACGCTCGATTCGCCCATCCAGCACGCGATGACCGGCTTGTGGGCGCCGCTCGCCGCCGCGATCACCGCCTGCGCGGCGGCATCGGGGTCGGTCATGGCCTGCGGCGTGAGCATCGCGATCACCCCATCGACGCCGGGGTCCTCGAGGCATGCGGCGACGGCGGCGCGATAGCGGTCGGGCCCCGCATCGCCGATGAGGTCGATGGGGTTGCCGTGCGACCAGTGCGGCGGGAGCGCCGCGCTGAGCTTGCGCTGCGTCTCGGGCGTGAGCTCGGCGAGCGGCAGGTCGAGCTCGGCGGCGCGGTCGGCGGCCATGACCCCCGGGCCGCCGCCGTTCGTGATCACGGCGAGACGGTCGCCCGTCGGGCGCACGTGCGAGGCGAGCGCCTGCGCGGCGGAGATGAGCTGCGTGATCGTGTTCACGCGCACGATGCCGGTG
>DASTGG010000007.1:0-3235 GCA_035719385.1 Usitatibacter sp.
CCGATATCCCGTTCCAGCCCTCGACTCGCTGCCGGACGACATCCGCAGCCGCATCGAGAAGGTGCAGGAGAAGGCTGGTTTCGTACCCAACGTTTTCCTGGCGCTCGCGCACCGCCCGGACGAGTTCCGCGCCTTCTTCGCCTACCACGACGCGCTCATGGAAAAGCAGGGCGGCCTCACGAAGGCCGAGCGCGAGATGATCGTGGTCGCGACTTCCGCGGCCAACCAGTGCCAGTACTGCGTCGTGGCCCATGGCGCCATCCTGCGCGTGCGGGCGAAGAACCCGCTCATCGCCGACCAGGTCGCGGCGAATTATCGCAAGGCGGACCTCACGCCGCGGCAGCGCGCGATGCTGGATTTCGCCATGAAGGTGTCGCGCCGGGCCGAGGAGACGGACGAGGCCGATTTCGAGGCCCTGCGGGCCCACGGCTGGACGGACGAGGACATCTGGGACATCGCCGCGATCAGCGCGTTCTTTGCGTTGTCCAACCGCCTGGCGAACTTCACCGCCATGCGGCCCAACGACGAGTTCTACGCCCTCGGGCGTTGAAGGGGGAATGACCCCCGGGGGGCCGTTGTTCATACCGTGCGTCATTCAACCATTGGAGGTTCCATGAACAAGAACGTGAATCCGGCCGGATGGGCCGGCGCGCTGTTGCTCGCCGCTGCATTGGGCGGGTGCTCCGCGATGGACAAGATGAGCGACAAGATGTCCGGCTCCCCGGGCGCAGGCGAGAAGGTCACGCTTTCGGGGGCGAACGAGGTCCCGCCCGTGCAGAGCGGCGCCTCGGGCACGGGCACCGTCGCCATCGGTTCGGACAAGACGGTCAAGGTGGACATCAAGGTGAGCGGCATGCAGCCCACCGCCGCGCACATCCACGAGGGTGCCGCCGGCGCCAACGGGCCGGTCGTCGTGCCGCTGCAGAAGAAGGGCAGCGACGAGTTCGTCACGGCCGACGGCGCGAAGCTCACGGACGCGCAATACGAGGCGTACAAGGCCGGCCGGTTGTACGTGAACGTGCACAGCGACACGCACAAGGGCGGCGAGATCCGCGCCCAGTTGAAGGGGCGTTAAGCAGCGAACGGGGCGCGGTCGCCGACCGCGCCCCGCCGCGTCAACGAGCCGCCGCCACGGTTTCGCGCGCTCGCTCGATCGGCACCCAGCCGTCGTGGATGCCGTGGCACGCGACGCGCGCGCCGTCGAACGGCAGCAGCTCCGGGCGCTCGGCGCGGCACTTCTCCCTCGCATGCGGGCAACGCGGGTTGAAGGTGCAGCCCGTGGGCGGATCGAGCGGGTTCGGCACCTCGCCGGCCACCGGTGTGCGCGGCTTGCCCGACATCGTGATGTCCGGGATCGCGCTCTCCAGCATTCGCGTGTAGGGATGCAGCGGCCGCTCGAACAGCGTCTTCGTGGGCGCGATCTCCACGATCCGCCCGAGGTACATGACGCCCACGCGCGTGGAGATGTGCGAGACCACGGCGAGATTGTGCGAGATGAAGAGGTACGTGAGGCCGTGCTCGCGCTGCAGGTCCTTCATGAGGTTGAGGATCTGCGCCTGCACCGAGACGTCGAGCGCGCTGGTGGGCTCGTCGCACACGAGGAATTCGGCGTTCGAGGACAGGGCACGCGCGATGGAGATGCGCTGGCGCTGGCCGCCGGAGAATTCGTGCGGGTACTTCTGCGCGTCCTGCGGCGCGAGGCCCACGTCGGCCAGCAGCTTCTCCACGTGGCCGCGGATGGCGCGGTCCCCGCGCACGAGGCCGTGGGAGCGGATCGGCTCCGCGACGATGCGCTCGACGCGCCAGCGCGGATTGAGGCTCGCATAGGGATCCTGGAAGATCATCTGGAAGCGCCGGCGCACCGCCAGCATGTCCGAGCGCTTCGTGACCGACGCCAAGTCCACGCCATCGAAGAGGATGGTGCCACTCGTGGGCTCGTAGAGCCCGCAAATGAGCCGGGCGACCGTGGACTTGCCGCAGCCCGATTCGCCCACGAGCGAGAGCGTCTCGCCGCGCTGGATCGAGAAGGACACGCCGTCCACCGCGCGCAGCAGTTGCCGCGGCGCGCGTTCGATCACGCGGTTCAGCCACGGGCGCGAGACGTCGAAATCCTTCGTGAGCCCGCGAACCTCGACCAGGGGGCCGGACCCCGGGTTGGGTGCATCACGCATGCACCGCCCCCTCGCTCCAGTCCCGGCCCGCGCCGGGTGCCTTGCGCTCGGGCGCATGCAGCCAGCACGCGGCGAACGTCCGGTTCGCAGGCAGCAGGTCGGGGCGTTCCACGCGACAGCGGTCGAAGGCGCGCGGGCAACGCGGGTTGAAGGCGCAGCCCGCGGGAATCGCGTCGAGCCGCGGCATGGAGCCCTCGATCTGCGGCAGGCGCTCGAGCTCCTGGCCGACCGCGGGAATCGATCCCATGAGGCCCGTGGTGTACGGATGCTGCGGATCGTGGATCACCTGCTGCACGGGGCCGATCTCGACGATGCGGCCGGCGTACATCACGGCCACGCGGTCCGCCGTCTCGGCGATCACGCCCATGTCGTGGGTGATGAGCATCACCGCGGTGCCGTGGTCGCGGCACAGGCGCTTGAGCAGCGTGATGATCTGCGCCTGGATGGAGACGTCGAGCGCCGTCGTCGGCTCGTCGGCGATGATGAGGCGCGGATTGGCGCACAGGGCGAGCGCGATGACCACGCGCTGGCGCATGCCGCCGGAGAACTGGTGCGGATAATGGTCGATGCGCCGCTCGGGCGCCGGGATGCCGACCTCGCCCAGCAGCTCGATCGCGCGCTTGCGCGCCTGCGAGGCGTTCATGGGCAGGTGCGTCTGGATGGTCTCCACGATCTGGTGGCCGATCGTGTAGAGCGGGTTGAGCGAGGTGAGCGGGTCCTGGAAGATCGCGCCGATGCGCCGGCCGCGCACCTTGCGCATCGCCTCGGGCGGCAGGTTGTCGATGCGTTCGCCCTCGAGGCGGACCTCGCCCGCGGCGATGCGCCCCGGCGGCTCCAGCAGGCCGATGATCGCGGTGCCCGTGATCGACTTTCCCGCGCCGGACTCCCCCACCACGCCCAGCACC
The DNA here is from genome assembly GCA_035719385.1 of Usitatibacter sp. Lineage (GTDB taxonomy): Bacteria > Pseudomonadota > Gammaproteobacteria > Burkholderiales > Usitatibacteraceae > Usitatibacter. The sequence goes on from DASTGG010000007.1 coordinate 3,077, forward strand.
TCGCCGGGCGCGATGTCGAAGCTCACGTCGTCCACCGCCACCAGCGTGCCGCGGCGAGTGTTGAACTCGACGCGCAGCCGGCTCACTTCGAGCAGCGGCCGCGAACCCGGGGACGCACCCCGGGGACGCACCCCGCCCTCTCCGGCGCCGGGGTGCGTC
>DASTGG010000008.1:0-16658 GCA_035719385.1 Usitatibacter sp.
AAGTCGACGCCCTGGTCGGCCTGCGTGACCGTGTCGAAGAAGAGCTTGCGATAGCCGCGCGCGGCGGTGGGCGCGGTGACCGGCTTGTCCCTGCGGCGCCGCTGCATCTCCTCCTCGCTCACCAGCAGCGACAGCTCGCGCTTCTCCACGTCGAGGCGGATGCGATCGCCCGATTGCACCCACGCGAGCGGCCCGCCGATGGCCGACTCGGGCGTGACGTGCAGCACGATCGTGCCCGCGGCGGTGCCGCTCATGCGCCCGTCGGAGATGCGAACCATGTCCTTCACGCCCTGGCGCGCGAGCTTCTTCGGGATCGGCAGGTAGCCCGCCTCCGGCATGCCGGGCGCGCCCTTGGGCCCGATGCTCTTGAGCACGAGGATGTCGTCCGCGTTCACGTCGAGGTCGTCGCGGTCCATGCGGTTCGCCATGTCCTCGGCGTTCTCGAACACGACCGCGCGGCCCTCGTGCTTCATGAGCTTCACATCCGCCGCGGACTGCTTGATGATCGCGCCGCCGGGCGCGAGGTTGCCGCGCAGCACCGCGATGCCGCCCTGCGGATAGAGCGGTCTCGACAACGGCCGCACCACCTCCTGCGCGAAGGGCGCGCCGGCCGCATCGATCTCCTCGCCGAGCGTGCGCCCCGTGACCGTCATCGCGTCCAGGTGCAGCAGGGGCTTCAGCTCGCGCAGGATCGCCGGCACGCCGCCCGCGTGATGCAGGTCTTCCATGTACCACTGGCCGGAAGGCTTGAGGTCCACCAGCACCGGCGTCTCGCGGCCGAGCTGGTCGAGGCGATCGAGCGACACGGGGATGCCGAGGCGGCCCGCGATCGCCGTGACGTGGATCACGCCGTTGGTCGAGCCGCCGATCGCGAGCAGCACGCGCAGCGCGTTCTCGATCGACTTCTCCGTAAGGATCCTGTCGGGCGTGAGCTTCGCCTTCGCGATCTGCACCGCGACCGTGCCGCTGCGCTCGGCCACGCGAATGCGATCGGCGGTGACCGCGGGAGGCGAGGCGCCGCCGGGAACGGTGATGCCGAGCGCTTCGGCCACGCACGCCATCGTGCTCGCGGTGCCCATCACCGAGCACGTGCCCACGCTCGCCACGAGCTGGTTGTTCACGCGCGAGATCTCGTCGGCGTCGATCTCCTCGGCGCGATAGCGGCCCCAGTAGCGGCGGCAATCGGTGCACGCGCCCACGCGCACGCCGTCGTGCGAGCCGGTGAGCATGGAGCCGGTGACGAGCTGCACGCACGGCACGCCGGCCGAGGCGGCGCCCATGAGCTGCGCGGGCACGGTCTTGTCGCAGCCGCCGATGAGAACGACCGCGTCCATCGGCTGCGCGCGGATCATCTCCTCGGTGTCCATGGACATGAGGTTGCGCAGGTACATGCTCGTGGGGTGCGCGAAGCTCTCGTGGATCGAGATCGTCGGGAACTCCACGGGCAGGCCGCCCGCGAGCATGATCCCGCGCTTCACCGCGTCGAGGAGCTGCGGCGCGTTGCCATGGCACGGGTTGTAGGCGCTCGCGGTGTTGGCGATGCCGACGACCGGCCGCGAGAGCGCATCGTCCGTGTAGCCCGCGCCCTTGATGAACGCCTTGCGCAGGAAGAGGGAGAAGCCGCGGTCGCCGTAGCTCGTGAGGCCTTTTTCCAGGCCTGCCCCCGAGCGTTCCTGTCCGGGGCCGCGGTCCTTGTCGTCGTCGCTCATGATCGTGCCGTGTCGCTCAATCTTTCATGATATCAAGCGCGTCCACGGCGCCGATCCGGTTCGAGCTGCAGGCGCACTACCGCGCGCGTGGGCTTGCGGCGCGCCACTTCAGTAAAGCCCGCGGCGTCGTACATCGACTTGGCGCCGAACCAGAGCGACTCGTCGGACAACGGCACCGCCTTGTCCACGGGATAGGCTTCGAGGAGCTTCACGCCGCGCTTGCGCGCGTAGGCGATGGCGCCGGCGAGCAGCGCCTTCGCGACACCCTGGTGCCGATGCTCGGATGGCACGACGAAGCAGATGATGGACCAGGCCGGCTTGTCGTCCACCGGCTTCATGACCGGCGAGCGCTCGAGCCGCCGGTAATCCTCGCGCGGGCCGAGCGAAACCCAGCCCACGGGCGTCTTGCCGCGATACCCGATCAAGCCGGGCGGCGGATCCTGCGTCGAGAGCGCCTCGAGGTCCGCGCGGTTGCGTTGCGCGCGGCCGATTCCGCCCGAGCCCGCGCCGCTGCGCCGGTAGTACATGCACCAGCACTGCCGCGCGAGGGAACAGCCGCGCGCGTTGAAGATCGCCTCGAGGTCCTGCCAGCGTTCGGGTGTGAGCGGCCGTACGGTGATGTCCATGGCGCAGCCGGAGTACGATGCCGCAGGAAGTTTACCGCCTGGAGGCGCGTGCCATGATCGGCGGGCTGGTGGAGATCCTGCTCTTCCAGGGGCTCGGCGAGATCGTCTCGAAGTTCGCCTTGCCGCTCATCCCCGGGCCCGTGATCGGGCTCGTGCTGTTGCTCGCGTGGTTCCGCGCGCGGCGCACGGTGCCCGCCAACGTGGAGATCGTCGCCAACGGCCTCGTGCAGCACCTCGGGCTGCTGTTCGTTCCCGCCGCCGTCGGCGTCGTCATGTTCTGGCCGCAGCTTCGCGCGGACGCGCTGACCATCGGCGCGGCGCTGGTCGCGAGCGTCGTGGCGACGATCGCCGTCTCGGCGCTGGTGCTCAAGATCCTGGCGCCGGAGGAATTGGATCCCGGGCCATTGCCGCAGAGCGGCGCCCGGGATGACGCCGAAGCCGCGCACGACGGCGCCCGGGATGACGTAGCAGCCGCGCGCGACGGCACCCGGGACGACGACTCGGCATGAACATCCACGAGATCTGGGTCTATCTCTCCGGCAGCCCGCTGCTCGCGCTCGTGCTTACGCTCTCGGCCTATCACGTCGGCGTGCTGATCTACCAGCGCATGGATCGGCATCCTCTCGCCAATCCCGTGGCGATCGCGGTGATCCTGGTGGCGGTCGCGATCACGGTGATCGACATGCCGTACGCGAAATATTTCGAGGGCGCGCAGTTCGTGCACTTCCTGCTCGGCACGGCCACCGTCGCGCTCGCGGTGCCGATCCACCAGGGCCTCGACGGAATGCGCGGCCGCATGGTGCCGCTGCTGGCGTCGCTCTTCGCGGGCGGCGCGACCTCGATCGCGACCGCGGTCGGCATCGCGAAGCTGCTCCATGCGGACCCGGCCATCGTCGGCGGCTTCTACGCGAAGTCCGTGACCGCGCCCATCGCGATGGGCGTGGCGGAACGCATCCACGTGTCGCCCACCCTGACCGCCGTCTTTGCCGTGAGCACCGGCATTCTCGGCGCGGTGCTCGCGAGGTTCGTGCTGAACGCCGTCGGCTCACGCGCCTGGTGGCAGCGCGGATTCGCCCTCGGCGTGGCCTCCCACGGCATCGGAACTTCCCGCGCCTTCAGTGTCCATCCCGAGGCCGGCAGCTATGCGAGCCTCGCGATGGGCCTGCACGGCATCGCTGGCGCGATCTTGATCCCGCTCATGATCCGGGGCCTCTGAGCCCCTATAATCCGCCGCTTTTGCAGGGGAATCCCAATGGCCGCGCGCATTCCTGCCACGTTGATCCCGGGCGACGGGATCGGTCCCGAAGTCACGCAGGCCACGCTCGAGGTGCTCGAGGCGGTCGAGGCGCCGTTCGAGTGGGAGCGGCAGAAGGCCGGCATGGCGGGCGTCGAGGCGTGCGGCGATCCGTTGCCGCAGGAGACGCTCGACAGCATCCATCGCACGCGGCTCGCGCTCAAGGGCCCGCTCACCACGCCCGTCGGCGGCGGCTTCCGCTCCTCGAACGTGCGGCTGCGCGAGGAGTTCGAGCTGTACGCGAACCTGCGCCCGGCGCGCACGCTGGTGCCCGGCCGCTACGAGAAGATCGACATCGTGCTCGTGCGCGAGAACCTCGAGGGCCTGTACGTGGGCTTCGAGCACTACGTGCCCATCGGCGACGATCCGCACGCCGTGGCGGTCGCCACCGGGATCAACACGCGCGCGGGCGGCCGCCGCATCGCCGAGTTCGCCTTCGACTACGCCGCGAGGAACGGGCGCAAGAAGGTCACCGTGGTGCACAAGGCGAACGTGCTCAAGGCGCTCACGGGCCTCTTCCTCAACACGGCGAAGGACGTCGCGAAGAAGTACGAGGACCGGATCGCGATGGACGAGCGCATCATCGATGCGTGCGCGATGCAGCTCGTGATGAACCCGTGGCAGTTCGACGTGATCGTCACCACCAACCTCTTCGGCGACATCCTCTCGGACGAGATCGCCGGCCTCGTGGGAGGCCTCGGCATGGCGCCCGCCGCCAACATCGGCGTGGACGCGGCGATCTTCGAGGCGGTGCACGGCTCGGCGCCCGACATCGCCGGCAAGGGTGTGGCCAACCCGCTCGCCCTCATGCTCACCTCGGCGATGATGCTCGACCACGTGGGCGAGCAGGCGAAGGCGAAACGCATCCGCGACGCGCTCGACCAGGTGCTCTGCGAAGACAAGGTCCGCACCGGGGACCTGGGCGGCAAGGCGAGCACGAAGGAATTCACGCAGGCGATCGTGAAGCGCTTGTGATTCATGCGTAGCAAGCTCTTCGTCCCGGCCTCGAGGCCGGAGTTGTTCGCCAAGGCGCTGGCAGGCGAAGCCGACGCGCTCTCGTTCGACCTCGAGGACGCGGTCGACGAAGCGGTCAAGGACAGCGCGCGCGAGGAGCTCTCGCGGTTCCTGCGCACGCTGCCGCCCGGCCACGGCAAGACGATCATCGTGCGAGTGAACGGCCTGGACACGCCGCATTTCCAGGCGGACCTCGCAGCGATCGTCGGCCCGGGGCTGGACCTCGTGAACCTGCCGAAGCCGGAATCGGCCGAGGACGTGCGCCGCTGCGCCGCCGCGATCGCGGCGCTGGAGCGCGGCACGCGCGAGGACGTGGGCATCCTGGTCAACATCGAGACGCCGCGGGCGCTGCGGCTCGCCGCGGAACTCGCGGGCGCGAGCCCGCGCGTGCGCGGGCTGCAGGTGGGCTATGGCGACCTCATCGAGCCGCTGGACATCGACCGCTACAACCCGTCCGTCATCGAGCACATCCTCGTCGAGGTGCGCATGGCGGCGGGCGAAGCGGGCGTGTGGGCGTACGACGGCGCCTACGCCGACATCAAGGACGCGGAGGGCTACAGGCGCGAGGCCGAGATGGCGCGACGCCTGGGCTACCTCGGCAAGAGCGCGATCCATCCTTCGCAGGTGCCGCTCGCGAACGCCGTGTTCCGGCCCACGGATGCGGAGATCGCCCATTCGCTCAAAGTCGTGGACGCCGCGAAGGAGGCGGCCGCGAAGGGCATCGGCGCGTTCACCGTCGATGGCCGCATGGTCGATGCGCCGTTCATCCGGCGCGCGCAGCAGGTCCTCGCGCTCGCGCGGCGGCTGGGGCTCGTGACGCCCGGCGAACGCACGATCCAATGACGGTTGGCCAGCGCATCGTCGCGAACTCCGCGGGCACCGCGCGGCCGCGGCTCGCCGCGCCGCGCGACGCGTGCGACTGCCACCTGCACGTCTACGATCCCGCGTTTCCCATGGCGCGGCCCGATGCGCGCGCGGTGAGCGACGCGTCCGCCGCCGAGTACCGCGCGCTCCAGGCGCGGCTCGGCACTTCGCGCGCGGTCGTCGTGCAGCCCGCCGCGTACGGGACGGACAACCGCGTCACCGTGGACGCCGTGGGGAAGCTCGGCCGGGAGCACGCGCGCGGCATCGCCGTGATCCATCCGGACGTGGGCGATACGGACCTGCGCCGGATGACCGATGCCGGCATCCGCGGCGTGCGCTTCACGCAGCACGATCCGCGCACGGCCGTCACGACCCCGGAGATGATCGAGCCCGTCGCCGCGCGCGTGGCCGCCCTCGGCTGGCACGTGCAGATCCATCTTCTGGCGACGCAGATCGTCGCCTTGCGCGACGTGCTGCTGCGCCTGCCGGGCACGATCGTCCTCGACCACATGGCGCGCCTGCCGCAACCGGAAGGAACGTCGCACGCGGCGTGGGACATCGTGAAGAAATTGCTCGATACCGGACGCGCGTGGGTGAAGCTTTCCGGTGCGTACCTGGAATCGCGCGAAGGACCGCCACGTTACTCCGACGTGCTGCAGGTGGCGCGGGCCTTCGTCGCCCACGCGCCCGAGCGCTGCGTCTGGGGCAGCGACTGGCCGCATCCGACCGAGCGGGATGCGAAGCCCGACGATGCGGTGCTCTTCGACCTGCTCGGCGAATGGGCTGGCGACGAGGGCATGCGCCAGCGCATCCTCGTGGAGAATCCCCGCGCGCTCTACGGCTTTTCCTGAGTATTCGAGGGGAAAGCCCGAACTTTTGCCCATGGGGCGGGACTACCCATCATTAGCTCGCGGTCCCTGCAATGCCTTCCCAGCGCCTGTCCCATCCGGAGCTCGAGGTGGCGGCCAGCGAGATGGGCGCGCGCTTGCGCCATTTCGACTGGGCCGCGACACCGCTTGGCCCTATCGAGCGATGGCCCCGCAGCCTTCGCATCGCCGTCGGCATCTGCCTCAACTCGCGCTTTCCCATGTTCGTGTGGTGGGGGCGCGAGCTGGTCAATGTCTACAACGATGCCTACATCCCGATGCTCGGCTCGCGGCATCCGGATGCGCTCGGCAAGCCGGCTCCGGAGATCTGGGGCGAGATCTGGGACATCGTGGGCGCGCAGGCGCGCGCGGTCATGGAGCGCGGCGAGGCCACGTACAACGAGCGCGCCCAGCTCACGCTCCAGCGGCACGGCTACCCCGAGGAAACCTGGTTCACCTGGTCCTACAGCCCGATCTTCGACGAGGACGGCCGCATCGGCGGGCTCTTCTGCGCCGTCACCGAGGAAACCGCGCGCGTGGTCGCCGAGCGCGACCGCGTGCGGCTGCTCGCGCAGATCGAGGGCGAGCGCGCGCGCCTCGCGGAGGCCTTCGAGCGCGCGCCGTCCTTCTTCGCGATCCTGCGGGGGCCGGAGCACGTGTTCGAGTACGCGAACGAGCGCTATGCCGATCTCATCGGCACGCGCGAGATCATCGGGCGCCCGCTGCGCGAGGCGATTCCCGAGGTGCAGGGGCAGGGATTCCTCGAGATCCTCGATCGCGTCTACCAGACGGGCGAGCCCTACGTGGGGAAGGGCGCGACCATCCGGATCCGGCGCTCGCCCGGCGCGCCGCTCGAGGACCTGTTCGTCGATTTCGTCTACCAGCCGGTGCGCGGGCACGATGGGCGCATCGTCGGCATCATCGCGCACGGCGTGGATGTCACGGCGACGACGCAGATCGCCGATGCGCTCGCCAGCGAGAAGAAGATCCTCGAGATGATCGCCACGGGCTCGCCGCTGCCTACCGTGCTCGAGCGCATCGTCCTGTGGATCGAGCGGCAATCCGCGAGCGGGATGCGCGCCTCGATCCTGCTGGTGGACGAGGCGGGCACGCACCTTCGCCATTGCGCGGCGCCCAACCTCCCGAACGAATACAACCAGGCGCTCGACGGCCTGGCGATCGGTCCCGGCGCGGGCTCCTGCGCGGCCGCGGCGTCCGAGCGCCGCGTCGTCGTCGTGGAGGACGTCCAGTCCGATCCGTCGTGGGCCCCGTTCAGCGAGCTCGCGTCGCGGTACGGCCTGCGCGCGTGCACGGCGACGCCGATCATGGGGGCCGATGGCCGCGTGCTCGGCACGGTGGCCGCCTACTACGCCGAGCCGGGCAGCCCGAGCGCGCGCGACCACGAGCTCATCCGCTCCGCGACGCACCTCGCCGGCATCGTGCTCGAGAAGCATCGCGTGGACCAGCGCCTGCGCCAATCGCTCGAGGCGGAGCAGCATGCGCGCGGCGAGGCCGAGCGCGCGAGCCGCATGAAGGACGAGTTCCTCGCCACGCTGAGCCACGAATTGCGCACGCCGCTCAATGCGATCCTGGGCTGGGCGCACATGCTGCGGCGCCCGGAGGCCACGCCGCGCGAGATCCAGCGGGGCGCCGAGGTGATCGAGCGCAACGCGCGGGCGCAATCGACGATCATCGAGGACCTCCTCGACATGAGCGCCATCCTCTCGGGCAAGGTGCGCCTGCAGATGCAGCCGCTCGAGGTCGCCACGATCGTGCGCACCGCGATCGACACCGCGAGCCCTACCGCCGAGGCGAAGCGCATCGCGATCGAGCACGAGCTGAAGGACCTCGACGGCACGCGCGTGAGCGGCGACCCCAATCGGTTGCAGCAGGTCCTGTGGAACCTGCTCAGCAACGCGATCAAGTTCACGCCGCGCGAGGGGCGCATCCGCGTCGAGGCGCAGGGCGTGGACGGCCGCGTGCAGGTCGCGGTGAGCGACACGGGCGAGGGCATTCCCGCTACCTTCCTGCCGTATCTCTTCGACCGGTTCCGGCAGGCCGATCCGTCGAGCACGCGCCGCCACGGCGGCCTCGGCCTGGGGCTGTCGATCGTGAAGCACCTGGTCGAGCTCCATGGCGGCAGCGTGCGCGCGCACAGCGACGGCGAGGGCCGCGGGTCGACGTTCACGGTCACGTTGCCCATGGCGGGCGCGGCAACGGGCGCGGTCGACCTGCGCCATGTCGAGCGCCGCGCGGGAGCCAGCGGTGCGGTGCTGCATGACGACGCGCAGCTCATCGCGGGCAAGCGCGTGCTCGTGGTGGACGACGACGCCGACGCGCGCGACCTCGCGCAGCGGCTGCTCGAGGACTGCGGCGCGCGCGTGACGACGGCCGGCTCGAGCAACGAGGCGCTCGGGCTGCTGCGGGCGCAGACTTTCGACGCCCTCGTGAGCGACATCGGCATGCCCGGCGAGGACGGCCACGCGCTCATGCGCCAGGTGCGCTCGCTCTCGCCCAACGAGAACGCCGACATCCCGGCGATGGCGCTCTCCGCGTATGCGCGCCCGGAGGACCGCGTGAAGGCCATCCGCGCGGGCTTCCAGATGCACGCCGCCAAGCCGGTCGATCCCCCGGAGCTCGTCGCGATGGTGGCGGGCCTCGTCCGCCAGAGGGCCGCGGCCGCGTAGAATCGCCGGTCACGGGAGGTGACCATGACGGCGATTCGCTGTTTCCTTTTCGCGCTGCTCGCGTTGTCCGGCGGCGCATTCGCGCAGACGTACCCGGCCCGGCCGGTGAAGATCATCGTGCCATTCACCGCGGGCTCCGCCACCGACATCCTCGCGCGCGTGGTGGGAGAGCAGCTCGGCCGCGCGCTTGGCCAGCCGTTCGTCGTCGAGAACAAGCCCGGCGCGGGCGGCATCCTCGGCACGCAGGCCGCCAAGGAAGCGCCGCCCGACGGCTACACGCTCATCGCCGCGGGCAGCGGGCCCTTCGGCATCAATCCCGGCGTGTACAAGTCGCTGCCGTACGACCCCGTGCGCGACTTCGAGCCGATCGGCAACATCGTGCTCACGCCCCAGGCGATCGTCGTCGGCTCGCAGACGCCGTACAAGTCGATCAAGGAGCTCGTCGCCGCCGCGAAGGCGAAGCCCGGCGAGCTGACGTTCGCCTCGCTCGGCAACGGCTCGACGAGCCACCTCACGATGGAAGCGTTCCAGTCCGTGGCCGGCATCAAGCTGAACCACATCCCGTTCAAGGGCAGCTCCGATGCGCAGGCGCAGGTCATCGGCGGCAACGTGGTGATGATGTCGGACACGTTGACCGGGATCCTGTCGCAGGTGAAGGCGGGCAAGCTGCGCGCCCTCGGCGTGGCCATCCCGCAGCGTTCGCCCTTCCTGCCCGACGTGCCCACGCTCGGCGAGCAGGGCTATCCCGGGTTCGAGTCGGTGGGATGGATCGGGCTCGCCGCGCCGGCGAAGACGCCGCCCGCGATCCTCGACAAGCTGAATGGCGAGATCCGCAAGATGCTGCAGGATCCGGCGGTGAAGGAGAAATTCGCTTCGCTCGCGTTCACGACGGTCGGCGACTCCCGCGAGGAGTTCGCCGCTTTCATGAAGAGCGAGATCGCGAAATGGAGCAAGGTGGCGCACGACAGCGGCGCCACGGCGCAGTGACGCTCAGCCGGGCAGCACCATCGTGTGCAGGTCGCGCAGGCACCTGAGCGTGGTGCCGGCACTTTCGCCGAAGAGCTCGCGGGCATAGGCGCAGAAGAGCTGCGCGTCGTTATCGAGCAGGAACCCGCACCAGAGGTTCTCGAGCTGGATCGAGCCGGCGATGTCGCCGCGCGCCCAGAGCACGTTGACCATCTCGCCGAAGAACCGCACCTTGCGGCCGGTGCCGCGCGCGGTCGCGAGAAGGTCGTCGACCACGGCCCGGAAGCGCTCCTCGTCCGGCAGGCCGTCCTCGTCCATGAATTTCTCGAGCACTTCCTGCGCCAGGAGCGGGTTGTAGCGCTGTTCCCAGCGCGCGCGGTCGATGTCCAGCCAGTGCGCGCGCAGGCGCTTCTCGAGCTCGTGCAGGTGCGTCGCCGTCGCGAGGACCGCCACGCCGTCGCCCGCGCGCAGCCCGCTGCTCACGAATCCCTCGAGCGCATCGAGCAGCGCGTCTTCGTGGGCATAGCATTGCAGCAGGTGCTCGCGCGGCCGCAGGTTCGACCAGAAGCTGCTCGCGCGGATGGAAGTGGTGGTCGACGAGGCCGGCGATGCTGCGGTCATCCACGCAGGCTACGCTCATGGCCACCCCCTGCAAGTCGGACGGCTCCTACGCCGCGGCCGCGCGGTTGCGTTATGTGAACCGCCGGTGCGGGACTCGCTCTCCCCAACGAGCCGGTCTACTATTGCGGCGGCGCGCGAGCCTTGGTCGTCCCGCATCCGCGGGGCGGGGTCGCGACCGCGAACAAGAATCGGGAGGCTGCGCATGAAAAGGACGGCAGTCATTGGAGCGGTGGTAGGCCTGGCCATCTTCGCAGCGGGATGCGCGGCACCGGGAGACAGGATCGGGGGGACGTGCCCGCCCGATTGCGATGTAACCATCACCGTGACAGGCAATTGCGCGATCGCTGCGGATCGCGATCCGCTCGAAGTGAAGCATCCGGCGGCCATCCGCTTCAACCTGGGAACGGCGGGGTATCACTTCCCGCCGGGCGGCGGCATCGCCTTCAATAACAACCCGCGCGACTTCGCGCCGGGCGCCAAGGGTCCGAAGACCGAGGTCGTCAACGACTCGCACCAGACCCTCGGCTACTTCAAGTACCAAATCACGGTCGAGAAGGACGGCACCAACGACCGCTGCCACGTCGATCCAGGCGTGGTCAACAACTGAACTTCTCTAGGCAGGCGCGTGCTTCCCTGATCGCTTCCTCATAGGCCAGCGCGCGCCCCTCCGCTTCCGCAGCCAGGAACGCTGCCGCATCGCCGCGCTTCCGGGCGTCACCGAGCAGCGGCGAGAGAAACGCTTCATCGGCGGCGTCGCGGCGCAGTCCCGTTCTCGCGCTCTGTGCTTCGGATGCGCCGTAGAAGCGCGCGCAGCGCCGGGCGTCGCCCACGAGCGCGCACAATCCGGCGCAGACGTCGAGCGCGCTCTGGCCCACGTATCGCGAGCCGAGCTCCTCGGCGATCTGCAGTGCCTCGAGCGTGAGGCGCGCCCGCTCGGCGGGCTTTCGCCGTACGGCGACCATCGCGAGGTTGAGCAGCCCGATCGCGACGGTCTCGCGATCATCGAGGCGGCGCGCGCGAGTCACCGCTTCTTCGTAGAGCTCCGCGGCGCCGTCGAAGTTGCCCTCGAGGCGAGGCACCTGGCCCAGGGCGTTCAATGCCGCGGCGATTTCGCGATCGTGCCCGCCTTCCCGCGCCATGGCGACACCGTTTTCGAGATGGGGACGCGCGGCGGCAAGGTCGCCCAGGGCGAGGCAGGCCATGCCCAGCGGCTGCAGCGCTACCGCCTGGGCGGCGCGATCACCGAGCTGGCGGGCGATGTCGAGACTCTCCTCGAGGTATTTCCGGGCTTCGACGTCACGGCCGATGAAGTGGCTGATCTGGCCGGCATCGAAGAGCGCGTCGCATCGGGCCCGATTGCGCTCAGGGAGCCTCGCGAGCGAGTCACATGCCATGCGGTGCGCGAGTGCGCCGAGGCCGCGGTTGAGGCAGTAATGACGGATGCTCGTGACGAGCCGTTGCGCGCCGGGTCCGCTCGCCGCGGCGTGCGCCGCCAGCAGGTTTTCGAGATCCTGGTCCATGCGCTGCAGCCAGGCCGCCTGATCCGGCCCGGCGAGGTGCGGTCGCGCCTTCTGCGCGAAGTCGACGTAGAACGCGAAATGGCGTTCGCGCACGGCCGCTGCTTCACCCGATGCTTCCAGCTTCTCGAGTGCATACTGCCGAACCGTTTCGAGCAGCCGATAGCGCTCGCCATACGCGTCGATGTCGACGAACGATTTCTCGACGAGCCGCGTGAGCAGGTCGAGGACGCCCGCGCTGTCCACTTCGCCGCCCGCGGCGACCACCTCGGCAGCCTCGAGCGTCCAGCCGCCCGCGAAGACCGCGAGACGGCGCAGCAGGGTCGCCTCCGCGGGCACTAGCAGCTCGTAGCTCCAATCGAGCGAAGCGCGCAGCGTCTGCTGGCGCGGCGCGGTGGTCGGATCCCCCCCCGTCAGCAGCCGGAAGCGATCGTCGAGGCGCGCCGCTATGTTCTCGACCGAGAGGGCACGCACGCGCGCCGCCGCGAGCTCGATCGCAAGCGGAATGCCGTCGAGCCGGCGGCAGATGGCCGCGACCGCGGGGACGTTGGAATCGGTGAGCTGGAAGCTGCCGTTCGCCGCCGTCGCGCGATCGACGAAGAGCCGCACGGCGTCGTATTCCTCGAGGATGGCCGTGGAGGTGGCGTAGCGAAGGTCGGGCGTGGGCAGCGGCGACAGGGGATACACGGTCTCGCCGTTCACGCGCAAGGCTTCGCGGCTGGAGGCGAGCACGTGGAGCGAAGGCGCCGCCTGCAGCAACTGCTTCACCAGGTCGGCGGCCGAGCGCAGCACGTGCTCGCAATTGTCGAGCACGAGCAGCAGGTTGCGATCGCGCGCCCAGCGCGTGAGCGCGTCGATGACCGAGCCGCCCGCTTCGTGTTGCACGCCGAGCACGGCAGCCACCGCATGGGGCACGCGCGACTCGTCGGCCACGGGCGCGAGCTCGACGAACCACGCGCCGTCGGGAAACTGCGCGACCAGCTCGTGCGCGACCTGCAGCGAGAGCCGCGTCTTGCCGGTGCCGCCGAGGCTGGTGAGGGTGACCAGCCGCGTATGGGCGAGGAGCGTCTTGACCTCGACGAGCTCGCGTTCGCGGCCGATGAATCGATTGAGCTGCGCGGGCAGGTTGTGCCGCGGCGCGCTGACCGGGCCCGAGGTCGCGTCGGGCGATTCGGGCTCGAGCGTGAAGCGGTAGCCGCGGCCCGGAATGGTCGCGACGGCACGCGCGCCCAGGTGCTTGCGCAACGTCGAAACCTGCACCTGCAGGTTGTTCTCCTCGACCACCAGCCCGGGCCACACGACGTCGAGCAGCTCGTCCTTGGTCACGACGCGATCGCGCCGGTCTATGAGCGCCATGAGCACATCGAAGGCGCGAGCGCCGAGGGGGGCCGGGCGCCCTTCCACCAGTAGTTGTCGTTCCGCGGGTCGCACCTCGACCCGGCCGAACCGGTAACACGCGGCCACGCAGCCTCCCCTGTCAGGGCGTACGCCCGAGGCGCAGGCCCATGTTACACGGGCCGGCCGCGATTCAGAACGTTTAAGGCGGGCTAAAGGACCTGGAGGGGTCCCGGAGAGGAAAGTGGGTCCCGCTGCACCCCACCAACCCTCGAACTCAAGGAGAACCAAATGTCCCCCAAACTGCAACGCAGCATCGTGCCCCTGGTGGCCTTCGCCGGCCTCACGCTTCTCCCGGTCGTCTCGTTCGCCGATGGCGGCGGCGAATACGACATCCCGTCCGGCCTGAAGTACGAACCGGCGGTCGAAGCGCACGCGCCGACCTGCGCGGAAGCCACCCGCGCCGCGTGGTTCAAGCGCCAGCTCGAGATCAGCGACGGCGACGTGTCGCCCAACGTCTCGATGCCCGCGGAGTGCAACCGCAACGTGCTCGCGCAAGCCGGCAGCGACGAGTCGGAGTGAGACCGCAGAAGGGTGCGCTGCCCGCGAGGGCGGCGCACCCGATGCGACGCAACCGAGGAGAAGGACATGAACAAGACGGACAACCCGCAAGCCCCAGGGCACGCAAACCGCAACGACAGTCTGGCCTGCGGCGTGGTGCTCGCTTCCATCCTGCTCACGATCGCCTGCGGCGTTTTCGTGGCGGAGGCGGGCCCCGACAGCCAGCCGAAATACGCACAGGCATCCACGGAGGTGGCCAATGACTAACGCACGCATCGAACGCTTGACGCGCGAGGCGCTCGGTCCGGCCAGGCGCGACACGCCGACGTACACGCACGTGGACGACGAGGTGCTTCGCGGCGTCGCGATCGTGGTGCTCGTGCTCACCATCATCATCTTCGCCGCGTGGCCGCGCGACGAGGCGGGCGCAGAGACGCACGCGCACGCCGGCGTGGCGGCGCAATCGATAGACGCGCGCGCGGTGTCCGTCTCCCGTTCGAGCGACCGGGACGGCGGCACCGCGCGCAAGGCGGACAATTCGCCGCTCTACTAGGCAAGGCACCGCTGCAGGGAGGAATGGGATAAGCTCTCGCGCTCCTCGTCGCGAGAGCTATTCCCATGCCGGCGCAGCTCGCATGTCGCAGCTTCCTCGCCTGCCTCGTCGTGGCGATCGCGCCGGCCCATGCCGGCGAGGCTCCCGGGCGCGCTTTCCCGTGGTCGTTCGCGGCGCTCGAGCTCGAATCGGTGCCGCGCCCGCGCGAGCCGTTGCCGGACCTGGGCGAGCGCATCGACGCGCGCAAGAGCTACCGGATTCCCGCCGGCGAGATCGTCGCGTTCGATTTCCTGCTGAACCAGTGGGACCGGCGCCACTTCGGCTGCTGCGACTTCGACAGCAACATCCACAGCATCCGCCGCAACCTGCGATCGGGCTGGGTCGTGGACAACGACCCCTTCGTCGTGAACCAGTTCGGCCATCCCTACCAGGGGTCGATGTACCACGGCTTCGCGCGCGCCTCGGGGCTCGATTACTGGCACGGCCTCGCGTACACGTTCCTCGGCAGCGCGTTCTGGGAGATCGCCGGCGAGACCACGCCGCCGTCTCGCAACGACCAGATCAACACCGGCATCGGCGGGTCGTTCCTGGGCGAGGCGCTATTCCGCATGGCGAACCTCGCGCTCGAGCACGAGGGGCTCACGCCCTTCTGGCGCGAGATCGCGGCGGGCGTGATCTCGCCGCCGGTCGCTTTCAATCGCGCGGCGTTCGGGGAGCGCTTCCGCCTCGTGTTCCCGAGCCGCGGGCCGGTGTACTTCACCCGCATGCAGCTCGGCGCGAGCGGCAGCCCGCACGGTGACGTGGGCTCGTCCACCGCGACGCTGCATCGCAACGAGGCGCTCGCCGACTTCTTCATGGAGTACGGCCTGCCCGGCAAGAAGGACTACGAGTACGCGCGCCCATTCGACTATTTCACGTTCCAGGCGACGGCCTCGAGCGCGAACGGCTTCGAGAACGTGCTCACGCGCGGCCTGCTGCTCGGGCGCGCCTACGAGGCCGGGCAGGGCTATCGCGGCATCTGGGGCCTGTACGGCCACTACGACTACATCCAGCCGCAGACCTTTCGCGTCTCGACGACGGCATTGTCCCTCGGCACCACGGCCCAATGGACGCTCACGAAAGTGATCGAGCTGATGGGAACGGTGGCGGGCGGCCTCGGGTATACGGCGGCCAGCACCATCCGCAGCGCCGACACGAACGAATTCCACTATGGCCTCGCACCGCACGCGCTCGTGGCCTTGCGCGTGGTCTTCGGGGACGTGGCGGCGATCGACGTGGCGGGCCGCGAGTGGTACGTGAGCCGTGTCGCCGCAGCGCAGCGCGGCGGCCAGGAGAACATCGCGCGCGTGGACGCGGCGCTCACCGTGCGCGTGTACAAGCGGCATGCCATTTCGGTCAAGTACCTGGGCAACTTCCGCGACGCGCGCTACCCCGACATCCCGGGCGCCATCCACCAGCGCCGCGAGACGATCGGGCTTTTCTACACGGTGCTGGGGCACGACCGCTTCGGCGCGGTGAGCTGGCAGTAGGTCAACCATCGACTGGAGGAGCTTGATGCGACGCAGATTCACGGCTTCATTGCTTGCGCTTTCGTTCACCGTGGGCATGGCCGCCGCGCAATCGCCGGACAAGTACGACGTGTCGAACATGGACTTCAGGCCCGGGCCGTCGAAGACCACCAACACGCGGCATTCCGGGCCGTTCGCCGAGGGCAGCTCGCTCAGCCTCGGTGCCAGGGTCAATCCCCTCGATCCGTCGCCGGTGAAGACCGTGCGCCTCGACACGACGCACAAGATCATCGAGATCGCCCCCGGCGTGCGCTACAGCGCGTGGACGTTCGGCGACCAGGTGCCGGGCCCCACGATCCGCGCGCGGGTGGGCGACCGCATCAGGTTCGTCATGACCAACCGCAGCGACGAGGCCGCGCCCGGCCTGCGGCTCACGGCGGCGCCGATGATGCACTCGATGGACTTCCACGCGGCGATGGTCTCGCCGCAGGACAAGTACCATTCGATCGCGCCGGGCCAGACCATCGAGTTCGAGTT
>DASTGG010000009.1:0-9125 GCA_035719385.1 Usitatibacter sp.
CTCACGCTCGTGCATCCCTACGACGACGAGAAGATCATCGCCGGGCAGGGCACGTGCGGCCTCGAGATGATGCAGGAGCACCCGGGGCTCGAGGCGCTGATCGTGGCGATCGGCGGCGGCGGGCTCATCTCCGGCATTTCCATCGCGGCGAAGGCGATGGAGCCGGACATCGAGGTCGTCGGCGTGGAGATGGTGCGTTTCCCCGGCATGTACCACGCGATGAAGGGCACGCAGGCCACGTTCGCCGCCTCCACGATCGCCGAGGGCATCGCCGTCAAGGAGCCGGGCAGGCTCACGCGCGAGATCATCGCCCGCAACGTCTCGGAAATCCTCCTCGTCGACGAAGGCGACATCGAGGAGGCGATCGTGATGCTGCTCGAGATCGAGAAGACGGTGGTCGAGGGCGCGGGCGGCGCGCCGCTCGCCGCGGTGCTGCGCAACCCGCGGAAGTTCCGCGGACGGCGCGTGGGCCTGGTGCTGGGCGGCGGCAACATCGACCCGCTGATGCTCGCCGAGATCGTCCAGCGCGGCATGGTGCGCGCCGGGCGCCTCGCGCGCGTCATCGTCGAGGTGCGCGACCTGCCGGGCTCGCTCGCGAAGGTGACCGCGTGCGTCGCCGAGCAGAACGCGAACATCGAGCAGGTCTACCACCAGCGCGCCTTCACCGAGCTCGCGGTGCAGAACGCGGAGGTGGACCTGGTGCTGAAAACGCGGAATCATGCGCACGTCGCGGAGATCGTGAGCGCCCTGCAGCGCCTGGGCTTCAAGGCGCACGCGCACAGCGTCATCCCGGACACCGTGCGCAATGTCATCCCGGAGGCCGGCGTGCCGGCGATGGTCCGGGATCCCATCCACAAGGAGAAACCGACTTGACCATCCAGCGCCACAACATCGGCAAGCGCCTTTCGGAAATCGTCGTGCACAACGGCACGATCTACCTCGCGGGCGAGGTGCCCGACGACACGTCCAAGGACGTGACCGGCCAGACCGAGGAGGTGCTCGCCAAGATCGAGAAGAACCTCAAGCAGGTCGGCAGCGACAAGACGCGCCTGCTGTCGGCGCAGATCTTCCTGCGCGACATGGGCGACTTCGCCGGCATGAACGCCGCCTGGGAGAAATGGGTCCCGCCCGGCCACACGCCCGCGCGCGCGACCATCCAGGCGAAGCTCGCGAACGCGGAATACCGCGTGGAGATCATGGCCATCGCGGCGATCTAGGGACCGTCCAGGCGGCTCGCCGATCCGTCGCCCTTGTCGCGCGCGCAGACCCTCGTCCTCGCGCTGCTCGTCCTGCATGTCATGCTGGGCGTGCTGTGCCTCGTCATCGCGAAGGGCGAGCACAAGTCGCCCGCGCTGCGGTGGTGGGGATGGGGCCTCGTCGTCTACGCGGCGGGCCTGTTCGTGACGATCCTGGGCAACTGGCTGCCCCGCCATTTCACCCTCACGCTCGGCAATTCGCTGATCACGCTCGCGGCAGTCCTTTGCGCGACCGGCGTGCTCTCGCATACGCGCTACGACCTGCCGCGCCTGCCGGTGGATGCCGCGATGCTCGCCATCGTGGCGCTGCTCGCGTATGCCAACTTCGCCGACTGGCATGCCGCGCTCGTGAACCTCGTGGCGCCCACCGCGATGGGCGTGGCGGTGTTCGTCGTCGCCGGCTGGAAGATCTGGCGGGAGGGACCGCAGGACGCCCACGCGGCCTCGTGGTTCGTCGCCGTGTGCATGTCCGCCGCCGTGGCGACCTGGATCCTGCGCCTGCCGATCATGGGCTACGAGGGCGGCGGGCGCGTGGATCCGCAGAAGGTGGACTTCACCATCTCGCTCTTCTCGATCATCCAGATGATCAACGGCGTGGCCGCGACGCTCGCCCTCATGTGGGTCGACGTGCGGCTCATGCAGGCGGACCTGTCGCGCGTGGCGCACACGGACTTCCTGACCGGCCTGCCGAACCGCCGCTCGGTGATGCTGCGCTTCCGCGAGGAGATCGCGCGCGCCGAACGCGCGGGCGGCGGCTTCGCCCTGGCCGTGCTCGACATCGACCGCTTCAAGCAGATCAACGATCGGCATGGTCACAACGCGGGCGACGCGGTGCTGAAGCAAGTTGCGCGCGCGCTCGACGAGACCAAGCGCGCGCACGACGTGCTGGGCCGCATCGGCGGCGAGGAGTTCGTCCTCATCCTCCCGGACCAGGGGCGGGAAGGGGCCCTCGATGCGGCGGAGCGTTTCCGCACGGCCGTGGCGCGGCAGGCGGTCGTGGTCGCGGGCGGCGTCACGGTGCGCGCCACGATCAGCGGCGGCGTCGCGTTCTACCCCGGCGACGGCCGCGACTGGGACCATGTCTTCGCGATCGCCGACCGGCGCCTGTACGAGGCGAAGCGCGGCGGGCGCGACCGGATCGAGGCACACGCGTAGGCGCGGTGTCGCTTGCGCTTCCACGCTCCACAGGACATCGGCGAGGGGTCCGTTTTCGAGCGGCCCTTGACGACGTCTGCTAGGGCGGAAGAATTGGGCAGGATTGCAGCGGGGCTTCGATACAGAACCACTGCTACGGGGGCCCAGCGAGCGAAAACCTTCATTTGGTCGTCGATTCTGCGGGCAACCACCTCCGGGCCGCTCGAGAAACGGACGGCCCTCGCCGATGTCCAGTGCCGAGTCGCGCTGCGACCTGCTGTTTGGAGGTTCGCCGCTACAGACTGCTCGCGCAGTCAACGCGGGCCGCCACCATCTCATTGCCGCGCGCATCCATCGTTCCCGCGCACATCCGTCATTCCCGCGCAGGCGGGAATCCAATCACCCAAAACCTCCAAAGCCGCGCCAGCGGTCCGCCAGGCTCGGTCGTGACGAGGGCGTGCCTGTTGTGCGGCCCCCGAGGTGGTTGCCCGCAGAATCGACGCCCTGATGAAGGTCTTTGCTTCTGAAGCCCCCGTAGCAGTAGTTCGCTATCGAAGCCCCGCTGAAATCCTGCCAAATTCTTCAAGGGGTTCCGACACCATCAAGGGGCCGCACACACAGGCACCCCTCGTCACGACCGTGCAAAGGCACGGGTGCGGCGCACACGCGGGCACCCCTCGTCACGACCGTGCAAAGCGGGATATCCTGCGCGGATGAACGCGCTCATCACCGGCGGCGGAGGCTTCATCGGCTCCCGGCTCGCCGCCGCGCTGGCCGCGCGGGATCCCAAGGCCCGCATCACCCTCCTCGACACGAACTTCCCGCCCGGCCTCGAAGGCCGCTTCGAATGCATCCGCGGCGAGCTGCCGTCGCCCGAGGTCATCGCGAAGGCGCTGCGGCCGGACACGGATAGCGTTTTCCACCTGGCGTCCGTCGTGAGCGGGGGCGCCGAGGCGGATTTCGACCTGGGCTACCGCGTGAACCTCGACGGCGGGCGCAACCTGCTCGAGGCGTGCCGCAAGCTCGCCAAGGCGCCGAAGTTCGTCTTCGCGAGCTCGGTGGCGGCGTTCGGCGGGAAGCTTCCCGACGTGCTCGACGACTCGATCACGCCCACGCCGCAGACCTCCTACGGCACGCAGAAGGTCATCAACGAGTACCTGATCGCGGACTACACGCGCAAGGGCATGATCGACGGGCGCTCGCTGCGCCTGCCGACCATCGTCGTGCGTCCCGGCAAGCCCAATCTCGCGGCTTCTTCTTTTGCCAGCGGCATCATCCGCGAGCCGCTGACCGGCGTCGATACCGATTGCCCCGTGCCCGAGACGACCGGCGTTTGGGTGCTCTCGCCGCGGCGCGTGGTCGAGGCGTTCATGCACGCGCACGACCTGCCGGCTTCCGCGTGGCCGTCGAGCCGCGTCGTGAACCTGCCCGGCATCACCGTGAGCGTGCGCGAGATGCTCGATGCGATGGGCCGCATCGCGGGCGACAAGGCCGTGAAGCGCGTGCGCTTCGTTCCCGATGCGCGCATCAACGGCATCGTGCAGACGTGGCCCGTGCGCTTCCGCACCGAGCGCGCGAATGCCATGGGCTTCAAGGCGGACGCGAGCTTCGAGGAAGTCGTCCGCGACTTCATAGCCGACCAGAAGATCGCCGTCTGAAGCGGCGCGCGTCGCGCTATTTCGACAGCGCCTCGATGAGGTGCAGTCCCGAGCGCACCCCCGCGAGGAAGAGCGACACCTTCGTCGATTCGTTCGGCGCGTGGTTGTTCTCGTCGTAGGGCGCGAGCGGCACGACGATCGAGGGCAGCCCGAGGATTCGCGTGAAGACGAAATCCGGCGTGGTGCCGCCGAGCGAGGGCACGACGAGAGGCTCGCGGCCGAATCCCTTCGCCACCGCCGCCTTCACGCGCGGCACCATCGGGTGGTCGAGCGGCGTGCGCGAGGCGGGCGTGCCCTTGAGGCGGCGGATCTCGATGCCGTCGTAGCCGCGCCGCTTCGCGAAGTCGCGGATCGCCTCGTAGACGCGCTCCGGATCCTGCCCGCCCACGAGCCGGATGTCCGCCTTCGCGAGCGCTTCCCTGAAGATGATGTTCTTCTGGCCCTTGCCCGTGTAGCCCGCGTTGAAGCCCGACACGTTGAAGGCGGGCCGCAGCATGAGGCGCTCGTGGAAGAGCGCCGCGTCGCCGCCCGTCGTGGGCTCGACGCCCACGCTGTCGCGAAAGCCGTCGCGGTCGAGCGGCAGCCGCTTCACCGCTTCGAGATCCGCGGCTGCCACGCTCACGTCCGCGTAGCCGGCGCCGGGCACCTGCAGCCGGCCGTCGCGATCGACCATCTCGGCGAGCAGGTGGATCAGCTCGAGCGTGGGATTGGGCGCCACGCCGCCGAAATTGCCGGAGTGCAGGTTGCGCTTCGCGCCCTTCGCGGCGAACTCGAGCCCGAGGTTGCCGCGCACGCCCATGAGCAGCACCGGCTGGTCGTTGGGAAACATCGGGCCGTCCGAATAGCAGCAGAGGTCCGCCTTCAACCGCGCGCGGTTCTCCTCGATGAATTTCGGCAGCGGCACGCTGCCCGTCTCCTCGTCGCCCTCGAGGATCACCTTCACGCGGATCGGCAGCTCGCCGCGGACCTCGCGCCACACCGCGATCGCCGAGAGCATCGCGAGGTGCTGCCCCTTGTTGTCGCCCGCGCCGCGGCCCCAGATGCGGTCGCCCTCGACCACCGGCTCGAAGGGCTTCGTGCGCCAGCCTTCCTGCTTCTCGTCGGCGGGATACACGTCGTAGTGGCCATAGAGCAGCCAGGTGAAACGCGCATCCGCCGGACCCGTCTGCGCGAAGATGATCGGGTGGCTCGAGGTGGGATGCACCTCCACGCCGAAGCCCCAGCCCTCGAGCCGCTGCGTGAGGAACGCGACCTGGTCGGCGATGCCCTCGCCGGTGAGGCTCACCGAGGCGATGCGCACCGAGTCGAGGAGCGTGCGGACGAGCCCGTCGGCGCGCTCGCGGACGATGGTTTCGATCATGGGGGCATGGTAACAATTCCGGGCGGCCGGATTACACTGGACCCACCATGGAAGAGCTCGAGCGGTTCGTGCCCGGCACCGAAGGCCAGATCTGGTACGAGCACTGGCATCGATACCATTTCGCCACGGCGTTCGCCGCCGGACGGTCGGTCGTCGATGCAGCCTGCGGCGAGGGCTACGGCTCGGCGCTGCTCGCGCGCGCCGCCGCGCACGTGACCGGCGTCGACGCGTCGGCCGAAACGGTGGCGCTCGCGCGCCGGCGCTACGGCGCGGCGGCCAACCTGGAGTTCGTCGAAGGCCGTTGCGAATCCCTGCCGGTGAAGGATGCGAGCGTCGACCTGCTCGTCTCCTTCGAGACGCTCGAGCACCTCGAGGATCCGCGCGCGCTCATCGCCGAGGCGGCGCGCGTGCTTCGGCGCGACGGCGTGTTCGTCGTCTCCACGCCCAACAAGGCGCTCTACACCGACAAGACGGGCTATCACAATCCCTATCACCCGTCGGAGATGTACGAGGCCGGATTCGTGGAGGCGCTCGGCGAGCGCTTCCCGCATGCGAGGCTTTTCGGGCAGCGCGTGGACGTCTATTCGGCCGTCTGGCCGCTCGAAGCGCGTGCCGCGAGCGCGCAGCTGCTGCAGGCGCGCGCGGATAGCGGCGCCGACGCCGTGCAAGGTGTTCCCGATCCGATCTATTTCATCGCCGTGTGCGCATCCACGGCCGAAGCGATCGAGCGCATCGGTGCGCCCTTCTCGCTGCTGGCGGACCAGGATCATCGCGTCTGGAGCGGATGCGAGAACCTCGAGCGCCTGCTCGCGGAGGCGAGGGTACACGCCGAGCGCGTGGAGAAGGCGTACCTCGAGGCGCAAGCGCGGCTCGCGATGCTGCTGCAGGAAAGGGAGCGGCGGGCGGCCGCCGCGCCGGCGCCCGCCGGCAGCCAATGGCCGCCGCGCTAGCTCGCGCGGCGCCGCAAGCCGTCCCCTGCGAGATCGTCGTCCCGGTCTACAACGGGCACGACGCGCTCGTCCGGTGCCTCGACGCGCTCGAGCGCCATACGCCGGCGGACCATCGCATCTGGCTCGTCGACGACGCCAGCACCGATACGCGCGTGCCGCCGCTGTTGCAGCGCTTCGCGCAGGGGCGACCCGGCACGGCCGTGCTCGAGAACCCCTCGAACACGGGCTTCGTCGGCGCCGTGAACGCGGCTCTCGCGAGAACGACGGCGGACGTCGTCCTACTGAACGCCGACACCGAAGTGACCGCCGGCTGGATCGAGGGGCTCGAGCGCTGCCGCGATAGCGACGCCGCCATCGGTATCGTGTGCCCCCTCTCGAACAACGCGACGCTGCTCAGCGTGCCCGCCATCGGCGCGCTGTTCGGGCGCCACGATCCGGACGCGATCGCGGCGTGCGTGCGCGCGGCCGCCGCGGTGCCGCGCTACCCCCGCATCCCGACCGCCGTGGGTTTCTGCATGCTCGTGAGGCGCGCGCTCCTGCAGGCGGCGGGTCCGCTCGACGCCGCCTACGGCCGCGGCTACGGCGAGGAGAACGACCTCGCGATGCGCGCGCTCGCGCTCGGCTTCGCCATCGCCTGCTGCGACGACGTGTACGTGCACCATGCCGGCGAGGCGTCCTTCGGCGATGTGCAGGGGCTGGACGCGGCGCGCGAGCACAACCGGCGCCTGCTCGACCGGCGATGGCCCGCTTACACGCCCGGCGTGTCCGCGTGGATGCGCGCCAACCCGCTGCGGCCGGCGATCGAGCGCATCAACGCGGCGTGCGAGCGCGAGCGGCTGCCCGGGCGACCGCGCGTGCTGCACGTGATGCACGCATTCGATTCCCATGGCGGCGTCGAGCAGCACACGCGCGCGATGATCGAGGCGCTGCGGCGCGACGTCGCCTTCAACGTGATCGTCCCGCGCGGGTATCCGTCGGGCTGGACCGACCTCGCGCAGGAGCGCCCGGCACCGCACCTGCGCCTCTCGCGACTCAATCGCGACATCGTGACGCCCGGCGTGCACGTGCTCGAGTTCCGCGCGAGCGTGCGCGATGCGTCGGTGGAGCGCGCCTTCTCGCAGTTTCTCGCCGGCGGCTACGACGTCGTGCATCTCCATTCGCCGCTCGGCTGGAACTCGCTACACCTGCCGGTGCTCGCGCGCGAGTCAGGCGCTCGCGTCGTCCTCAGCGTGCACGACATGGGCTGGATGTGCGCCGACTACAACATGGTCGCGCGCGGGGGCGGGCCGTGCGGCCGCGCCGTCGCGCGCGGCACGGATGCAGGGTGCATCGAATGCCTGCGCGGAAAGAGCTTCACGGTCGCGCAGGGTGGAAACGTGGGCGGCATCGCGGATTTCATCGAGGAGCGCTTCGCGGCTGCTTCGCGCGCGGTCGCAGCGGCCGACACCATCGTGTGCCCGTCGCGCTTCATGGCCGATCGCGTGGCTGCGGCTTTCGGCGCGGCGGCGGAAAGGACGCGCGTGCTCGGGCACGGCGTGCACGCGTTGCCGCGCATGCATCGCCCCGCGGCGCGCCCGCTGCTCACGGTCGCGTACGTCGGGCGCTTCAGCCCGCAGAAGGGCGGGCACCATTTCCTGCAGGTCGCGCAACGCCTCGAAGGGCAGCGCATCGTCTTCGAGGCCTGGGGCGCGGTCGACGAGCGCCTGCGCGAGGCCGCCGCGGCCGCGCGGGTCACACTGCACGGCGATTACACCGTTCCCGCGCTCGCGGAGCACCTGCGCGGCATCGACCTCGTCCTGATCCCCACGCCGCTCGAGGAGAGCTTCTGCCTCACGCTGGACGAGGTGCACGCGCTCGGCATCCCGGTGGCGGCGGCGCGCATCGGCGCGATCCCCGAGCGCATCCGCGACGGCGACAATGGCTTCCTCTTCGAGCCCGGCGACATCGAGGGCATGGCGCGCCTGCTGCTGCGGCTGCGCGACGACCGGCAGGCGTTGGCGCGCGCCGCCGCCTCGATCGGGCGCGAGCGGCCCAAGACGCTCGCGCAGAACGCCGCCGAATACCTCGCCCTCTATCGCGAGCTCGCAGGCCGGCCCGCGGCCGCCACGCCGGAGCCGATCGAGGTGGCCGGCGTGGACGAATTCCTGCGTGTGCCATCCGGCCGGCGCTGCACGCCCCTCGGCGACGAAGGTTACGACCGCTGGCTGCGCGCGGAGCCGGCGGCGCGCGAGGGCTTCCGGCCGAAGGCGTCGATGCCCGTGGTGGTGCTGCCGGCGCCGGGCGAGGCGCCGCAGGACGCGCGCGCGCTGAACCAGGCGATCGCCCGGTGCGAAGGCGACTGGATCGCGCTCATGCAGGCCGGCGACAGGCTCGAAGGCGATGCGCTCGCGATCCTCGAAGAATGCGCGCGCGCCCATCCGAAGGCTGCGCTCATCTACGCCGACGAGGACGCGCTGAGCGCGCGCGGCGAGCGCTACGATCCCGTGTTCAAGCCGGGCTTCTCTCCCGAGCTCTTGCGTCACCGGCCGTACGTGGCCGGGCTGTGCGCGATCCGGCGCGAGCGCTGCCTGGGCATGGGCGGACTGCGCGAGCCGGGATGGCTGGGCGTGGTCGAATTCGCGCTGCGCCTGGCCGCGCTCGACGATCCGGAGCTGGTGGCGCACGCGAACGGCGTGCTGGTGCATCGGCTGGACACGAATCTCGCGCAGCTCGAAAGCGCAGAGTTCCGCCGCCGGATGAACGAGTGCGTCACGCAGGCGCTGCGGCG
>DASTGG010000010.1:0-3703 GCA_035719385.1 Usitatibacter sp.
GGTCGAAGCCGCCGAGCCGCCGGAAGAGCTCCGTGCGCACGAGCATGAAGCAGCCGCTCGCGAGCGGCACGCCGGCCAGGAAGCGCTCGCCGATCGCGTCGCGCATCTCGTATTCCGCCAGCGTGCGGCGAAAACGCTCGCGCAGGGCGCGCGGCGCGAAGCCCCGCAGGAACAGCACCCAAGCCGACGGGAAGCGCTTGCACAGGTACTGCCGCTCGCCGCGCTCGTCGAACACCGCCGGGGCCACCAGCCCGACTTCCGGGTGCTCGATCAACGCGCGCAGCGCCGCGGCAAGCGCGTGGGCGGCGATCTCCACGTCGGGATTGAGGATGAGGTGCACGTCCGAGCGCAGGCGCTCGAGCACGAGATTGTTGGCCCGCCCGTAGCCCACGTTCCCATGCCCCTGGAGCAACTCGATGGCGCCGGTTTCGGGCGGCCAGGCGCGAAGCACGTCGGCGGTGCGCGCGCGCTCGCCCTCCGGGCCGTTGTCGATGACGGACACATGGCATTCGTCCATGAGCCCGGCTGCGCGGGCCTCCTGCACCGCGCGCGCCAGCGAATCGAGCGTGCGCGCCAGCATCGATGCTTCGGTGCGATAGGTGACGAGCGCGACGGAGAGCCGGCTCATCGCAGCTCGGGCCTCAGCTCGCCGATCGCGGCGACGACGTCGCGGACCTCGATCGCGTACATGCACGCCGGCGATGCGCACTCGCGCGTCGTGCGCGAGCAGCGTCGCACCCATTCGACGCGGCGCTTGTAGAGGATCGGCTGGTCGCGGCACGGAAAGGGATCGACCACGACGGCGCGCCACGGTGCGTTGCGGAAGAAGCGGCCGCTGCCCATGAGCTGCGGCGTGCCGGGGCCGAACAGCGTGACCGCGGGCGTGCCCGTGATGCGCGCGAGGTGCGAGATGCCCGTGTCGGGCGTGACGAGGAGCTGCGCGTTCGCGAGCAGGTGCCACATCTGCGCGAGGTCGAGCCGGCCCGCGTACGAGCGCCGCTCGCCTCGTGGATCCACCGCTTCCACGAGCGCTTCCTCGCCGCGGCCGCCAGTCCACACCACCTCGAGGCCGCGTGAAGCGACGTGCGCCGCAATGGCCGCCCAGCGCTCCGGAAGCCACTGCTTGAGGACCGAGCTCGCGCCCAGGTGGATGACCGCGTAGGGGCGCTGCGGAACCTCGAAGGGCCGAAAGGGCGGAGCCGTCCACTGCGCCGGCTCGTAAGGCGGTGCCTCTTCGCCTTCGATGAGGCCGGCGGCCATGTCGTGCCACACGTCGGGCGTGGCCGGATACGCATGCCGCTCGTCGAGGAGCAGGTCCTTGTACCGCGGCCGGTCCCCCGAGAAGCCCACGATCCATCGCGCGCCGAGCGCCAGCGCGAACCATCCATAACGGTTGTCGCCGGGCACGATGGCGAGGTCGT
Organism: Usitatibacter sp.; assembly: GCA_035719385.1. Taxonomy (GTDB): domain Bacteria; phylum Pseudomonadota; class Gammaproteobacteria; order Burkholderiales; family Usitatibacteraceae; genus Usitatibacter. The sequence goes on from DASTGG010000010.1 coordinate 1,422, forward strand.
AGCCGCCGGGTCGGCGGTACGCCGCCAGCGTGGCGGGATCGGCGGGATCGAAGGGGATCGCCTCGATGTTCCAGGGGCGCGCGGCGAAGAGCGGCGCCACTGCGGGAGACGCGGTCATCACGATCTGCGCGTCGGGCCAGGCATGGCGCGCCTTGGCCGCGATGGTCGTCATGAGCAGCGTGTCGCCCATCATCTTCGGATGGTGCGCGATGAGCACGCGCCGCGGCGCCCCGCGCGGCCGCCGGCGCAGCAGCCGGCGCGGCAACGCCTGCGAGACGATCCACGCGCGCGTGAGGAACCGGCTCGCCATCGCTACGCGGCCGCGGTGAAGACGCGGATCATCGCATCGACCATCGTGTCCTCGCCGAGGCGGGCGCGGGCCTCGAGCAGCGCGGCCTCGCCGAGCGCCTTGCGCCGCGCCTCGTCGCCCAGCAACGCGGCGATCGCGCCGCGCAGCGCGGCCGGGTCCGAAGGCGGGACCAGCACGCCCGTGCGTCCGTCGTCCACGAGCTCGTCGATGCTGCCCACCGGTGTCGAGATCACGGGCAAGCCGCACGCCATCGCCTGCGCGAGCGCCTGCGGCACGCCCTCGTTCGCGTAGGAGGGCAGGCAGAAGAGGTCCATGGCCTGCAGCCACGGCGCCACGTCGCGCTGGTTGCCGGCGAAGCGCACGCGCGGCGCGATGCCGAGCGACGCCGCCTTCGCCTCCAGCGCCTCGCGCTGCGGTCCGTCGCCGACGATGACCAGCTGGAGGTCTTCGCGCGCGAGCCCCGCGAACGCCTCGAGGAGGTGCCCGTGGCCCTTCCAGCTGCGAAGCGTGGCCACGATCCCGACGATGAAGGCCGGCGGCAGGCCGAGCGCCGCGCGCGCGGCCGTGCGGTCGCCGGGCCTGAACCGCTCGAGGTCGATGCCGGTCGGGATCGAGGTCACGCGCGATGCATCCACGCCCGTTTCCTCGACCACCTGCCGCCTCAGGCGCTCGCCGGTGGTGACCGTGTGCACGGCCTGGCGATACAGCCACCGCGTCGCGGCATTGCGCGGCACCGGGGCGGAGATGTGGCGCGTGCGCACGATGGCGGGCCGCTCGCGCAGCAGCGCGCAGGCGAGCGCCACGAGCCAGCTGTCGGTCGAGCTGTGCGTATTCACGACGTCGTAGCGCGTCCCGGCCAGCTGCGAGCGCGCCGCGAGCAGGCCGCCGGCGTTCTTGCGCGCGATGGGCAACGCGATGCGCGGCACGCCGTAATCGGGCGCGGCCGCGTAGATGCGCGACTGCGCAGGCGCGGCGATCGCGACCTCGTGGCCGCGGCGGGCCACGCCGCGCGCCTCCGTGAGCACGCGGATCTCCTGGCCGCCCCAGCCCAGGGAGGACTCGGTGTGCAGGATCCTCATGCCGTCGCGGCGAATTGCAGCCGGTGCAACCCCGCATAGACGCCGCCGCGCTGGAGCAGCTCGCGATGCGTGCCGACCTCCACGATGCGGCCCTGCGACATCACCACGATGCGGTCGGCCTTCTCGATGGTCGAGAGGCGGTGGGCGATCACGATGGTGGTGCGCCCCCTCATGAGCGACTCCAGGGCCGCCTGCACCACGCGCTCGCTTTCGGTGTCGAGCGCGGAGGTCGCCTCGTCGAGCAGCAGGATCGGCGCGTCTTTCAGGATGGCGCGCGCGATCGCCAGCCGCTGGCGCTGGCCGCCCGAGAGCCGCGCGCCGTTCTCGCCGATCTCGGTGTCGAGCCCCTGCGGCAGCGGCTCGATGAATTCCATGGCATGGGCGGCGCGCGCGGCCGCGACGATGGCCTCCGGCGTGACCCGCTCGGCGCGCCCGTAGGCGATGTTGTTCGCGATGGTGTCGTTGAAGAGCACCACGTTCTGCGACACGAGCGAGATCTGGCGCCGCAGGCTCTCCAGCGTGAGCGCCTCGACGTCGTGGCCGTCCAGCGTGATGCGGCCGGCATCCGGATGGTAGAACCGCGGCAGGAGGTGGATGAGGCTCGACTTGCCGCTGCCCGACGGGCCTACCAGCGCGACGGTCTCGCCGGGCCGGATCTCCAGGTCCACGCCGTCGAGCGCGGGGCGCGAAGCGCCGGCGTACGTGAGCGCCACGCGGTCGAAGCGGATCGCTCCGCGGGCGCGCTCCAGCGTCACGGTGCCGCGATCGTCCTCGGGCTGCTCGTCCACGAGCCCGAACACGCTTTCGCAGGCGGCGAGCCCCTTCTGGATGTGCTCGTTGATCCCGGTGAGGCGCTTGAGCGGCTGCAGCAGCATGCCGGTGGCGGCGATGAA
>DASTGG010000011.1:0-29889 GCA_035719385.1 Usitatibacter sp.
GCTCGGCCTGCCCGCCGGCGCTCATGCACGCGTTCTCCGAGCGGTACGGCGTCGAGATCATCCACGCGTGGGGCATGACCGAGATGTCGCCGCTGGGCTCGATCTGCAAGCTGAAGAACAAGCATCTCGCGCTCCCGGCCGAAGAGCAGCAGCGCATGCTGGAGAAGCAGGGGCGCGTGGTCTTCGGCGTGGACTGGAAGATCGTCGACTCGGAGGGGCGCGAGCTGCCCTGGGACGGCAAGGCGTTCGGCGACCTGCACGTGCGCGGCCCGTGGGTCGTGCGCGAGTACTACAAGGCCGGCACGACCGCGCTCGCGGACGGCTGGTTTCCCACCGGCGACGTGGCGACCATCGACGCCGACGGCTACATGCAGATCACGGACCGCAGCAAGGACGTGATCAAGTCCGGCGGCGAATGGATCGGCTCCATCGACCTCGAGAACGTCGCGATGGCCCACCCCGCGGTCCTGGAAGCCGCCGTGATCGCCTGCCGCCATCCGAAATGGGACGAGCGGCCGCTGCTCCTCGTGGTGCGCAAGCCGGGGCAGCGCGTCGAGCGCGAGGAATTGCTGCGTTTCTACGAGGGCAAGGTGGCCAAATGGTGGATACCCGACGACGTGGTCTTCGTCGAGGAGCTGCCGCACACGGCGACGGGCAAGCTGCTGAAGACCCGGCTGCGGGAGCTGTACCGCGACCACCGGCTCCCGACCGCGGACGCGGCCCCGGCTTGATCCGGCGCAACCCGCGCGGGGCGCCGTTCGACGACCATGACGTAAATCATCCGCATGGAGTCCGCATGAAGCCCGTTGTCCTGCTGGCCGCCGCCCTGATGGCCGCCGGCCTGGCCGCCCAGGCCGCCCCCACGACCCTCAAGGGCGAAGTCCTCGAAGTGCAGAACGTCGAGGGTTACACGTACGTCCGCGCGAAGACGAAGGAAGGCGAGATCTGGGCCGCGGTGCCGTCGGCCTCGCTCAAGAAGGGCCAGCAGGTCACCTTCCACGAGCCGATGGTGATGACCAACTTCGAGAGCAAGGCGCTCAAGCGCAAGTTCGACCGCATCGTCTTCGCGACGCTCGACGAATCGGGCGCGAAGCAGCAGGCGGCCGATGCCGCCGCGCCTGCCAATCCGCACGCCTCGGCCGGCGCCGCGGCGGCCGCGGCCCCCATCGGCAAGATCGCGAAGGCGACGGGCGCCGACGGCAAGACCGTCGAGGAAGTGTTCGCCAACAAGGCGGCGCTCAAGGACAAGACCGTGAGCATCCGCGGCCAGGTGGTGAAGGTGAACTCGGGCATCCTCGGCAAGAACTGGCTGCACCTGCAGGATGGCTCGGGCGCGGCCGCCAAAGGCACGCACGACATCATCGTGACCACCACCGACGAAGCGAAGGTCGGCGACGTTGTATTGGCCAGCGGTACGGTGAAGACGGACGTGAACGTGGGCTCGGGATACGCCTACGCCGTGCTCGTGGACCAGGCGAAACTGCGCAAGTAACCATCCCCGGCGGCCCTCCGTTGCGCCTGTAACGGAAGGGCCGCGCTTTTTGTGCGCCAGTCCACAGCCGCCTCGCGCCCCCCGGCCCACAGTTCGCGCAGCAGTCACAACAAAAGGGGGATGGGCATGGCGCGCACAGCAGGGGGATGGATCGCGCTCGTGGTCGTGCTGGTCACGGGTGCGTGGCTCGAATTCGCGTCGCAGGGCTCCGATGGCGCGGTTTACCAGGAGTCGACCTACGGCATGCAGTCGGACACGCCGGCGGGCTCGACGAACATAGCGCAAGCGACGACGCGACACTGAATCGGATCGCTCCGGGAACGGGGGGACGGCGGGGGGCCGTTCTCCCGTTCTTCTTTTGGCGGCGCGAAACCGTATCGATGACGCTTGTCGCAGGGACGATTGCCCCTGTAATCGCACACGCCGCGTTTTTGTGACGCGCCCGACAGCGGCGAAAGCGCCGCCGGTTCCAAATGCCTTCCGCGAGCCGCCGCACGAAGGCGAGCGGACGCCACGACGAACAAAAAGGGGACCAGCATGGGCGCAGTCGCAACGATGGACATGTTTGGCGCGAGCCGTTCGCGCACGGGTGGCGGCATTCCGTTCAACGGGGATCTCGCCTGGGTCACGCTCGCCCTCGTGCTGCTGTGCGGCGCGATGACCGAGTCGGTGTCCCAGGGCGTCCAGCACGTCAACTACCTCGAGAGCACCTACGGCGTCGCGAACGCCGCGAACTGAACCACCGCCTCACCGGCGCGGGCAGCGCCGGGTTATAGAATGCGGATGACCCGCATTCCGGCCCTGCTGCTCGCCATGTCGCTGCCCGTCGCCGTCGCCGCCCGTCCCTCGCTCGACGAAGTCCGCGCGGACATGGGCATCGCCTCCACGAACGAGGTGCGCGGCCAGCGCGATGCCGTCGGCTACGCCGCGACGCGCGAGGCCATGGCGAAGGTCTGGGAGCTCTCCGCGCAGGGCCCGATGCCCGAATCCTTCGTCGCGGATGTCGAGCCCGGCGTGCCCGGCGTCATCGGGCCGCACGACGACTACATCTACGCGGCGCGCGTCTACCGCAGGATCTTTCCGCTCGTGACGGCGAGGACCGTGATCCTGGTCGGCGTCTTCCACCGCTATCGACGCTTCGGCGCGCGCGGCCAGCTCGTCTTCGATCCCTATCGCGCGTGGCGCTCTCCGGATGGCGACATCGCGGTTTCCCCGCTGCGCGACGAGCTCTTCGCCGCGCTGCCCGCCGGCATGGCGGTGAAGGATGCCGCGGCCCATGACAGCGAGCACAGCCTCGAGGGCATCGCCTACTTCATGAAGCATGCGCAGCCCGGCCTCGAGATCGTGCCGGTCATCGTGCCCGCCGCCTCGTTCGAGCGCATGGGCGAGATGGCCTCCGCGCTCGCGGCGGCGCTCGAGGGCTCGATGAAGAAGCGCGGGTGGCGTCTCGGCCGCGACGTCGCGATCGTGATCTCCACCGACGGCACGCATTACGGCGACGACTTCCAGTATTCGCCCTACGGCGCGGGCGGGGCGCAGGCGCTCGAGAAAGCCGTCGCGCACGATCGCGAGCTGGTGCGCGAGACGCTCGCGGGCGACGTGGACGTCGATTCGGCGCGGCGGTTCTACGCCGCCGTGGTGGATCCCGCCGATCCCGACCGTTATCGCGTCACGTGGTGCGGCCGCTTCGCCGTCACCTTCGGCACGCTGTTCCTGCAGGAAGCGGCACGGCGCTCGGGGCTGCACGGCGTGCGCGGCGTGCCCGTCGCGCTCGGCGCGAGCGTCGATACGGCCGAGCTCGCCGTGCGCGATGCGGGCGTCGGCCCCACGGCGCCCGCGAACCTCTATCACTTCGTCACCCACCCGGCCGTCGCCTACGTGCCCCGGTAGCGCATGAGCCCGCGTCCTCCCCGCGAACCGGACCCCGCGGTGCGCGACGTGGAGGAACGCGTGAACGCCGCGCTTGTCGCCGGGCGCGCCGCGACCTGGGCGTGGGATCCCGCCGCCGACCGGATGACGATGTCGCGGGGCATGGAAGCGCTCTACGGGCTGAATCCCGGGGAATCGTTCCGCAGCGTCAACCAGCGCCTGCAGCTCGTGCATCCCGAAGACCGCGACGCGCGGCGCGCGCTCGTCGAGGCCGCCGTGCGTTCCCATGGAGGCTGGCACAGCGAGTTCCGCATCGTGCGGCCGGCCGATGGCAAGGTGGCGTGGATCGAGGAGCACGCGCAAGCGGTGCGCGATCCGCGGACCGGCGAGCACGAGATGCTGGGCGTCGCCTGGGACATCACCGAGCGCAAGCGCGGCGAGGAAGCGCTGCGCCGCGCGCGCGAGGAGCTGGAGGCGCGCATCGAGGAGCGCACCCGCGAGCTCGAGCAGACGAACGCATCGCTGCGCGCCGAAGTGGCCGAGCGCCGCCGCGCGGAGCAGGCGCGCCACGAGCTGTCGCGCCAGCTCGTGAACGCGCAGGAAGACGAGCGCCGCAGGATCGCGCGCGAGCTGCACGACGACCTGGGCCAGCTCGTGAGCGCGCTGGTGCTGAAGATCGCGATGCTCAAGCGCGACGCGAGCGTGCCGGCCGAGGTGCGCGCGCCGCTCGAGGCCCTGGAGGACATCGCGCGCGAGACCGACAACGTCCTCGATTTCGCCGTCTGGCAGCTGCGCCCGACCGCGCTCGACGACCTGGGGCTCGTCGCCGCGCTCGACGATTACGTGCACAACTGGTCTCGCCACTTCGGCATCGACGCGCGCTTCGCGGCGCCGGCGGGCGAGGCCATGCGCCTGGACCCCGAGATCGAGACCGTCCTCTACCGCATCGCGCAGGAGGCGCTCAACAACGTCGCCAAGCACGCGCGGGCGGCGCACGTGGAGGTGAGGCTCGAGCAGGGCGCGACCCACGCCTCGCTCGTGGTCGTCGACGATGGCGTGGGCTTCCATCCCGGCGAGGTCGCGCGCGCGGCGAAAGGCCTGGGCCTGCGGGGCATGGACGAGCGCGCCGGCTTCATCGGGGGAGGCGCCAGGGTCGATTCCGCGCCGGGCAAGGGCACGCGTGTCCAGGTGGATATTCCGCTACCATCGCCTTCATGACGACCCAGGCCGGCGCGCCGAAGCTGCGCATCCTGCTGGCGGACGACCACGCGATCCTGCGCGACGGACTCGCTGTGCTGATCGGCGGCCAATCGGACATGGCGGTGGTCGCCCAGGCCGAGAACGGCCGCGAGGCGGTGCGGCTCGCCTGCGAGCAGCATCCCGACGTGGCCGTGGTCGACGTTTCCATGCCCGAGATGGGCGGCGCCGAGGCGACCGAGGCGATACGCCGCGAATGCCCCGACGTGAAGGTCATCGCGCTCACGCGCCATGCGGACCATGCCTACGTGCGGCGGCTGCTGCAGGCGGGCGCCTCGGGATACGTGCTGAAGAAGGGGGCGGCCGACGTGCTCATCAATGCCATCCGCGTCGTCGCGAAGGGCGGCACCTACGTGGAGCCGCAGCTGGCCGGTGCGCTGCTGCAGCGCACCTTCGGGCGCGCGCCGGGCGAGGGGACCGGCGACGAGGGCAACCTCCTGAGCGCGCGCGAGGAAGAAGTCCTGCGATCCATCGCGTGGGGGCGCAGCAACAAGGAAATCGCCGCGGAGCTGGGCCTCAGCATCAAGACGGTCGAGTCGTACAAGGCCGTCGCGCTCGAGAAGCTGCAGCTGCGCAACCGCTCGGACATCGTGCGCTACGCCGTCACGCGCGGCTGGCTCTCGCAGGAAAGCGCGCCGGAGTAACCGGCGGCGGGCCGGCGGCGATTCAGGCGGCCAGCTCCGCGACCACGCCGTGCGTGTACCGCGGATCGAGCAGGGCGCTCGCCCCGGCGCGGATCGCCACGGCGCACGGGCCTTCGCCGCGGCTCTCCAGCCGGTCCTTCAGGTCGCGCACGAAGGGACACGGCTGCGCATCCACCGAAGGCGTGACGAGCGCGATGACGGTGTTCTCCAGCCGCACGAATGCCGCGCGCACGCCGAGCCCCGGGAGCGTGACGGGCGCATCGATCTTCTCGCCGAGCAGCGCCGCATAGCGCGCCATCGACGCCTCGAGGTCGGCAACCGCGACGCTGACCGTCGCCACGCCCCTCGCGCCATTGCCGTGCCGCCGCAGATCTCCCGTGGGCACACGTCCTTCGCGCGGCGTGATGTCGCCGCACAGGAACGGCAGGTCGAAGGTCGCCTGCCGCCCCGTCTGCCACTTGAGCTCCATGCCGTCGGTGCGGACGCGCCCGCCGTCGATGGGGCCGTTCAGCGCGAGCCCGCGCGATTTCGCTTCGTCGATCGCGCGCGGCACGTCGTCGGGAATCAGCGCAAAGTCCATGAGCCCTTCGCCGTGGCGGCCGAGCACGCCGTACCAGCGATGCGCCGCATCGGGCTGCGGCCAGGAGATGATCTCGAAATACGCGCCGTCCTCGAACACGACGAGCGCGTTGTGCGAGGTGCTCTTCGAGTGCCGCCCGCCCGGGTGCACGGTGAAGCCGAGCGCGCGGTAGTCGGCGATCGCGGCCGCGAGGTCGTGGACCGCGATGATGACGTGGTCGAGGCGGAACTTCATTCTTCCATCTTGATGCCGGTCTTCTTCACGAACGCGTCCCACCGCTCGTATTGCTGGCGCGCGTAGCGGTCGAGCGCCGCGCCGTCGGTGGCCATCACCTCGAAGCCGGCTTCGGTGAGCTTGCCGCTCACCTCGGGACTCGTGAGCGCGGCCTGCCAGTCCGCGGTGAGCTTCCTGATGGTCGCGGCGGGAGTCGCCGCCGGCGCGAAGATGCCGATCCACGAATACGCCTCGAAGCCGGGGAAGCCCGATTCGGCGACCGTGGGCACGTCGGGAAGGTCGGGCAGCCTCTTCGTGCCGGTCACCGCGAGCGCCTTGATCTTGCCCGCGGCGATGTTGGACTTGAGCGCGGCATAGCTCAGCAGCGTGAAGCTCACCGTGTTGCCGAGCACCGCCTGCACCGCCGGGCCGCCGCCGCCGTAGGGCACGTGCAGGATGTCCGTGCCCGACTGCCGCTTGAGATCCTCCGCGACGAGGTGGTTGAGCGAGCCCAGGCCGGTCGAGGCGTAGCTGAACTTGCCGGGCGCCTGCTTCGCCGCGGCGAGGAATTCCCTCAGGTCCTTGCCGGGCACCTGCGCCGATGCGCCGATCACCAGCGGGAAGCGCACCGCGAGCGTGACGCCCGCGAAGTCCCTGAAAGTGTCGTACGGCAGGGTCTTCTTCGCGATGGGATTGACCGCGTGCGTGTCGAAGCACACGAGCAGCGTGTTGCCATCGGGCGCGGCGCGCGCCACGAAGAGCGTGCCGACCTGGCTCGCGGCGCCGGGGCGGTTCTCGACGATCACCGGGCGCCCGACGCGCTTCTGCAGCTCGGGCTGCACGATGCGCGCCGTGATGTCGGTGCTGCCGCCGGGCGGGAAGGTGACCACCAGCTTGAGGGCGCCTTCCGATTGCGCGAAGGCGTGGGGCGCCACCGCGCCTGCGACGGCGGCGGCGAGGACCTGCAAGGCATCACGTCGTTTCATGGCTCATCCCATCCATTGGCTCACGGGCACCGCGGTGTCCTGGAGCTGTTGCGAGATCACGTCCACCAGCGCGGGCCCGTCGTGCGCGAGCGCCCGGCGGATCGTGTCGTCCACCTGCGCGGGATCCTCGACGCGCCAGGCCTTCACGCCGAACGCTTCGGCCACCCGCGCGTGGTCGGTGCGGTCGAAATCGACGGAGAAATAGCGCTCGCCGTAGCCCGTCTTCTGGCTCGCCTTGATCCAGCCGAAGACCGTGTTCGAGAACACGATCATCTTGAGCGGCACCTTGCGGCGCACGATGGTCTCGAGCTCGCCGCAGGTGAAGTTGAAGCTGCCGTCGCCCATGGCGGCGACGACCGTCGCATCGCGACGCCCGAACCACGCGCCCACGCCGGCGGACATCGCGAAGCCGAGCGCGCCGTGGGCGCGGTTGGTGATGAAATGGCGGCCCGCCTGCGGTGCCTGGAGATACGCGGAGAAATAAGGGCACGGCGTGCCGGGGTCCGCGACCAGGATCGCGCCGGGCGGCAGCAAGCGGTTCAACGCATCGACCACGCGTTCGGGCTTGATCGGCCTGTCGGTCGCGGCCGCGAGCCTCGCGAAGGCATCGAGCTTCGCCTTGCGCGCCGTCGCCACGATGGCGCGGCCCCCGGCAGCGCCCGGCGCGCGATGCGCAAGCCGCGCGCGCACCGCCTCGCCCAGGTCCTGCAGCGCGAGCCGCGCGTCGCCCACCATCGCGACGTCGGTCCGGTAGTTGGTGCCGATCGTCATGGCGTCGGCGTCGATGTGCAGGATCGGCACGCCGCGCGCCGGGTATTTCCAGTGCTCCGTGGTGGTGGAGCCCGCGCGCGCGCCGACGAAGAGCACGAGGTCCGCCTGCATCACGACCTCGCGGGTGGCGGGCACGCCGCCGTTGGTGCCGACCACGCCGGCGTTCAGGGCATGCGTGTCCGCGAGCGAGCCCTTGCCGCTCACGGTCGTGCACACCGGCGCATCGAGCATCGTGGCGAGCCGCTCGAGCGCCTCGCAGGCGCCGGCATTCACCACGCCGCCGCCGCAGATGATCACGGGCGAGCGCGCCGCGACGAGCTTTTCGGCCGCGCGTTCGACGTCGCGCGGGTCGGGGCGCGCGCGCATCGCGGGGAAGCGCTCGTGCCCCGGTTGCGCCCAGACCTCGCCGGGATCGATCGCCTGCTTCTGCAGGTCGTAGGGCAGGCAGATGTGCGCCGCGCCGGGACGCGCGGTGGTCATCGCGCGGAAGGCGCCGCGCAGCGCGCCCGGGATCTGGTCCACTCGATCCACGGTCGTGTTCCATTTCGTGAGCGGGCGGTAGAGCGACTGCTGGTCCAGCTCCGTGAGCGGGAATCTTCCGCGCGAGCCGACCGACACGTCGGAGGTGATGCCGAGCACCGCGATCGACGACTCGTTCGCCTCCACGATGCCGGGCAGCAGGTAGGTGGCGCCGCCGCCGCTGGGTCCCTCGCACACGCCCACCTTGCCGGTCACGCGCGCGTAGCCGTCGGCCATGTAGGCGGCGCTGCGCTCGTCGCGCGTGAGGATGTGGTCGATGCCGTGGTCGAGGCGCGCGAGCGCGTCGTAGAAGGGAAGGCTGGTGTCGCCGCAGAGGCCGAAGACGTGCGTCACGCCGTTCATCTGCAACATGCGCACGAGCGCTTCGGCGCCGTTCATCGTGTTGTCATCTCCCACGGCCGGATTGTAGCGCCCGCGCGCGCCCGGCGATGGCCGATGCGCGGCCATGCTTTGATGCAGTCCATCTGGGCGCGGCATAAAGGCGCGGCGCCACGGCGCGGCGCTCCTCGATCTCGCGAAAGAGCTGCACCACGAAGTCGAGGAAGACGCGCACGCGGGCCGTGCGCCGCCCGCTCGGCCAGTACGACAGGTACACGGGGGGCGCGTCCATCGCTTCCCAGTCGGTGAGCGCCGGGACGAGGCGGCCGTCGGCGAGGGCCGCCTCGCTGCTGAAATCGAGCAGGCGGACCACGCCGTGGCCCGCGAGCGCGAGCTGGATCGCGCTGTCGCGGTGCGTGTTGCTCACCATGAGCCAGCCCTTGGCCACGACGGACACCTTCTCGCTCGCGCGCGAGAAGTTCCACAGGTCCATGAGCGCGCCGCGCTGCGTGCGGATGGTGAAGCAGTCGTGGCGCTCCAGATCGGCGGGATGCTCCGGCATGCCGTGCTCGGCCCAGTATTCCGGCGCGGCGCAAACCATGAACCGTGACGAGCCGACGCGCCGGTGGATCATCTCCGGCATGTCGGGCCAGGTGACGGACAGGAACACGTCGATCGAGCGCAGGTCCTCCTCGCCCGTGACCTGCGTGTTGTTGCGCAGGTCCAGCTGGATGTCGGGATAGCGGGCATGGAAGCCCGGCAGGGCCGCCGCCAGGATGGAATCGGCGATGAAATGCTGCGCGCCCACGACGAGGTGCCCGCGCGGGCGAACGAGGCTCGTGCGCGCCTGGTCGTCGGCCTGCTCGAGCAGGTCGAGCGCGGGGCGGCACTGCTCGAGGTAGGCGGTGCCCTGCGCGGTGAGCGCGAGCCCCTTCGCCGAGCGCTCGAAGAGCGGCACGCCGAGGCTGCGCTCGAGGGCGTTCACGAGCTTGGCCACCGCGGGAATGGTGACCTCGAGGCGGCGCGCCGCCTGCGAGAAGCTGCCGCCCTCGGCGGCGGCGATGAAGTACTGCAGCGAGCGCAGCTTGTCCATGGCGAACCTCCCGGCGCCAGCTTAAACCATTGGTTTCATCCCGGTGGAATCGGTGGCATATTCCGCTGCGGTCCATGCGTGCCACAACATGGGCCGTCGTCCAACCGGGAGCCGGACATGAAGCGCTGGATCGTCGCCGTCTCGTTGTGGGTGCTGTCGCTCGCCGCTGCGGGCGCCAACGGCGCCTGGCCGCAGAAGCCGGTGCACATCGTCGTCCCCGGCGGCACGGGCGGTGTCACCGACGTGCGCGCCCGCTGGCTCGGCGCGAAGCTGCAGGAGGAGATCGGCCAGCCGGTGGTGATCGAGAATCGTGCCGGCGCGTCCGGGAACATCGGCATGGAAGTCGGCGCGCGCAGCGCTCCGGACGGCTACACGCTGGTGATCATCCACCAGGGCACCATGGCGGTGAACCCGCATCTCTACCCGAACCTGCCTTACGACCCGCTGCGCGACTTCACGCCGCTCACGCGCCTGGGCCACGGCCCGCTCATGCTCGTCGTGAATCCGGCGCTGCCGGTGCATTCGGTGCAGGAGCTCGTGAAGCTCGCACGCACGCGCCACCTCAACTACGGCTCGCCGGGCGTCGGCACGCCGCCGCACCTGGCGGTCGAGATCTTCAAGCGCGAGAGCGGCATCGAGGCCACGCACATCCCGTATCGCGGCGGCGGCCAGTCGGCCTCGGACCTCATCGCCGGCAACGTCGATTTCGAGATCGAGGGCCTCACGGTCGTGATGCCGCACGTGAAGGCGGGGCGGCTGCGCGCGATCGCGATCACCGGCACGTCGCGCAACGCCGCGTGCCCCGACGTGCCGACGATGCGCGAGCAGGGCCTGGCCGACTACGAGTATTCCGGCTGGGTCGGTATCGCCGTGCCCGCCGCCACGCCGGCACCCATCGTGCAGAAGGTGCACGACGCGATCGCGAAGGTGCTCGAATCGCCCGCCGCGCGCGACTGGTTCGGCGCCGCCGCGGCCGACCCCACGCCCGACACGCCGCAGGCCTTCGCCGCGGTGATCCGGTCGGAGTACGACAGGTTCGGCCGGGTGATCCGCGACGCCGGCATCAAGGCGGAGTGAGCGCCGTGCGCGAACAGGTGCTTTCGATGATCAACGGCGCGTGGGCGTGCCAGGCGCTCGCGGTGGCGTGCGAGCTCGACATTCCCGAGCGCCTCGCCGCGTCCCCGCGGGATGCCGCCTCGCTCGCCGCCGATACGGGCATGCATGCGCCCTCGATGCAGCGATTCCTGCGCGCGCTGTGCGCGATCGAGGTCTGCACGGAGCGCGGCGATGGCCGCTTCGCGCTGGGCGCGGCGGGGGAGTGCCTGCGGCGGGGGCAGGCCGGCTCGCTGCACGCGTGGGCCATCCTCAGCGGCCGGCGGCTGTGGGGCCTTTGGGGCGACCTGCGCGAGGGGCTTCGCACGGGGGAGAGCGTTCGCCGGCGCCGGCGCGGCTTCGACGATTTCGGCGAGCTGGACGCGGATGCGGCGATGGCGGCGATCTTCAACCGCGCGATGATCAGCATCACCGAGCCGGTCGCCGCGGCGTTCGTCGCCAAGGCGTCGTTCGACGGCATCGCGCGCGTGGTCGATGTCGGGGGCGGGCCGGGGCACCTGCTCGCCACTTTGCTCGCGGCGCATGGGTCCATGCGGGGCATCGTCTTCGACCTGCCGCATGCGCGCGCGATCGCCGAGGAAACGCTGCGCAGCCGCGGCGTGGCCGATCGCGGCGAGTTCGTCGAGGGCAGCTTCTTCGACGGCGTGCCCGGAGGCGCCGATGCGTACCTGCTGAAGAGCGTGCTGCACAACTGGGACGACGAGCGTGCCGCGGGCATCCTCGGCGGGTGCGCCGCGGCCATGGCGCCCTCGAGCCGCCTGATGCTGCTCGAGCGCGTGCTGCCGCCGCGCATCTCCACCTGCTCGCGTGACCGCGATGCCGCGCGCTCGGACCTGCAGATGCTGCTGGGCTGCGACGGGCGCGAGCGCACGCAGGCCGAGTTCGACGCGCTGCTGGCGGGCGCGGGCCTCGAGCGCCGCGGCGTCATGGCGCTCACGAGCGACTTCAGCCTGATCGAAGCGGCGATTGCGGGATAATCGGGGTTGATAAATGGGGTCAGACTCCATTTCGCCGAATTAAGGAACCTGAATTCCGTGAAATGGAGTCTGACCCCATTCATTGACCCCATTCATTTCCTGCGACGATTGCGATGGAAAAACCCCTGGCGGGCGTTCGCGTGGTGGAGTTCTGCTCCACGGCGGCGGGACCCTTTTGCGCGATGCTGCTGGCCGACATGGGCGCCGAAGTGGTGAAGGTCGAGCCGCCCGAGGGTGATGCGCTGCGGCAGTGGCCGCCGATCACGGACGGCTTCTCGGAGAACTTCGCCTCCGTGAACCGCAACAAGAAGTCGGTGGTGCTCGACCTCAAGGACCCGGAATCGGCGCGCATCGCGCGCCGGCTCGCGCTCGACAGCGACGTCCTCGTCGAGAACAACCGTCCCGGCGTGATGGACCGGCTGGGACTGGGCTATGCGGCGCTGTCGACGGAGAAGCCCGCGCTCGTCTACTGCTCCATATCCGCCTATGGCCAGACGGGGCCGCGCGCGAAGGAGGGTGGCTTCGACCTCACCATCCAGGCCGCGGCCGGCGTGATGAGCGTCACGGGCGAGGAGGGGGGCCCGCCGGTGAAGTGCGGCGTGCCGGTCTCGGACTTCGCCTCCGGGCTCTACGGCGCCTACGCGATCGCGGCCGCGCTCGCGGCGGTGCGTGGCGGCGCGCGCGGCGTGCACATCGACGTGCCGATGTTCGGCTGCACGCTCGCGATCGCCGCGCTGCAGACGAGCGAGTACTTCGGCACCGGCCGCAACCCGCGCAAGCTGGGCTCCGCGCACCCGCGCAACGCGCCGTACCAGGCGTTCCGCTCGAAGGACGGTTACTTCGCCATCGCCGCGGGCAACCAGAACCTCTGGCTCAAGGTCGTCGAGGTGGTGGCGATGCCGCAGCTCGCGGCCGATGCGCGCTTCGGCAGCACGCGCGATCGCGCGGCGAACCAGGTGGCGCTGCGCGAGCTCCTCGAGGAGCGCTTCACGCAGGAGGCGACCGCGCACTGGCTGCATGCCTTCGAGGCGGCCGGCGTGCCGCACGCGCCGATCAACAACTACGAGTCCGCGCTCGCGGACCCGCAGGTCGCGCACATGGGATGGGTGCAGCCGCTCACGCTGCCGGGCGGCGCCACGACGCGGACGTTCGCTTCCCCGCTGCGCCTCGACGGGAAGGCCGCCGCGATCGAGCGACGCCCGCCGGCGCTCGGCGAGCACACCCAGGAGATCCGCGAACGGTACGGAAGCGAGAAGAGCCGTGCCTGAGCCGCGGCGCCTGCGCGAATACATCGATACCGTCACCGCGTTGGTCGAGCGCGGCGGCGACGAGGCCACGTTGCTGCGCGGCGTGCGCGAAGCGAAACGGCGCCTGGTGGCCGTGGACGACTGGCTGCCCCCCGAAATGGCCGTTCCGCACCCGCGGTACTTCATCCAGTACCGCCTCTATTGCGATCCGCGGGAGCGCTTTTCCGTGGTGAGCGTCGTGTGGGGGCCGGGGCACGCCTCGCCCGTGCACGACCATACGGTCTGGGGCGTGATCGGCCAGCTTCGCGGCAGCGAGGTGTGCGAGCCGTTCAGGCGCGAGGGCGGCGGCGTGGTGCCCGCGGGACCGGCGCACCGCATGCAGCCGGGCGATACCGACCTGGTATCGCCGGCGATCGGCGACCTGCATCGCGTGGGCAACGCCTTCGACGACCGCACCTCGATCAGCATCCACACCTACGGCGCGGACATCGGCCGCGTCCTGCGCCACGTCTTCGACCTCGAGACCGGCGCCGTCAAGGAGTTCGTATCGGGGTACGCCAATGCCTGAGGCGGCGCACCCGCCGCTCGCCATCGAGCGCGAGGCCGATTGCTGGACGCTCGTGCTCGATCGCGCGGACAAGGCGAACGCGCTGTCGCCGGAGCTCGTGGAGGCGCTGATCGAGGGTGTCGCGGGCGCCGAGGCGGCCGGCGTGCCCGTGCTCGCCTTCCGCGGCAACGGGCGCAACCTGAGCGCGGGCTTCGACTTCACCGGCTACGAGGCGCAGGGCGAAGGCGACCTGGTCCTGCGGTTCGTGAGGATCGAGACGCTGCTGCAGTCGATCGCGCGCTCCTCATGCCTCACTGTCGGCTTCGCGCACGGCCGCAATTTCGGCGCGGGCGTCGACCTCTTCGCCGCGTGCCGCTGGCGCGTCGCGACGCCCGATGCGACCTTCCGGATGCCGGGACTCGGCTTCGGCCTCGTGCTCGGCACGCGCCGCTTCGCTTCGATCGTCGGGGCCGAGAACGCGCGCACGGTCCTGGAGACGCTCGCGACCTTCGACGCGCAGCGCGCAGCCGCCATGGGATTCGCGACTCGCATCGCCGCAGCCGGCGAATGGCCCGCGGTGATGCAGGAAGCGCGGGACACGACGGCCGTCCTCACGCCCGACAGCCGCCGGAGGCTCTACGGCGCGGTGCTCAAGGACAGCGACGATGCGGACCTCGCCGACCTGGTGCGATCGGCCGCGGCGCCCGGGCTCAAGGAGCGGATCGCGCGTTACCTCGCCGCGCAGCGGCGCTGACGCCGCGCGAATGCCTCGAGGGAGCGCGTGCGGTCGTCTCGCGCACGACGAGCTCCACGTCGAGGCGCTGCGCGCGCGGCACGCGCCGGCCCTCGAGGCGCGCCACCAGCCGCTCGGCGGCGAGCCGGCCGATGGCGGCGGACGGAACGTGCACCGTCGAGAGCGCCGGCGAGAATTCGGCCGACAGCTCGATGTCGTCGAAGCCGACCACCGAGAGCGCCTGCGGCACCTTCACACGCTTTGCGGCGCATTCGATGAGCGCGCCCAGCGCGATCAGGTCGTTCCCGCACACGAGCGCCGTGAAGGCGTCGCGGCCGAGCCGCTTCCAGAGCGTGCGCAAGCCCTCGCGCCCGCCGTGCAGCGAGAACGAGGTCTCGACCACGTGCGCGGCCGGCAGCTCGATGCCGCGCGAGGCGAGCGCATCGCGCACGCCCGCCACGCGATCGCGCGCGCGATCGTTGTAGGCGAGCGCTCCCGAGAGCATCGCGAACCGGCGGTGGCCGAGCTCCAGCAGGTGGTGCGCGCAGCGCGCGCTCGCCTCGCGGTTGGCGAAACCGACGCAATGGTGGAACCCGGACGGGTCCAGCGCCCACGTGAGCTCGCACGGGATGCCGATGCGCGCGAGGTCCTGGAGAAGCTCCGGCGGATGGTCGATGCCGACCAGCACCAGGCCGTCGACGCCCCGCTCGATGAGCGCGCGCGTCACGTTCGCCTCGGCGTGCGGGTCGTACTCGTGGCTCGCGATGAGCAGCGTGTAGCCGGAGGCGGAGAGCTCGCGCGCGAGCGCCTGCACCGCCGAGGCGAAGATCGGGTTGTCGATGGTGGGCAGCACGGCGCCGATGGTGCGCGAGCGGCGGGAAGCGAGCGCGCGCGCCGCGCCGTGCGCGACGTAGCCCAGCATCGCCGCGGCCTCCCGCACGCGCGTGCGGGTTCCGGCCACGACGAGATCGGGGGCGGCGAGCGCGCGCGAGGCGGTGGCGAGCGACACGCCGGCCGCCCGCGCCACGTCGACCAGCCGCGCGGGGCGCTTCTTCATGCGGGCCAGCATACCGGCGCCTGAAAACGCTTGCAAACGGGCACGACGGGAGTCGCTTGACGCGCCCGAGCGCGGCTTGATAAGGTGCCTTTGAAAACGCTTTCAGCGGCGGGGGACCTGCCATGGCGATCGAATACCTCAAGCGGGCGGCGAAGTCGCCCGAGACCGAGACCGCTTCCGCGCGCAAGGTGGTGGAGGAGATGCTGGCGCGCATCGGGCGCGAAGGCGAGGGCGCGGTGCGCGACTACGCGGCCGCGCTGGACAAGTGGACCGGCGAGATCGTCATGACGCCCGAGGCGATCGAGCGCCGCATCCGCGAGGTGCCCGCCGCCGTGCGCCGCGACATCGATTTCGCGATCGAGCGCGTGCGCCGCTTCGCCGAGGCGCAGCGCGAGTCCACGAAGGACTTCTCGATCGAGGTGCAGCCGGGGCTCGTCGCCGGCCAGCGCCACATTCCCGTGAACGTCGCCGGCTGCTACATCCCGACCGGCCGCTACGCGCACATCGCCTCGGCCTACATGGCGATCGTCACCGCGAAGGCGGCCGGGGTGCCCTTCGTCGTGGCGTGCTCCACCCCCTATCGCGGCGAGGGCATCCATCCCGACGTGCTCTACGCGATGAAGGCCTCGGGCGCCGACATGATCATGACGCTGGGCGGCGTGCAGGCGATCGCGGCCATGGCCTATGGCCTGTTCACCGGCAAGCCGGCCGACATCATCGTCGGACCCGGCAACAAGTACGTGGCGGAAGCCAAGCGCATGCTCTACGGCCAGGTCGGCATCGACGTCTTCGCCGGTCCCTCGGAGGTTGCCATCATCGCCGACGATTCCGCGGACCCCGCGATCGTCGCCTCGGACCTCGTCGGGCAGGCCGAGCACGGCCACGAGTCGCCTGCCTGGCTCATGTGCAGCTCGCGCGAGGTGGCGCAGGAGTCCATGCGGCTCGTGCCCGGCCTCATCGACAAGCTGCCTCCCACGGCGCGCGATGCGGCGGGCGCGGCATGGCGCGACTACGGCGAGGTCACGTTCTCGGAATCCCGCGAGGAGATCGCGCAGCAGTCGGACCGTTACGCGCCCGAGCACCTGGAAGTCCACGCGCGTGATCTCGACTGGTGGCTCGCGCGGCTCAGCTGCTACGGGTCGCTCTTCCTCGGCGAGGAAACCACGGTCGCGTTCGGCGACAAGACCTCGGGCCCGAACCACATCCTCCCCACCAAGGGCGCCGCGCGCTATTCCGGCGGGCTGTCGGTGCACAAGTTCCTGAAGACGGTCACCTGGCAGCGCATGACGCGCGCGGCGAACCGCGACATCGCGCAGGTCACGGCGCGCATCTCGCGGCTCGAGGGCATGGAGGCGCACGCGCGCACCGCCGACGACCGCCTGTCGAAGTATTTCCCCGGCGAGCGCTTCGAGCGCGGCGCGCCCGTCGAGACATGAGCGGCGCGGCGCTCGCCGGCCTCTTCGGCCTCGACGGCCGCGTGGCGCTGGTCACGGGCGCGAGCTCGGGGCTGGGCCGCTCGATCGCCGTGGCGCTGGCCTCGGCCGGCGCGCGCGTCGTGCTGGTGGCGCGGCGGGCGCTGGAGCTGGAAGGGGCGTGCGCGGAAGTGGCCGCCGCCGGCGGCCGGTCGCACGCCATCGCCTGCGACCTCGCGGACCGCACCGCGCTCAAGGCGTGCGCCGCGCAGTCACGGGAGCCCTTCGGCGAGCCGGACATCCTCGTGTGCGCGGCCGGCATCAACCCGCGCAAGCCGCTGCTCGAGGTGACCGAGGCCGATTGGGACGCCACCATCCGCATCAACCTGGACGCGCCATTCTTCCTCGCGCAGGCGCTGGCTCCGGCCATGATCGGGCGCGGATGGGGACGCATCATCAACATAGCCTCGCTGCAGTCGGTGCGCGCGTTCACCAACGGCGCGCCTTACGGCGCCTCGAAGGGCGGCATCATGCAGCTCACGCGCGCGCAGGCCGAAGCGTGGTCGCGCCACGGGGTGAACGCGAACGCGATCGCGCCCGGCTTCTTCGCCACGCCGCTCACCGCGCCCGTCGTGAAGGATCCCGCGCGCTGGCAGGAGATGGCCGGCAAGACGTTCATCAAGCGCAACGGCGAGGCGCGCGACCTGTGGGGTACGGTATTGTTCCTCGCCAGCCGCGCCTCGGATTACGTGACGGGGCAGACGATCTTCGTGGACGGCGGATTCTCGGCGGGATGACATGAAAGCGCTCGTTTACACCGGCACGCAGCAGATGACCTACCGCGAGGAGCCCGCGCCGACGTTCACGGCCGGCGAGGTGCTGATCCGTGTCGAGGCGGTGGGCATCTGCGGCTCCGACATGCACGCGTACCACGGGCACGACCCGCGGCGCGTGCCGCCGCTCATCCTCGGCCACGAGCTCGCGGGGCAGGTGATGGAAGGCCCGGGCAGGGGACGGCGCGTCACGGTGAACCCGCTCATCACCTGCGGGCGCTGCGAGTTCTGCGTGCAGGGCCGCAACAACCTCTGCGCCGACCGCACGATGATCGGCATGACACGCGCCGGCGGCTTCGCGGAATACGTCACGACCGCCGCGGCGAGCGTGATCGAGCTGCCCGACGGCATGCCGGCCCGGGCGGCCGCGTTGACCGAGCCCGCGGCCACGGCGCTGCATGCGATCAACACCGGCATGCGCTCGCTGGTGCGGCCGCTTCCGGAGTGCCGCGTGCTCGTGGTCGGAGGGGGCGCGGTCGGGCTCCTGGCGGCCCTGCTGCTGGAAAGCTACGGCGTGCGCCACCTGCACGTCGGCGAGACCAACGCGTTGCGCCGCGCCTCGGCGGAGAAGGCGTGCCGCTGCAGGACCTTCGATCCGCGCGGCGCCGGCGGCCCGGCCGCGGCGAGCGTGGACCTCGCCATCGACTGCGTCGGCGCGAAGGCCACGCGCAACCTCGCCATCGCGAGCGTGAAGCCCGGCGGCGTGGTGGTGCACGTGGGGCTGCAGGACTGGGCGAGCGAGATCGACATGCGGCGCCTCACGCTCGCCGAGATCACGCTCTGCGGCGTGTACACGTACTCGACGGCCGACCTGCGCGCCGCCGCCGTGGCGCTGCACGAGGGGGCGTTCGGCGACCTCGCGTGGGTGGAAGAGCGCCCGCTCGCCGAGGGCGCGCGCGCCTTCGAGGACCTCGATCGCGGCCGCTCGCCGGCCGCCAAGATCCTGTTGCGGCCGCAATGAGCAACATCGTCTTCGACGGCGTGGGACGCCGCTTCCACCGCGACGGCAAGGAGTTTCCCGCGCTCGAGGACGTGAGCTTCGAGGTGCGCGCGAAGGAGTTCGTCGCCATCGTCGGCCCCTCGGGCTGCGGCAAGACCACGTGCCTGCGCATGGCCGCGGGCCTCGAGTTTCCGAGCAGCGGCCGCGTGACGGTCGGCGGCAAGCGCGTGACGGGACCGGGACCCGATCGCTCCGTCGTGTTCCAGCAATTCGCGCTGTTTCCGTGGAAGACGGTCACGCAGAACATCGATTTCGGCCTGCGCGCGGCGAACGTCCCCGCGCAGGAGCGGCGCGCGCGCATCGCGCGCTACATCGAGCTCATGGGGCTGCAGGGCTACGAATCGGCGTTCCCGCACCAGCTTTCCGGCGGCATGCAGCAGCGCGTGGCCATCGCGCGCAGCTACGTGCTGGACCCCGACGTCCTGCTCATGGACGAGCCGTTCGGCGCGCTCGACGCGCAGACGCGCGTGGTCATGCAGGAGGAGCTCATCAAGCTCGCGCGCGTGAGCCCGCGCACGGTGCTCTTCATCACGCACGCGGTGGAGGAGGCGGTGTACCTCGCCGACCGCGTCGTGGTGATGACTTGCCGCCCCGGACGCGTCGGGGAGATCATCGACGTCGCCGACATCCGCCGGCGCGAGCGCTGGGATCGCCACGAGCGGGTCGAGGACGTCATGGACGAGGAGTCGTTCGTCCACCTGCGCACCAGGATCTGGCGGCTGCTGCGCGAGCAGCAGGCGCTCAACGCCCACTGAAGGAGAGCATCGCAGCACCGACCAGGAGGAGGACGACGTGAAAAGAAAGGCTGCAGCAACGCTGTTTGCGGTCGCGCTGGGCATCGGCGGCGCGCCGGCCGTGCAGGCACAGACCGAGATCAAGGTGAGCTACCAGCCCGCGCTCTACTGGGCGCTGCCTTTCTACGTGGCGACGGAGA
The DNA here is from genome assembly GCA_035719385.1 of Usitatibacter sp. Taxonomy (GTDB): domain Bacteria; phylum Pseudomonadota; class Gammaproteobacteria; order Burkholderiales; family Usitatibacteraceae; genus Usitatibacter. The sequence continues at coordinate 19,617 of DASTGG010000011.1, forward strand.
AGGGCTGGTGGGGCGAGCTCGGGTTGAAGGCGACGTTCAGCATCTTCCCCGCGGGCGTGCCGCAGATCGCCGCTTCGGCCTCGAAGTCGTGGGACGTGGGCGGGACGGGCTCGGTGCCGGCCGTGCTCGGCGCGGCGCGCTACAACCTGCTCACCATCGGCCTCACCAACGACGAATCCGCGGGCAATGCGCTGCTCGCCACCGCGGCCAAGGCCGGCGCCTATTCGGCCAACCCGCAGTCGATCAAGGGGCAGACGATCGCGCTCACGGCCAACTCCACCGGCGACTACGCCGTGCAGAAGTGCCTCGCGAAGTGGGGCCTGAAGAAGTCGGACGTGACCATCAAGAGCATGGGCCAGGCCGAGGTGATCTCGGCGATGTCCTCGAACAACGTGGACCTGGGAGGCCTCTGGGCGCCGAACATCTACACGATGGAGGAGAAGGCGGGCTCGAAGGTCCTGTGCTCGGGCCGCGAGGCGGGGGTCGTGATCCCGGGGGCGCTCGTCGTGCGCGCCGACTACGCGAAGGAGCAGCCGCAGAACGTGGCGAAGTTCCTCGCCATCTACCTGCGCGCGTGGAAGTGGATGAACGCGCACCGGCCCGAGGCCATCGCGATGATGAAGAAATTCTACGAGGTCGGCGGCGTGACCATCTCGGAAGCCTCGATGAAGAAGGAGTTCGACACGCGGCCGGTCTTCGACCTCGCGCAGCACCTGAAGATCATGGACCGCGCCAAGGGCGCCTCCGACGTGGACACCTGGATGACGCAGATCTCGGAGTTCCTGAAGAGCGTCGGCACGATTCCCGAGGTGAAGCCCGCGCAGGGCTACATCAGCGACGAGTTCATGCGCATGGTCGAGCGCGACGCGAAGCTGAAGGCCTTCGCGAACCGCACCGACTGAGGCGCGTGTCGCGATGAGGAGGGCAGCGACGGCCGGCGCGCGGCTCGCCGCCGGCATCGCCACGTTCGCCGTGCTGGGCGCCGCCTGGCACCTGGCGACGTCGGTCACGCACTTCGTCCCGCCGGTCTACTTCCCGACGCCCGCCGAGGTCTGGCAGGCGCTCGTGCAGATCGTGATGCAGGGCTACGCCGACGGGCGGCTGCACGAGCACTTCCTGCACAGCATGAAGCTCGTGACGCTGGGCTTCATCGCGGCGGTGACGATCGGCGTGCCCCTCGGCATCGCGATGGGCGCAGACCGTCGCGTCGAAGCGCTCGTCAATCCCGTGTTCCTCCTCATCCGGCCGGTCCCGCCGCTCGCGTGGATCCCGCTCGCCATCGTGTGGCTGGGGCTCGGCGACGCGGCGAAGGTGCTCGTGATCTGGTTCGCCGCCTTCGTGCCGGCGGTGATCAACAGCCACGCGGGCGTGCGCTCCATCGAGCCGCATCTCATCGAGGCGGCGCGCTCGCTCGGCATTCGCGGGCCGATGCTCGTGCGGGAGATCCTGTTGCCCGGGGCGATGCCGCTCGTCTTCACGGGGCTGAGGCTCTCGATGCAGGCGTGCTGGACCACGCTCGTGGCGGGCGAGCTCATCGGCGCCATCCTCGGGCTCGGGCACGTTCTCTACCAGGCCGGGCTCGACATCTTCCCGGCGATGATCGTCGTGGGCATGCTCGGCGTGGCGGTCGCGGGCGTGCTCACGACGCTGGCGCTCTCCTGGCTCGAGGACCGCGCGTTGCCGTGGCGCACCCGCTGACATGAACCGCCGGCTCACGCGCGCGCAGTTCGTGGTCCTCAGCCTCGCGGGGCTCGCGGTCTTCTTCGGCGTGTGGACGATCGCCGCGGTGGAGCACGTGGCGCCCGAGCAGTTCCTGCCGACGCCGTGGACGGTGGCGCGCAAGTTCGTCGAGCTCACGCAGCAGCCGTTCGTCGGCTACACGCTGCAACAGCACCTGCTCTCCTCGTTCGTGCGCATGGGCATGGGCTTCGGGCTCGCCGTGGTGATCGGCGTGCCGTTGGGGCTGCTGCTGGGATGGTTCCGCTGGCTCGACTTCATCGTCTCGCCGGTGTTCGACGCGCTGCGGTTCGTGGCGCCGATCGCGTGGGTGCCCTTCGCGGCGCTGTGGTTCGGCACGGGCATCGGCGGGCCGGTGCTCGTCATCTTCACCGGCGCCTTCCCGCCGTGCGTCATCAACACCTACCGCGGCGCGCGCTTCGTCGAGCCGCACCTCATCGAGGCCGCGCGCACGCTCGGCGCGCGCAACTTCCAGATCATCGCCGAGGTGCTCATGCCGGCCTCGGTCCCGTCGATCGTCGCGGGCCTGCGCGTGAGCGCGGGGCTCGCCTGGCAATCGCTCGTGGGCGCCGAGCTCATCGTGGCCTCCAGCGGCATCGGCTACCTGCTCGTGAAGGGACAGGCCAACATCAGCACGGCCATCGTGATGTCCGGCATGATCGCGATCGGCATCGTGGGCTTCGCCATCGACGCGCTGCTGCAGGCGCTGGAGGCGCACATCCACCGACGGCGCGGGCGCGGCGTGTGAGGCTCCTTCACCGCCGCGGCGTTCATCCGACGCAACAGCGCGTTCGCGCGCCATCCACGGCGCGCGGCTAATCCTCGAAGCCTGCCTCGCGCTGGTGGCGAACCGTCAGGATGACGACCTGGTCATGCCGTTCGTCGTATTCGTAAAGCGCCAGGTATCCCGTATGCCCGCGCGAAATCACGAGCTCGCGCCGGCCCGATTGAGTTCGCCGGCCCACCAATGGATGCCTGGCCAGGATCTCGAGCGCATCGACGATGAGCGCTTGCGTCGAGCCCGCTGCCGCCGGATCGGTGTCCAGCAGGAAATCGGCGAGCCGATCCAGGTCGTCGCGTGCCCGTGGCGTGTACGCCAGCGACGTCATGGCACATCAGCGCCTGGACTTCGGAATCCTGATCGGTTTCGGCTTGCGCGGGTTCTTGCCTGCCACCTTGTCGAGCAGATACCGTTTGACGTCCTCGTGCGTGTACGCGATGCCGGTGCGCTTGAACTCTTCCAGGGCCCGGTCTCCGTCCGCAAGGAACTGCTGGCGTTTCTCGTCGCGGTCGACCTTTTCGGCGATGGCCTGCACCATGTACGCGTGCGGCGTCTGTGCGACGCCCTGCGCGACCTTGCCGACGCGTTCCTTGAGGTCTTCGGGAAGCTTCAGCGAAGTGGTGTCCGCCATGGCGAGTCTCGGGGGGCAGGTGACACCACAGTAACACCGTGAGGCCACACCGTCAATCCGCCAAGCCGGCCGCCCGCCACGGGCGGCTCGCGAAGGTGGCCACCAGGAATCCAGCATCGCGGGCACCGCGGCAGGCGATGCCGCTCCGGCGTGTAGATGAGCCGCATCGCAAGCGCTTCGTCCGACTTGAAGTCGTCGAGGACGCGCACCAGCCTGCCGTCGCGCAATGCCGCCGCGACGATGAACTCGTTCAGGCGCGCGATGCCGAGGCCGGCCACGGCGAAACGGTAGACGCAGTCGGCGTTGTTGGCGGCGATCTGCGGCGTCACGCGCACGGTGCGTGGCCCGCCTTCCCTACAGGAACCCCGTCGAGATCCACGGGACGGCTGCCACGACGACCAGCCCCGCGGCGAGCGCGAGGAGATAGCCCACGATCGGCCGCATGCCTTCGTCGGGCTTGACCTTGCCGATGGCGCACGCGGCGTAGTAACCCACGCCGAAGGGCGGTGCGAAGAGGCCGATGCCCATCGCGAGCACCACCACCATCGCGTAGTGCACCTCGTGAACGCCCATCTGCCGCGCGATGGGAAAGAGCAGCGGCCCGAAGAGCACGATCGCGGGAATGCCTTCCAGCACGCTGCCCAGAACGATGAAGGCGACGATGGACACCGCGAGGAAGGTCGCCTGCCCGCCCGGCAACCCGCCCATGAACTGCGCGAGATCGCGCGAGAAGCCCGACTGCGTGAGCGCCCACGCCATGCCGGTCGCCGCGCCGATGATGAGCAGGATCGAGCCCGACAGCGACGCGGTCTCGAGGAGCATCGGCATGAGCCGGCGCCAGTCGAACTGGCGGTAGATGAAGAGGCCGGCGAGGATCGAGTAGACCACGCCGATCGTCGAGACTTCGGTCGCGGTGGCCACGCCCTCGACGACCGCCGCGCGGATCACGAACGGCAGCGCGAGCGCGGGCAGACCGATGAGGAAGTTCTTCCCGATCTCGCGCCAGCTCGCGCGCCGCACGCCGCTCAGGTCGTCGTGGCGGTAGCGGAACCCCACGACCACGCACAGCGTGAGCCCCAGCACGATCGCCGGCAGCAGGCCGCCGGTGAAGAGCGCCGCGATCGACACGCCGGTCACGGAGCCGATGGTGATCAGCACGAGGCTGGGCGGCACGGTCTCCGTCTGCGCGCCCGTGGCCGAGAGCAGCGCCACGAGGTCGCCGGGCTTCGCGCCGCGGCGCTCCATCTCGGGAAACAGGACCGGCGTGACGGCCGCCATGTCCGCCGCCTTCGAGCCGGAGATGCCCGACACGAGATACATCGCGCCGACCAGCACGTACGAGAGGCCGCCGCGCACGTGCCCTATGAGGCTCGCGAGGAAGGTGACCATCACGCGCGCCATGCCGGTCATCTCGATGAGGAGCCCGAGGAACACGAAGAGCGGCACGGCGAGCAGGATGAGGTGGCTCATGCCCTCGTCCATGCGGCCCACGAGCACGCCCGTCGGCACGCTGGTGGTGAACACGAGGAACGCGAAGGTCGAGAGCGCGAACGCGAAGGCGATGGGCACGCCGGCGAACACGGCGGCGCCCACGAGCCCCACGAAGAAGATGAGCAGGTTGGCATTTCCGAAGGTCGCGAGCGCGGGGCGGGCGAGCCACAGCGCCGCTGCGATGCCGCCGATGACCACGAGCGCGGCGAGCTCCTGCTTCCAGCGCCCGAGCAGCACGAGCCGCAACAGAGCCATCACGGCCATGAGGCCGAAACCCACCGGCAGCGCCGCGGCGCGGAAGGCGTTCGAGACCTCGAGGGCGGGCGTGGTGATCATGCGCTCGTCGGAGGCGTACTCGAACGCGAAGGGAAAGACCGCGACGAGGAACACCAGCGGCGCCATGAGCGCGAGCGCGTGCAGGAACGGCCGCCACGCCGGCCGCGCCGATTCCACGAACGCCGTCATGCGCATGTGCGCGTCGCCGCGGAAGGCGACGACCGCGCCCAGCATCGCGAGCCAGATGAAGAGCATCGATGCGAGCTCGTCGGACCACACGAGCGGCGCATGGAAGACGTAGCGCGCGGCGACCCCGGAGAAGAGGATCACCGTCTCGGCGACCACGAGCAGCGCCGCGAGCACCTCGGCCGAGCGGCCGAGGAAGGCTTCAAGCCGCTCGGCGGCGCGCTTCATGCTTCGACCCGGTTTTCTGCGCTGCGCGCATGCTTGTCAGCGGTAGCGGCCTGGCGCGGGCGCAGCGTCGAGGGTCAGGCGAGCTTGCCGGAATACTTCTCCAGCAGCGCCCACGCCTCGTTGCCGTACTTGCCCTTCCACTCCTGGTAGAAGCCCGCCTTGCGCAGCTTGTCGCGGAACGTGTCGCTCTTCGCCTGGTTGAAGGCGAGCCCCTTGTCCTGGAGCTCCTTCTGCAGCGTGGCATTGAGCCTGGCCACGTCGGCGCGCTCGTCCTCGCCCGCCTTGTTGACGTGTTTGGCCACGATGGCGCGCAGGTCCGGCGGCAGCTTCTCCCACGCCTTGCCGTTGGCGAGGAACCAGAAGCCGTCCCACATGTGGTTGGTGATGGAGCAGAACTTCTGCACCTCGTAGAGCTTCGCCGTCTGGATGATCGCGAGCGGGTTTTCCTGGCCGTCCACGATCTTCGTCTGCAGCGCCGAATACACCTCGGCGAAGTTGATCGAGGCGGGCGCGGCTTCCAGCGCCTTGAACATGGAGGTCCACAGCGGCGATACCGGCACGCGGATCTTGAAGCCCTTGAGGTCGTCGGCGGTGTTGATCGGCTTCGACGACGACGTGATCTGGCGGAAGCCGTTGTCCCAGATCTTGTCCATGGGCACGATGCCGGCCTTCGAGATCTGCGCGCGCACGTACGCGCCCAGCTCGCCGTCGAGCGCCTTCCACACCGTGTCGTAGTCCTTGAACGCGAAGCCGATGCCGGTGATCGAGGTCGCCGGCACGAGGGTCGAGAGGATGAGCCCGGAGAGCGTGAAGAACTCGAGCGCGCCCGAGCGCAGCTGGCTCAGCATGTCCGTGTCCGAGCCGAGCTGGTTGTTCGGGAACACCTGGATGTCCACGCGGCCCTTCGTTTCCGCGCGGATGGCTTCCACCATCTCCTTGGCCCGGATGTTCATCGGGTGCGTGACCGGCAGGTTGTTCGCGTACTTGTAGGTGAACTCGGCCTTCTGCGCGAAGGCGCCCCCGACCGGCATCGCCACGGCCGCGCCGGCCGCCGTCATCCTGAGAAAATCGCGTCGCTTCATTTCCTGGCTCTCCCTTTGTTGGGGCTGAATTCCCTGCGCAGCGTCGGCAACCCCACGCCGAGCGCCTCGAACCCGCCGTCCGCGGCGAGCGTTTGTCCGTTGACGTAGCTCGCCTCGTTGCTGCAGAGGAAATACACCGCGGCGGCGATCTCCTCGGGCGTGCCGTAACGATTGAGCGGAATGGTGTCGTAGTAGTCCTGCCGGATCGCCACACTGTGCACCAGCTTGGCCATGGCCGTATCCACGGGGCCGGGCGCCACGCAGTTCACGCGGATGCCGACCGTGCCCAGCTCCGAGGCGTATTGCTTCGTGAGGTGGATGAGCGCGGCCTTGCTGGTGCCGTAGGCCACGCGCAGCGTGCTCGCGCGGAGCCCCGAGATCGAGGCGATGTTCACCACCGCGCCGCCGCCCGTCTTCATCATCACCGGCGCGCAGGCGTGCGTGCAGTTGAAGGCGCCGCCGAGGTTGGTGGCGAGTACCTTCCACCATTCGGCGTGCGTCGTGTCGAGGATCGGCTTGAAGACCGCGATGCCGGCATTGTTGACCAGCGCGTCGATGCGCCCGAACTGCCGCGCGACCTGCCGTATCGAGGGATTCACCTGCTTCGCGTCCGAGACGTCGCAGACGAGCGCCAGGACGCGCTCCGGGTCGTGCAGGCGCTTCTCGGTCGCCATGAGCGTCTTGCGGTCGATGTCGAGCAGGGCCACGCGATAGCCTTCCGCGAGGAAGCGCTCGGCGATGGCGAGGCCGATGCCGCGGGCCCCCCCGGTGACGACGGCGACCGGGGCGCCGGATTTCGGTTTTCGTGGCATGGGTTGCGCCGATGATGCGAAAATATCGAACGATACCCAGAGGAGTTCGCGTGGGCGTTGATTTCGCTCAACCCGCGCAGGACGAGGACCGGCCGATCCCGTACATGCAGCGCACGCGGGACTGGTATCTCGCGCTCGGCTACGCCAACCCGTACCGCTGGGCCCATTACCGCGACGTCCCGTTCCGCCCGCTGGCCCGCCCGCTCGCGCAATGCACGGTGGCGCTGGTGACCACCGCCGCACCGTTCCAGCCCGACAAGGGGCCGCAGGGGCCGGGTGCGCCCTACAACGCCGCCGCCAAGTTCTACCGCGTGTACTCCGCGGACACGTCGCGCGACCACGACGTGCGCATCGCCCACGTCGCCATCGACCGCAAGCACACCCGCATGGAGGACAGCGGCACGTGGCTCCCGCTGCCCGCGTTGCGCGAGGCGGCCGCGCGGGGGCGCATCGGCGCCGTGGCCCGCCGCTTCCACGGCATGCCGACCAACCGCAGCCAGCGCCACACGGTGGAGGCCGACTGCCCCGATCTGCTCGCGCGCTGCCTCGAGGACGGTGCCGATGCGGCCGTGCTGGTGCCGAACTGCCCCGTGTGCCACCAGACGCTGGCGCTTGCCGCGCGCCACCTCGAGGCGCATGGGATCGCAACGGTGATCATGGCGTGCGCGAAAGACGTCGTGGAGCACTGCGGCGTGCCGCGCGCGCTGTTCAGCGATTTCCCGCTCGGCAACGCGGCGGGCCGGCCGCACGACCCGTCGTCGCAGCGGTTCACGCTCGAACTCGCGCTTCGCGTGCTCGAATCGGCGCCGGCCGCGCGCACGACGGTGCAATCGCCGCAGCGCTGGAGCGAGTCCTGCGCGTGGAAACGCGACTACATGAGCGTGGAGGCGCTCACGCCCGCCGAGATCGCGCGCCTGCGCGCCGAGTCCGACCAGGCGAAGGCCGAGGCCCGCGACCTGCGCGAGGCGTCGCGATGAAGGTCCTTCGCAAGCGCGACTTCCCCGTGGCCGAGGTGCGCCGCTACCTGGAGCCGGGGCCGATCGTGCTCGTGTCCTCGGCGTGGAAGGGCGAGAAGAACATCATGACGATGGGCTGGCACATGGTGATGGAGTTCGAGCCCTCGCTCGTCGGCTGCTACATCTGGGACCGCAACCACACGCAGCGGCTCGTGCTGCGCAGCAAGGAGTGCGTCATCAGCATCCCGACCGTCGAGCTGCTGGATACGGCGGTGCGCATCGGCAATTCCACCGGTGCCGACATCGACAAGTTCGCGGAATTCGGCCTCACGGCGCTGCCGGCCGAGCGCGTCGAGGCGCCGCTCATCGGCGAGTGCTACGCGAATTTCGAATGCCGCCTGTACGACGCGAGCCTCGCGCGCCGGCGCAACTTCTTCATCTGGGAAGTGGTGAAGGCGCACGTGGCGGCCACGCCGAAGTACCCGAAGACCTTCCACTACCGCGGCGACGGCGTCTTCATGATCTCGGGCGCCAACGTGAGCCGCCGGCGGCTCTTCAAGCCGGAGATGCTCTAGTCTTATCTCGCTGCGTCCCAGGATTGAATGGGCGCCTAGACCCCCGCCTTCGCGAGCACGACCACCGACACGCCGAGGGCCCTGGCGTCGCCGGTATTGCGATACGAGTGCGGCACGTTGCCGGGAAACCCGAGCACGTCGCCCGCATCGAGCTCGAAGCGCTCGCCCGCCACGAAGATCGTCACGCGACCCTGCAGGCACGAGAAGAACTCGCGCGTGCCGGGCAGGTGCGGCGTGCCGGCCATCACCGCGCCCGGCGCGAACTCCATGAGCTCCATCACTTCCTCGGGCACCGGCTCGGGGACGAGGTCGCGCGTGGTGACCCCGCGGCCGCGGCTCACCGAGGCGAGGTCCTTCGCGGCCCAGCGGCGCACCTTCGCGCGCGGCGAGGCGAGCAGCTCGTCGATCGAGGTGGCGAGCGCCTGCGCCACCTTCACCAGCACCGCGAGCGACGGGTTGCCGTCGCCGGACTCCAGGTTGGCGATGGTGGAGCGTGGCACGCCGGCCGCCCTGGCGAGCGCGTCCTGCGTGAGCGAGCGCACCTGCCGAAGCGATGCGAGGTTGCGCGCGAGGTGGCGCGAGACGAGGGGTGGCTTGTCCATCAGGTTGACCTTTCGCCGGGGAATCGGACAGGCGGCTGGCATCGCGCGCCCGCATCCGCGATTCTCGCAAACATGGAAAGGAGGAAGGCCATGGAAGACGGATTGCGCATCGCCATCACCGGCGGCACCTCGGGGCTCGGGCTCGCGCTCGTGCGCGAATGGCATCGACGCGGCGCCCGCGTGGCGTTCGTCGCCCGCACGCGCGGCCGCGTGCAGCGGCTGGCCGCCGAATTGCCCGGCACGGCCGGAATCGTGGGGGACATCTCGATCAAGACGGACATCCATTCGATCGCGCTGCAAGTGGCGGGGCAGCTCGGCGGCCTCGACGTGCTCGTGAACAACGCGTCCACCCTCGGCCCCGTGCCGCTGGCGCCGCTCGCGGATACGCCATGCGAGGACCTCGAAGCCGCGCTCGCCACGAATCTCGTGGGACCGTTCCGGCTCACGAAGGCGCTGCTCGGCGCATTGCGCGCATCGGCCGCGGAAGGACGCGGCGGCCTCGTGCTGAACATTTCCAGCGACGCCGCCGTGACGCCCTATCCGAATTGGGGCGCGTACGGCGCGTCCAAGGCCGCGCTTCGCCACCTCGGCGCCATCTGGAATGCCGAGCTCGAGGGCGAGGGCATCCGTGTCCTCTCGCTCGATCCGGGCGACATGGACACGCCGCTGCATCGGCTGGCGGTGCCCGACGCCGACGCCGCATCGCTCAAGCGCCCCGAGGTGTCCGCCGGGGAGCTCGCTCGCGCGATCCTCGGCGAGCTTCGCCAGCTGCGCGCGCTGCGCTCGGCCCGGCGCGACCTGGAGGCGGCATGATCCCCGCGCGCGAGCCCGTGCAGCGGCCCGCCGGCGCGAAGCTGCTCGCGATCGACGCCTGCGGCCGCATGCGGCACGAGCCGCGCGCCGCATTCACGGCGTT
>DASTGG010000012.1:0-2036 GCA_035719385.1 Usitatibacter sp.
GGGACGCACCCCGGGGACGCACCCCGATGCCGGCGGCTCTCGGCCGCCGCGCGCGGGGTGCGTCCCCGGGGTGCGTCCCCGGGTTGCGCCCCCATGAAAGGAACGCGACGAGATGATCACCATGGGAATCAACGCGGTCTATCACGACGACTCGGCCTGCATCGTTCGCGACGGCGTGGTCGTCGCCGCCGTGGAGGACGAGCGCTTCACGCACGTGAAGCACGGCAAGCGGCCGGTGCCCTTCAACACGTGGCAATTGCCGTTCCACGCGATCGACTACTGCCTGAAGGAAGCCGGCATCGCGATGGCCGACGTGGACCACGTCGCCTATTCGTTCCATCCCGACACGTTCTGCGAAGGCTATCGCGGCCAGGGCACGATCACGCTGCCGCTCGAGCCCTCGGCGCGGCGCGACGGCCTCGACATGAACCAGTCGCCGTGGGACCCGCTGTTCCTTTCGTACATCGTGAACGCGCCGCGCCAGCTCGCGGGCGGGGCGCCGCACCACATCGCGGAGCGCTTCCGCGGCATACGACACGACGGCCCGTTCAAGTGGCACTACGTCGAGCACCACCTCGCGCATGAGGCGAGCGCGTTCCTCGCGGCGCCCTTCGAGGAGTGCGCGGTGCTCACGATGGATGGACGCGGCGAATGCGCGACGACGAGCTACGGCTGCTACAGGGACGGCTGCTACCGCCGCATCAAGCAGATCGACCTGCCGGATTCGCTGGGGCTGCTCTACGAGGACGTCACGCGCTACCTCGGCTTCCTGCATTCCTCCGACGAGTACAAGGTGATGGCGCTCGCCTCCTACGGCGAGCCGCGCTACATCGACGTCTTCCGGCGGATCATGAAGGCGGACGAGCAGGGCAACCACCGCGTGGAGCGCGCCGATCTCGAGAAGATCTTCGGGCCGGCGCGGCGCCGCGGCGCTCCCTTGAAGCAGCGCCACTTCGACATCGCGCAATCGCTGCAGAAGGCGCTCGAGGAGACGGTGCTGAAGATGGCGCAATGGCTGCAGCGCGAGACGGGCATGAAGAACCTCGCGATGGCGGGCGGCGTGGCGCTCAACTGCGTGATGAACGCGCGCATCCGCGACCACGGCCCGTTCGAGCAGGTCTGGGTGCAGCCGGCCGCGGGCGATGCCGGCACGTCCCTGGGTGCGGCGCTCTGGGTCGATTGGGCCGAGCGCCTCGCGCGGGGGGACGGCGCCAGGAAGTGGAGGATGGATCACGCCTTCCTCGGGCCGGCCTACAGCGACAAGGAGATCGAGGAGTTCCTGCGCTGGACGCAGGTGCCGTTCCGCAGGCTCGACGACGTGCCCGCGGAGGCGGCGAAGCTTCTTGCCGAAGACAGGATCCTCGGATGGTTCCAGGGCCGCATGGAGTTCGGCCCGCGCGCGCTCGGCGGGCGCTCGATCATCGCTTCGCCGCTCAAGGCGCAGATGCAGGCGCGCCTCAACGAGATCAAGGACCGCGAGGACTTCCGGCCCGTCGCACCCGTGGTGCTCGAGGACAAGTGCAACGAATGGTTCGTGACCGGGCGCTCCGCGGCAGCAGGAAAGGATTCGATCGCCGCCGAGCGGCACGTGACCGGCGTCCCGGCACCGTTCATGCTCTTCGTCTTCGACGTGCGTCCCGACAAGGCCGGCCGCATCCCGGCCGTGCGCCACGTGGACGGCACGGCGCGCGTGCAGACGATCCGCCGCGAGCAGAACCCGGCGTACTACGACGTCATCGCCGCGTTCGAGCGCCGCACCGGCGTGCCGGTCCTCGTGAACACCTCGTTCAACACGCGCGGCGAGCCGATCGTGTGCACGCCGCGCGACGCGGTCGAGTGTTTCTGGACCTCGCCGCTCGACGGGCTCGTGATCGGCTCCTACCTGCTCGAGAAGAGGGCGCCATGATCCGCATGTCGGTGGTGGTGCCGACGTACAAGCGCCCGGCGCTCCTCGATCGCTGCCTCGAAGCCCTCGTGGGCCAGGACTTCGATCCCCACGAATACGAGATCATCGTCGCCGACGACGGCGACGAGCG
>DASTGG010000013.1:0-3910 GCA_035719385.1 Usitatibacter sp.
GGGCCCCGGCCTTCGCCGGGATGACGCCAATTACCTCTGCTTCTCGTCCTCCGGCGTGACCGGCAGCGGGATCGCGCGCTTCAGCCGCGCCGACAAGTCGAACGCTTTCGTGAGCATCAGCCGGTTGTGTGCCTCGGCCGCCGTCGCATGCTGCGTGGGCAGCCGCATCGCGATGCGGTTGAGCCATTGCTCGGTTTCCTCGCGCATCGGGCCGCGCAGCTCGCCCAGCGCGATGTCCCCCGGCGGGTAGCTGCCGAGGAAGTCCACGCGCCGCACGCGATCGGGCGCGTAGCCTTCGCCGCTTTCCTTCGTGGTCGCGAGCACGATGTCGCGGTGCGTGTCGTCGATCGTGAGCACGCCGTCGGTGCCGGTGATGCCCACTTCGAGGCTGTAGACGGCGCCGGGCCAGACGATCGGAAGCGCCCACGAGATGACGCTGTGGTAGATCGTGCCGTCCTCGAAGGTGATCACGCCCGCGGTCGCGTCGATGCCCTTGCAGATGGGGCCGAGCGCCTTGTCGATGGAGCGCGCGTAGATCTCGACGGGCTTCTTGCCCTCCATCATCCACATGACGACGTCGAGGGCATGCGTGCCCGAGATCACCATCGGCGAGATCTGCTTCGGGTCGTCGGTGCGCTTGTAGTTGTCGAGCGCGACCAGGCGGTTCATGAATGCGCGCGAGGTGACGAGCGTCACGTCGCCCAGCGTGCCGTTGCGCACCTTCTCCTTGGCGGCGAGCCAGCGGCGGCGGAAACGTTGCGTGTAGCCCACGACCGCGTCCACGCCCGACTTGCGGATGGCCTCGAGCACGCGGGCGGAATCGGCGAGGTCGGTCGCGAGCGGCTTCTCGATCATGAGGTCCAGGCCGCGCCCGGCGGCCGCGAGGATCGGCTCGACGTGCAGGTGCTCGTCGGTGGAGATGATCGCCGCGGTGACCTCGGGGCGCTCGAGCAGCTCGCGGTAATCCGCGGTCCGGAAATCGGCCTTCACCTTGTCGCCCACGAGCTGCAGCCGGTCGGGCTTCACGTCGGCCACGCCGATGAAGTCGACCTGCGGATGGCGCGCGGCGACCTCGCCGCGGAAGAGGCCGACCCGCCCGGCACCGACGATGGCGAGGCCGATGCGCTTGGGATTGTTGCGGGCCATCGCGGCCTCCTCAGGCGACCGCGCGGACCTTGCGGGTATCGGGCAGCGGCAACGTGACCGGCTGGTTGGATTCGGCGGACATGTCCGCGGCGATGTAGACCTCCATCACCATGCGCGCGTGCTCCGGCGTGACGAGCACGGGGCGGTCGAGGGCGACGGCCTCGAGGAAATGCAGCGTCTCGGCGGCCATGGGGCCGGCGTACGTGTGCTCCACGAACTCGCCGGGCATCGTGGACATCGGCAGCTGCATGCCCTTGCCCATGGTGTTCAGCACGACGTCGCGGTGGCTGTCGTCCACAAGGAGGGCGCCGTCGGTGCCCACCATCTCGATCCACGTCGTCGAGAAATTGGGATAACCCGGCGGCAGCGTCCAGCCGCCGCCCACGACGACGGAGATGCCGTTGTCCATCGTGACCATGATCCACTGCGTGTCGGCGATGTCCGCGCCCGTCGTCTCGCGCATCACGCCGTAGTTGGTCTGCGAATACACGCGCACGGGACGCGCCGGCTCCAGGCACCAGAAGATGAAATCGAGGTCGTGCGTGGACTCCATGGCGGCGGGCGAGAGCTTGATGCGGCCGCTGATCTTCTTGCCGAGGTTGCGCGTGATGTGGCGGCTCACGAGCGCGCTCACCGGCCGGCCGATGGTGCCGTTGCGGATCGACTGGCGCACGTAGGCGAACTTGGGGTTGAAGCGCTGCGAGTAGCCGATGCTGAACTTGAGGCGCTTGTCGCGCGCGAGCGCGATCAGCTCGTCGGCTTCGGCGAGCTCCAGCGCGATGGGCTTCTCGAGGAAGACGTGCTTGCCTGCGGCGAGGAAATCGCGCGCGATGGGGAAGTGCGTGGTTTCCGGCGTGGCCGAGACGTACACCGCCTCGATTTCGGGATTGCCGAGGAGCTCGCGGTAATCGCTCACCGCCGTGGCGGCGCCGGTCAGCGCCTTCACCTCGGCCAGGCGTTCCGGACGGATCTCGGCGATGTGGAGGCTCTTCACCAGCGGGTGGCTGGCGCAGGCCTGCGCCCGGATCCCGCCGCACCAGCCCGTTCCCACGATGGCGACACCGATCTGCTTCATGACGCGAGCCTCCCCCTTGTATTCGTCAATCGCCGGTCTTGCAGCGCGAGGCCATTCTAGCTTAACGCTGCGCGGCACCGTTGAGGCAGAATGCCGGATTCGCCGCCATGCAATCACCCGAGACCTTTCCCGTACCCGAGGGCGCCTACGACGAGGACGTCGATGCGAGCGAGTTCTCGGGACCGCTGGAGTGGTACTGGCACTTCAGCCAGCGCGGCGATTTCGAGACCGACAGCGAGCAGCTCAAGGTGCTCGCGAAGCTCCAGAAGCTCTTCGAGGAGCTGGAGGACTACCGGCAATACCGCCAGGGAAAGCTCAACCGCTTCGTGACCCAGCTCGGCGCGGGGCGCAAGCCGCCGCGCGGCATGTACATCTGGGGCGGCGTGGGGCGCGGCAAGTCGCTGATGATGGACGCGTTCTACAAGGTGTCGCGCCACCGCCGCAAGCGCCGCGTCCACTTCCACGAGTTCATGCGCGAGATCCACGCGCGCATGCGCACGCTCTCGGGACAGGCCGATCCGCTCGACGCCATCTCCAGCGAGATCGCGCGCGAGCTGCGGCTGCTGTGCTTCGACGAGTTCCACGTGAGCGACATCGCCGATGCGATGATCCTCGCTCGCCTGCTGGAGCTGCTCATCGCGAAGGGCGTGGTCCTCGTGATGACCTCGAACTACCGGCCCGACGACCTGTATCCGCACGGCCTGCAGCGCGCGCGCTTCCTGCCCGCGATCGAAATCCTCAAGCAGCAACTGGATGTGATGGCGCTCGAGGGCACCGTGGACCATCGGCAGCGCCTGCTCGACAGCCTGGGCGTCTACTACACGCCGCTGGATGCGGCCGCCGACGAGCAGCTCGCGCGCTTCTTCGACGCCATGACCAAGGCGGCCTACGCCGAGGGCGGCGCGATCGAGATCGGCGGGCGCAGCATGCCGTTCCGGCGGCGCGCGAAGGGCGTGGTGTGGTTCGATTTCCACGAGCTCTTCGAGAAGCCGCGCTCGCAGCTCGACTATCTCGAGATCGCGAGCAGCTACCACACGGTGCTCATCTCCGGCGTGCGCCGCATGTCGCCCGCGGAGTCCGACGTGGTGCGCCGGTTCACGTGGCTCGTGGACGTGTTCTACGATCAGCGGGTGAAGCTGGTGCTCTCGGCAGAGGCGCGGCCCGAAGACCTGGTGGCCGAGGCGGACGCGGGCGATGCGCCGGCGCGCACGGTGCGGCGCGAGTTCGCGCGCACGGTGAGCCGGCTTCTGGAGATGCAATCGCGCGACTACTTCGCGCGCAAGCACGCGTCGGCCGAAAACCCGCGCGTGCTGGAAAGATGACCTCGCCTCGGCGAGACCGCACGACCGCAAATCCGAGACGCAGGCTGCCGGAGCCGGACCCGACCCACATCGCAGCGTAAAGTAGGAAGGAAGCATGAAAGCCATCTACCTCACCAAGGACCCGGAATTCCGCGCCCAGGTCGCGGACCTCGACGAATCGCAGCTGCCGCCGGGCAACGTGACCCTGCGCATCGAGTATTCCACCGTCAACTACAAGGACGGGCTCGCGATCACGAACAAGTCGCCCGTCGTGCGCAACTGGCCGATGGTGGCGGGCATCGACGGCGCGGGCGTCGTGGAGGCGAGCGACTATCCCGCGTGGCGGCCCGGCGACCGCGTGGTGCTGAACGGCTGGGGCGCCGGCGAG
>DASTGG010000014.1:0-10408 GCA_035719385.1 Usitatibacter sp.
CTCCTCGCCCAGCATGTATTTCTGCTTCACGAAGATGGGCGCGATCTGGATGAGGTTCTCGCGGATGTAGAGCCGCGCCTTCTCCTGCGCCTTCTGGGTGCCCGACTCGAGGGTCTGCACGTGGTTGAACAGCTCCTGCTCGAAGCGGAACAGGAACAGGCGCGCGCGCGCCCGCATCACCGGGTCCGCGGGCATGAGCTGGGGGTGCGGGAAGCGCTCGTCGATGTACTCGTTGATGATGTTCGACTCGTACAGGACGAGGTCGCGCTCCACGAGCACCGGCGTGCGGTTGTACGGGTTCATCACCGCGAGGTCCTCGGGCTTGTTCATGAGGTCCACGTCGATGATCTCGAAATCCATGCCCTTCTCGTAGAGCACGATCCGGCACCGGTGGCTGAAGGGATCGGTGATCCCCGAGTAGAGCGTCATCATGGCTTTTTCACCTTGTATCGCCGCAGCGTCGCCGCTCAGCGCACGTCCTTCCAGTACTCGTGCTTCAGCAGCCAGGCCATCGCGAAGAAGATCGCCAGCACGAACAGCGAGACGATGCCCCAGAGCTTGCGGCTCGTCTGCGCGGGCTCGCCCATGTAGACGAGGTAGTTCACGAGGTCCGCGACGTACCGGTCGTAATCGACCGGCTTGAGGGTGCCCGGCCTGTCCAGGACGAGCTTGCGGTGCTCGACCACGTCGCCCGTGCGCTCGTCGCGGCGCTCGGTCACCTGCAGCGCCTGGTCCCCCTGGTATTCCCACAGCACGTTCGGCATGGCGACGTTCGGGAAGAGCGTGTTGTTCCATCCCGTCTTGGTCGCCGGGTCGCGATAGAAGCTGCGCAGGTAGGTATAGAGCCAGTCGGCGTTGCGCGAGCGTGCGATGACCGAGAGGTCCGGCGGCACGACGCCGAATGCCGCCTTGGCGACCTTCGCGTCCTGCGGCGGGCTCATCGTCTCGCCGATCTTCTCGCCGGCGAAGAGCAGGTTGTCCTTGATCTGCGCCTCGGTGAGGCCCAGGTCCTCCAGCCGCGAGTAGCGCATCGAGCCCGCGGTATGGCAGTTCATGCAGTGGTTCACGAAGATCTGCGCGCCGCGCTGCAGCGAGATCTTGTCGTTCGGATCGATCGGCGCGTGATCGAGCGGCAGGCCCGCGTGCTGCGCGAGCGCGATCGCCGGGGCGGCGACGAGGATGGCGAGGATCTTTTTCATCACCACACCACCCTTTGCGGCTCGGGCTTCTCGCGGTCGTTGGCCGTGTACCAGGGCATAAGGGCGAAGAAGGCGAAGTAGACGACGGTGAGCACGCGTGCGACCCACAGCGCGACATAGTCGCCGCCCACGAGCGGCATCGCGTTCGGGAAGGCGCCCCAGACCGTCGTGGGCTCGACGCCGAGGTAGCCCAGGATCAGGAACGCCACGCAGAAGAAGCCGAAGAACCACTTCCACCTCGGGCCGCGGTAGCGGATCGACTTCACGCGCCCGCGGTCCAGCCACGGCAGGAAGAAGAGGATGAGCACGCCGGCGCCCATCACCGCCACGCCCGGGAACTGGGAGCTGAAGAGCGGCGGCACGGCGCGCAGCATCGCGTAGTACGGCGTGAAGTACCACACCGGCGCGATGTGCTCGGGCGTCTTGAGCGGGTCGGCCGGGATGAAGTTGTTCGCCTCCAGGAAGTAGCCGCCCATCTCCGGCGAGAAGAAGACGATCGCGGAGAACACGATCAGGAAGACCGCCACGCCGAGCGTGTCCTTCACCGTGTAGTACGGGTGGAACGGGATGCCGTCGACGGGACGCCCCGAGCGCGGGTCGATGTTCTTCTTGATCTCCACGCCGTCCGGGTTGTTCGAGCCCACCTCGTGCAGCGCCATGATGTGCGCGGCGACGAGCCCCACCAGCACCAGCGGGATCGCGATCACGTGCAGCGCGAAGAAGCGGTTCAGCGTGGCGTCGGAGACGTTGTAGTCGCCGCGGATCCAGACGGCGAGCTCGTTGCCGATGAAGGGAATCGTGCTGAACAGGTTGATGATGACCTGCGCGCCCCAGTACGACATCTGCCCCCAGGGAAGCAGGTAGCCGAAGAACGCCTCGGCCATGAGCGACAGGTAGATGAGGACGCCGAAGATCCAGATGAGCTCGCGCGGCTTGCGGTACGAGCCGTACATGAGCCCGCGCACCATGTGCAGGTACACGCAGATGAAGAACGCCGAGGCGCCGGTGGAGTGCACGTAGCGGATGAACCAGCCGCCCGGCACGTCGCGCATGATGTACTCGACGGCGGCGAACGCCTCCTGGGCGCTCGGCTTGTAGTTCATCGTGAGGAAGATGCCCGAGGCGATCTGGATCACCAGCACGACCAGGGCGAGCGAGCCGAAGTAGTACCAGAAGTTGAAGTTCTTCGGCGCGTAGTACTCCGCCATGTGGTCGCGCCACAGCGACATCAGCGGGAAGCGCTGGTCGATCCAGGTCAGGACGCCGTTGAACGGCCCGGCCCCGGTCACGGGGGTCTTCTCGGTCGCGGCCATGCTGCTTCAGGCTCCTTTGGTGTCTTCGCCGATGACGACGACGGTGTCGGTCGCGTAGCGATGCGGGGGGATCGCGAGGTTCTTGGGCGCGGGCGACCCCTTCAGGACGCGCGCGGAAAGGTCGAAGCGCGAGTTGTGGCAGGGGCAGTAGTAGCCGCCCGGCCAGTCGGCGCCCATGTCCGAGGCGGCGCCGATCTCCTTCTTGAGGGTGGGCGAGCAGCCGAGGTGCGTGCACACCCCCGTCGCCACGAAGACCTCGGGCTTGATCGAGCGCTCCGGCCCCTTGATGTACTTCGGCTGGTCCGCATCCTTCGATTCGGGATCGACCAGCAGGGCGTCGTGCTTCGGCAACCCGTCGAGCATTTCCTTGGTGCGCTTGAGCACCCAGATCGGCTTGCCGCGCCACTCGATGGTGATCTGCTGCCCCGGCTCCATCTTGGAGATGTCGGCTTCGACCGGCGCGCCGGCGGCGAGCGCGCGGGCGCTGGGGAACCAGCTCGCGAGGAACGGAGCGGCCACGCCGCCGGCCACGACGGCTCCGGCTGCGCTGGTGGCGACGATGAGCAAGCGACGTCTGTTTTCGTCGACGTTGTCTTGGACGATGGCGGTCATTTCGGGGAGAACCGGAGGGAAAAAAGGCGGAAACGAGTGTAATCCGGCATTTTAGCGGATTTGCCCCTCCTCCTTAAAGCCCGGGGGAGCCCTTTTCCGATTGCGGCGATGGGAGCAAGCTCGCGACCACGCCCCTTTTCGGAGGACCAGATGAGCTTCGCCAAGGAATTCCGCGAGTTCGCCGTCCGCGGCAACATGGTCGACCTGGCGGTCGGCGTCATCATCGGCGCGGCGTTCGGCAAGATCGTCGATTCGATCGTGAACGACCTCGTGATGCCGGTCATCTCCCGGCTCACCGGCAAGATCGACTTCTCCAGCCGGTTCATCGAGCTCACGGAGATCCCGGCGGGCGTGCCCCACACGCTGGAGGCGGTCCGCAAGGCGGGCGTCCCGGTGATCGCCTGGGGCAATTTCCTGAACGTGGCGATCAACTTCGTGATCCTCGCGTTCATCGTCTTCCTCATGGTCCGCGCCATCAACCGGCTGCGCGCCGCCCATCCCGAGGAGAAGAAGCCGGCCGAGCCGCCCGAGGACGTGAAGCTGCTGCGGGACATCCGGGACATCCTCGCCCGCAAGTAAGGTTTTCGCAGGGCGAGACCGTTACAATCGGGCGTTTCGCTCGCCCTTTTCCATGCGCAAGCTCTGGCTGGTGTTCGCCCAGGCCGTGACCATCACGCTCGCGGCCCTCTTCGTGGTCTCGCTCGTGAAGCCGGACTGGCTGGCGTGGCGCTCGCGCGTGATCGAGGTACGCGAGACCGTCCCGGCGAACGTGGGCGCGCCGGCGCTGCCCATCACCAGCCGCGCGCTGTCCTTCAGCGAGGCGGCGAGGAAGGCGGTGCCTTCCGTCGTGAACATCTCGGCCACCCGCCAGGTGCGGCGGCGCAACCCGCTGCTGGACGACCCCGCCTTCCAGCGCTTCTTCGGCGAGCGCTTCAACCTGCCGCCCGAGACCCAGCTATCGCTCGGCTCCGGCGTCATCGTGAGCCGCGAGGGCTACATCCTCACCAACGAGCACGTGGTCGAGGGCGTCTCCGACATCCAGGTCACGCTGAGCGACGGCCGCACGGTCGCGGGCAAGATCGTGGGCTCGGACCCGGACACCGACCTCGCGGTGGTGCGCGTCTCGGCGACGGGCCTCGCGCCGATCACCTTCGGCTCGTCCGAGAACGCGAAGGTGGGCGACGTGGTGCTCGCCATCGGCGACCCGTTCAGCGTCGGGCAGACGGTCACCATGGGCATCGTCAGCGCGGTCGGCCGCGAGATCGGCTCGGCGAACCCCTTCGGCTCGTTCATCCAGACCGACGCGGCGATCAACCCGGGCAATTCCGGCGGCGCGCTCGTGGACACCAACGGCAACCTGATCGGCGTGAACACGCTGATCTTCTCGCGCTCGGGCGGCTACCAGGGCATCGGCTTCGCGATCCCGGTGAGCCTCGCCAAGAGGGTCATGGAGCAGATCATCGAGACGGGCTCGGTCACCCGCGGCTGGTTCGGCGTGGAGGTGGCGCCCGTATCCGGCGAGCTCGCCGAGTCGCTGGGCCTGAAGACCACGCATGGGGCGATCGTGGGCGCGATCGAGCGCGGCAGCCCGGCGGAGAAGAGCGGCATGCGGCTGGGCGACGTCATCGTGGCGGTGAACGGCCACGACACGCCCGACGTGACCACCGCGCTCAACGCGATCGCCGAGGTGCCGCCGGGCAAGACGGTGCCGGTCAAGGTGGTGCGCCGAAGCCAGGAAGTGACGCTCGACGTGGTGGTCGGCAAGCGCCGGCCGAAGCCGCGGAACGCCGACGAGTGAGCGCGCGCCGCGGGCGCGGGCAACCTACTCCTGCGTGGTCTCGCTCACCGCGGCATCGCCGCGCCGCTTGCCGATCATCTGGCCGACGATGATGCCCGCCTCGTAGAGCAGGCACATGGGCAGGGCGAGCGAGATCTGGGACACCACGTCCGGCGGCGTCACGACGGCGGCCACGACGAAGATCGCCACGATCACGTAGCCGCGCCACTCGCGCAGCTGCTCGACGCTCACCAGCCCGGCGATGACCAGCACGACCACGACGACCGGCACCTCGAAGGCGAGGCCGAAGGCGATGAACATGCCGAGCACGAAGTTGAAGTACGCCTCGATGTCCGGCGCCACGGAGATGCTCTTGGGCGCGAAGCTCGTGATGAAGGCGAAGACGCGCCCGAACACGATGAAGTAACAGAAGAGCATCCCCGCGATGAAGAGCACGGTGCTGCTCACCACGAGCGGCAGGACGAGCCGCTTCTCGTGCGTGTACAGGCCGGGCGCGACGAAGGCCCACGCCTGGTAGAGCGTGTACGGGATCACCACGACGAACGCCGCGGTGAACGCGATCTTCATCGGGATGAGGAACGGCGTGATCACGCCCGTGGCGATCATGCGCGAGCCCTCGGGCAGGCTCCTGATGAGCGGCATCGCCAGCAGGTCGTAGATCTCCGCGCTGAAGTACAGCATCGGGATGCAGGCGACGGCGAAGACGACGAGGCACTTCACGAGCCGCGAGCGCAGCTCGATCAGGTGCGACAGGAATGTCTCTTCGGCTTCCTGCATCGTCCCGCCGCTCACGCCGCGGGCTTGTCGCGCGCGGCCGCGGCCGGTTGCGCCGGCTCCTCGATGCCGAGCTCGAGCTGCGGCGAGGGCGGCGGCGCCTCGACGGCCGCGCCGCTCGCCGCGGCGGTGGTCTCGGACGCCGTGGACGCGAGCTCACGGTCGATCTGCGCCTGCGCATCCCGGATCTCGCGCTCGACCTCGGACGCCTTGGATTCCACCTCCGACTGGAACGAGCGGGCGGCGCTCTCGAACTCCTGCTTCACCTTGCCCAGCTCGGCGGTCTCCATCTCGCGGTTGATGTCGGCCTTCACCTGCGCGACGTAGCGCTGCAGGCGCCCCATGAGGACGCCGGCGGTGCGCGCGACCTTGGGCAGGCGCTCGGGGCCGATGACCACGAGGGCCACCACGCCGATGACGATGAGCTCGGAGAAGCCGATGTCGAACATGGTCGGGCGCCGGCGCCGGCGGCCGCGCCGGCGCCGCCGCGCTTCAGCTGTTCTGCTTTTCCTTGACCTCGCCTTCGATGGTGGTGCCCGAAGACGCGATCGGCTTGGGCGGCTCCTTCTTCTCTTCCTCGCCGCCCTTCATGCCGTCCTTGAAGCCCTTCACCGCGCCGCCGAGGTCGCTGCCGATGTTGCGCAGCTTCTTCGTGCCGAAGATGAGCAGCACGATGAGGAGGACGATGACCCAGTGCCAGATGCTGAACGAACCCATGGAAATCTCCGAAATGCGGCGCTTCTTGCCGTCCGACCGGACTATTTGCTCGGCGCCATCATGCGCGGAAGCGGGTCGGGGCCGCCGATGATATGGATATGCAAATGATACACGTCCTGCCTGCCGATCCGCCCCGTATTGACGATGGTCCGGAAGCCTTCCGGCGAGCCCTGCTCCTTCGCCAGGCGCCCGGCCATGGCCATCATCCGGCCCAGCACGCGGGCGTGGCGCTCGTCCACGTGGGCGAGCGAATCGACGTGCTCCTTGGGGATGATCATGAAGTGCACGGGGGCCACCGGGCTGATGTCGTGGAAGGCGAGCATGTCGTCGTCCTCGTACACCTTGCGGCTCGGGATCCGGCCTTCGACGATCTTGCAGAACAGGCAATCGGTCATCGCGACTATCCTTTTGTCGTTCGCGAGGCCTTTTCCTCGATGCCCGAGCGTCCCTCGCGCCGCTCGAGCTCGGCCAGCACGTCGGCCACGGAGACGCCGTGCCAGGCGAGCATCACGAGGCAGTGGAACCAGAGGTCCGCGGTCTCGTGGACGATGGCCGGGCGATCGCCCTGCTTGCCGGCGATGACCGCCTCGACCGCCTCCTCGCCCACCTTCTTGAGGATCGCGTCCAGCCCCTTCGCGTTGAGCGCGGCGACGTAGGAAGACTTCGGATCGGCCGCGCGCCGCGCCGCGATCGCGGCCTCGAGCCGCTCCAGGATGTGCTTGTCAGCCATGCTCGGTCCCCGGTTCGATGACGGGATCGGTGCTCACCCAGCGCGCCGCGCCGCCTTCGCCTTCCAGGCGGCGGAAGAAGCAGCGCCGGCGTCCCGTGTGACAGGCGACGCCGCCCACGGACTCGACCTTCAGGACGATCGCGTCGGCGTCGCAGTCGATGCGGATCTCGCGGACGCGCTGGACGTGCCCGGAGGTCTCGCCCTTCTTCCACAGGGCCTTGCGCGATCGCGACCAGTACACGGCCTCGCCGGTGTCGAGCGTGCGCTGCAGTGCCTCGCGGTTCATCCAGGCGAGCATCAGGACCTCCCCGGAAGCGGCATCCTGCGCGATGGCCGGCGCGAGCCCGTCGGCGTTCCAGGCGACTTCCTCCAGCCAGGCCGCCTGCGTCATAGCCGCATCTCGATGCCGCGCGCGGCGAGGAACCGCTTGGCCTCGGGGATCGAGATCTCGCCGAAGTGGAACACGGAGGCGGCGAGCACCGCGTCGGCGTGCCCCTCCTCGATGCCGAGCGCGAGGTGCTCGAGCGTGCCCACGCCGCCGCTGGCGATCACGGGCACGGGCACCGCCTCGCACACCGCGCGGGTGAGCTCCAGGTCGAACCCGCTCTTCGTGCCGTCGCGGTCCATGCTGGTGAGCAGGATCTCGCCCGCGCCGTGCCGCGCCATGCGCGCGGCCCACTCCACGGCGTCCAGCCCCCGCGGCTTGCGGCCGCCGTGGGTGTAGACCTCCCACCGGCCCGGCGCCGATTGCCGCGCGTCGATGGCCACCACGATCGCCTGCGAGCCGAAGCGGCCCGCGGCGCGCTCGACCAGCTCCGGGCGCTCCACCGCCGCGGTATTGATGCTCACCTTGTCGGCGCCCGCGTTGAGCAGCTTGCGCACGTCCTCGACCTCGCGCACGCCGCCGCCCACGGTAAGGGGAATGAAGACCTGGTCGGCCACGCGCTCGATCACCTCGACGATGGTGTCGCGCGCATCGCTGGAGGCGGTGATGTCGAGGAAGGCGAGCTCGTCGGCGCCCGCCTCGTCATAGCCGCGCGCGATCTCGACCGGGTCGCCGGCGTCGCGAAGCCGCACGAAGTTGACGCCCTTCACCACCCGTCCCGCGTGCACGTCGAGGCACGGGATGATCCGCTTGGCGAGGCCCACTACCCTTCCCCGGCAGCGACCTTCAGCGCCTCGGCGAAATCGAGCGTCCCCTCGTAGATCGCGCGCCCGGTGATGGCGCCCGTGATGCCCTCGGACTCCACCGCGCGCAGCTTGCGGATGTCCTCGAGGCTGTTCAGGCCGCCGCTGGCGATGACGGGCACGGACAGCGCCTGCGCCAGCCGCACGGTGGCCTCGATGTTCACGCCGGACATCATGCCGTCGCGGCCGATGTCGGTGTAGATCACCGCCTCGACGCCGTAGTCCTGGAAACGCTTGGCGAGGTCGATCACGTCGTGCTTCGTGAGGCGCGACCAGCCGTCGGTCGCGACCTTGCCGTCCTTCGCGTCGAGCCCGACGATGATGTGGCCCGGGAACGCGTCGCAGGCCTCGTGCAGGAAGCCGGGGTTCTTCACCGCCGCGGTGCCGAGGATCACGTACGAGACGCCGTCGTCCAGGTAGCGCTCGATCGTCTCCAGGTCGCGGATGCCGCCGCCCAGCTGCACCGGAACGTCGGAATCGACCGCCGCGATGATCTCCTTCACCGCCGCCTCGTTGCGCGGCTTGCCCGCCACGGCGCCGTTCAGGTCCACGACGTGGACCCGCTTCGCGCCCTTGTCGCACCATTGTCGTGCCGCCTTGCCGGGCTCCTTGGAGAACACGGTGGCGGAATCCATGCGGCCCTGTTCCAGGCGCACGCACTGGCCGTCTTTGAGGTCGATCGCGGGAATGATGAGCATGGCGGGGGCGGAATCCTAGGGATCCCAGGTGGCGAAATTGCTGAGGAGCTTGAGTCCCGCGGCGCTCGATTTTTCGGGGTGGAATTGCGTCGCGAAAATGTTATCCCGCGCGATGGCCGAGGTAAAGGCATCCGGATAGCGCGTCTCGCCCGCGGCCGTGTCGCGCTCCGCGGGCTCGCAGTAGTAGCTGTGCACGAAGTAGAAGCGGGTGCCGTCGGCGATGCCTTGCCAGAGCGCATGCGGCTTCACCTGCCACACCTCGTTCCAGCCCATGTGCGGCACCTTGAAGCCCGCGGCGCGGCGCTCGGCCGTGACCGGGAAGCCGACGACGCAGCCCTTGAGGATCCCGAGGCCCGGCGTGTCGCCCTCGTCGCTGCGCTCGAAGAGCATCTGCTGCCCGATGCACATGCCGAGGAAGGGCTTGCTGCGCGCGGCTTGCGCCACGGCTTCCCCGGCGCCGCTTTCCGCGAGCGAGCGCATGCAGTCGGGCATTGCGCCCTGGCCGGGGAACACCACGCGGTCGGCGGCCCGGATGGCTTGCGCATCCGCGGTGATGCGCACCTCGGCCCCGGGCGCCACGTGCACCAGCGCCTTCTGCACGGAGCGCAGGTTGCCCATACCGTAATCGACGATGGCGATGCGTTGCGACATGGAAGGGGAAATTGGGTCCCGGCCCAAGGCTGCGGGCCAGCGGCCGGGATTGCGCTATAGCGCTCCCTTGGTGGATGGAACGACGCCCGCGGCGCGCTCGTCGCGCTCCACCGCCATGCGCACCGCGCGCGCGAACGCCTTGAACACGGTCTCGCACTGGTGGTGCGCGTTGTCGCCGCGGAGGTTGTCGATGTGCACGGTGGCGAGCGCGTGGTTCACGAAGCCCTGGAAGAACTCGTGCGTGAGGTCCACGTCGAACTCGCCCACGCGCGCGCGGGTGAAGTCCACGTGGTACTCGAGCCCCGGTCGCCCGGAGAAATCCACGACGGCGCGCGAAAGCGCCTCGTCCAGCGGCACGTAGGCGTGCCCGTAGCGGCGGATGCCCTTCTTGTCGCCCAGCGCCTTCGCGAAGGCCATGCCGAGCGTGATGCCGATGTCCTCGACCGTGTGGTGCGCGTCGATCTCGAGGTCGCCCCTGGCGCGGACGGTGAGGTCCATCGCACCGTGGCGCGCGAGCTGGTCGAGCATGTGGTCGAGGAAGGGGATGCCGGAGGCGAGCTGCGCGCTGCCCGAGCCGTCGAGGTCCACGCCGACGAAGACCTGCGTCTCTTTGGTATCCCGCTGGATTTCCGCCTTACGCATGGGAGAGTGTCGAGGCGAGCGCCTCGATCAGTTTCGCGTTCTCGTCGGGCGTGCCGACCGTTAGCCTCAGGCAGTTGGCGAGCAGG
>DASTGG010000015.1:0-5531 GCA_035719385.1 Usitatibacter sp.
GAGGGGTGCCTGTGTGTGCGGCCCCATGACGACGTCTGCTACACCGGAAGAATTGGGCAGGATTTCAGCGGGGCTTCGATAGGGAACCACTGCTCCGGGGGCATAGCGAGCAGAAAAGCGTCACGAGGGCGTCGATTCTGCGGGCAACCACCTCGGGGGCCGCACAACAGGCACGGCCCTCGTCACGACCGAGCCTGTCGAACCGCTGGTGCGGCTTTGAGAGGTTTCTTGGCTCTGAGCTTCTCTGGTCGAAGCTCAACGCGGCGTCAACATCGCGAAGGTGGCGGCCAGCGTTGATCACGAAAGCGATCTGCAGCGGCGAACCTCTCAAACAGCAGGTCGCAACGCGACTCGGCACTGGACATCGGCGAGGGCGTCCGTTTCTCGAGCGGCCCCGAGGTGGTTGCCCGCAGAATCGACGACCAAATGAAGGTTCTCGCTCATTGGGCCCCCGAAGCAGTGGTTTCCTGCCGAAGCCCCGCTGAAATCCTGCCCAATTCTTCCGCCCGAGCAGACGTCGTCAAAGGCCGCTCGAAAACGGACCCCTCGCCGATGTCCTGTGGAGAGATGGAATTCAAAGCAACCCGCGCTCCGCGAACGACAGGCACGCCCCGGGCGCGACGATGAAGTGATCGAGCACCTTCACGTCCACGAGCGCGAGCGCCTCGGCGAGCGTGCGCGTGAGCGCCTGGTCCTGGATCGACGGCTCCGCGACCCCGCTCGGATGGTTGTGGGCGAGGATCACCGCGGCGGCGTTGTGGTGCAGCGCACGCTTGAGGATCTCGCGCGGATAGACGCTCGTCTGCGTGAGCGTGCCGCGGAACATCTCCTCGGCGGCGATCACGCGGTTCTGCGCATCGAGGAAGACGCAGTAGAAGCACTCGTGGCCGAGGTCCTGCATGCGCAGGCGCAGGTAACCGCGAACCGCGGCGGGAGAGGCGAGGCTGTCGCGCACGCGCATCTCCTCGGCGAGCGCGCGGCGTGCGAGCTCCATCACGGCGGCGATCTGCGCGGCCCGCGCGGCGCCTACGCCAGGCACCGCATGGAGCTCCCCCTGGCCGGCGGAGAGCACGCGCGAAACCCGGCCGAAACGGGCAAGCAGATGGCGGGCGAGCTCCACCGCGCTCTCGCCTCTGCGACCCGTTCCGAGGAAGAGCGCGAAGAGCTCCGCGTCTGAGAGCGACGCCGCTCCGTGCGCCAGGAACCGCTCCCTCGGCCGCTCGACAAGCGGCCCGCCGGCCATCGACATGCACACCTCGGAGAGTAGAATTGCTTCATGGACAAGGGCTTGACTCCTCGAATTCTCCTCGGCGTCACGGGTGGCATAGCCGCCTACAAGGCGGCCGAGCTGGCGAGGCTCCTGCAGAGAAATAACGCGCAGGTGCAGGTTGCGATGACCGAAGCGGCCACGCGCTTCGTCGGCGCGGCGACGTTCCAGGCGCTCACCGGCAAGCCGGTCGCCACCGACCTCTGGGATTCGAGCTTCGCGAACAACATGGCGCACATCGAGCTGTCGCGCGGCGTGGACGCCATCGTGATCGCGCCCGCGTCCGCCGACTTCATCGCCAAGCTGGCCCACGGCCTCGCGGACGACCTGCTCTCCACCACGTGCCTCGCGCGCAACTGCCCGCTGCTGGTGGCGCCCGCGATGAACCGCGAGATGTGGGACAGCGCGGCGACGCAACGCAACGTCGCCACGCTGCGCTCGGACGGCATCGTGGTCCTCGGCCCCGGGGCGGGCGACCAGGCGTGCGGCGAGGTGGGCATGGGCCGCATGCTCGAGCCCGAGGAGCTGTGCGATTCGATCCTGGCCTTCTTCGCCCCGAAGCGCCTCGCGGGCAAGCACGTGCTCGTGACCGCCGGCCCCACGTTCGAGGCGATCGACACCGTGCGCGGCATCACGAACCTCAGCTCCGGGAAGATGGGCTACGCGATGGCGGAAGCGGCGGCCGCGCAGGGCGCCGAGGTCACGCTCGTGAGCGGCCCCACGGCGCTGCGGCCGCCGGCGACGGCGCACTTCGTGTACGTCACCAGCGCCGCCGAGATGGCCAACGCGGTGAAGGCGCACCTCGAGGACACCGATTTCTTCTTCAGCGTCGCGGCAGTGGCGGATTACACGCCCGTCGAGACCGCGCAGCGCAAGCTCAAGAAGACCGCCGAGCCGATGAAGCTCGAGCTCAAGCCCACGGAGGACATCCTGGGCTACGTGGCGGCATTGCCGAAGCCGCCGTTCTGCGTGGGCTTCGCCGCCGAGAGCGAGGACCTCGCGCAGTACGCGCAGGCCAAGCGCGTGCGCAAGAAGATCCCGATGATCGTAGCCAACCTCGTGCAGAACGCCATCGGCCAGGACGAGAACGAGGTGGTGATCTACGACGACGCCGGCGTGCATCCCATCGCGCGCGCGCCCAAGCCGCGCATCGCGCAGGCGATCATCGCCCATGCCCTGAAGCTCGCGGAGGAGCGGGCTCGCGGCGCCACCATTACGCCCATCAAACAAGCGCTTTAATCATGAAGAAACTGGACGTGAAGATCCTCGACGAGAGGGTCCGCGGGCAGCTGCCTGCCTATGCCACCGGAGGGTCCGCGGGCCTCGACCTGCGGGCCTGCATCGACGGGCCGATCACGCTGAAGCCCGGCGACTCGAGCCTCGTGCCCACGGGCCTCGCCATCCACCTGGGCGATCCGGCGCTCGCGGCGATCATCATTCCGCGCTCGGGGCTCGGCCACAAGCACGGCATCGTGCTGGGCAACCTCGTGGGGCTCATCGATTCCGACTACCAGGGGCAGCTCATGGTGTCGTGCTGGAACCGCGGGCGCGAGCCGTTCGTGGTGAACCCCATGGAGCGCATCGCCCAGCTGGTCGTCGTGCCGGTGGTGCAGGTGCAGCTCAACGTCGTCGAGTCGTTCGAGGAAAGCTCGCGCGGCGCGGGCGGCTTCGGCTCGACCGGGAAGCACTGAGTGCGCGGCATCGTCCTCTTCGCCCACGGCGCGCGCGACCGCGAATGGTCGCGGCCTTTCGAGGCGATCCGCGAGCGCGTGCGCGCCAAGCGCCCCGAATACCGCATCGAGCTCGCCTACCTGGAGTTCATGTCGCCGGCGCTCGACGTGGCGATCGAGTCCGTGATCGCCGAGGGGGCGATGTGCGTGACGGTGTTCCCGCTCTTCATGGCTGAGGGCGGCCACGTGCGCCGCGACATCCCGAGGATCCTCGACGACCTGCGCGCGCGGCATCCGCGCATTCCGATCGTGCTCGAGAGCGCGATCGGCGAGGTGCCGGAGATCCTGGAAGCGATCGCGGGCTGGATCCTCAGCCGCGCAGAATAATTAATGGGGTTAATTAATGGGGTCAGACTCCTTTTTACGGAATTCAGGTTCAGCGACGAAGAGAACCTGAATTCCGTAAAAAGGAGTCTGACCCCATTAATCTCATTTCTTGCAGAGCGCGAACCCGTCGTTCCATCCCATCGCGTATTGCGGGTCGTCTCCCATGCGCTTGGCGTCACGGCGCGCGAAGCGGGTGCGCTTCGCGGATTCGCAGCCGTCGATGTAGCCGTCCTTGACCGCGGGGGGATAGCCGGCGAGGTTGTACGCGGGGCGCGCGGCCTGCCCGCGCCGCTCCTGCGCCTGCTTCGGCGTCTCGGGCCGGTCCGGTACCTTCGTCACCTCGGGCGCGGGCCGCACGCCGGCGCACCCGGCAAGAACGAGCACCACCGCGGCGGCGAGCAGTCGTCGAATCGCGACACTCATGCGTTAACATCCCCAGCCATGGAAAACATGCCCCGATTGGACCCCTTCCGCGCCGCCCGGTTTCTCGCCGCGGCGGCCCTGCTCGCGTTTTCCTTCAACGCGGCGGCCGACGTCAAGTTCGGCAGCGCGCGCGTCAAGGTCGCCGGCCACGACCTCAAGGTCGAGGTGGCGGCGAGCGAGGAGCAGCGCATGCAGGGCCTCATGTTCCGCAGGAAGCTCGGCCGCAACGACGGAATGCTCTTCATCTTCGACGAGCCCGCCTACCACGCGATGTGGATGAAGAACACGCTCATCCCGCTTTCGGTCGCGTTCATCGACGGCAAGGGAGAGATCCTCAACATCCTCGACATGGAGCCGCAAACGCTCGACACGCACATGGCAGCGGGGCCGGCCATCTACGCGATCGAGACCAACAAGGGGTGGTTCGCCGAGAACAAGGTCAAGCCCGGCGACAAGGTCACCGGGCTTCCGAAAAAGTAGGCCACTACGCCCCGAAGATCGCCCGGCGGAAGATCCCGCCGGAGGCGACCATGAAGAACAGCATCGGGATGGACAGCACCGTGTTCGTTCGCGAGGCGAGGAACGCCACGCGCCGCGCCTTCGCCTTCTCGTCGTCGGTCGCGCTCACGAAACCCAGGATCTTCTTCTGGTTCGGCCAGATGAGCACCCACACGTTGAACAACATGATCGTGCCCAGCCACGCGCCCACGCCGATCGGCACGTAGGCCCGCTCGCGGAACGCGAAGGCGTCCACGAACTTGTCGCCCAGGATGAAGGCGCCCATCACCCAGGTGAGGATCGCCGCCCAGCGGAAGAAGAACAGCGCGCGCGGGGCGACGTGCTTCGTGATGCCGGCGCCACTGGGCGGGTTGTCGGCCGCGGCCCTCTTGAGCGCGTCCACCTGCACGAAATTGAAGTAGTACAGCATGCCGACCCACATCACGCCGAAGAGGATGTGCAGCCAGCGTCCGATGCCGTAATGGACGAGGTCCCACATGCTCAGCCTCCCATGACCGCGCGAGCGAGGTAGTACAGAACCGCCGTCAGGATCAATCCCGAGATGACGGTGCCCCAAAGCGAGTCCAGCGGATTTTTCATCGTTGTGCCTCCGGGGGATGAGGGGACGCCTCGCTGCGGATGATAGCACGCGGCGCACCCGCGCCCCGTCGGGGGCCGGCATAAAAAGCCCATCGGATTAAAGGGTTAGCTGCGCCGCATCATGCCGCGAGGCGCCCGCCCGCCACTGCCGCCGCGGCCTTCGCGCGTGCGAAGTCCGGCGCCCTGCCCGCCGCGTACAGGCACGCGGCCACGAGGTTGAGCGCCGGCACGGGCATCGGCGCGCTGCCGGTGGCGATGGCGCGGATGAGCGCCGCCGTCGCCACGGCGTCGTCGAGCGCAGGCGATGGCGGCACGCGCAGCTCCTGGCCGTCGGCCTCGAACAGCAGCTCGCGGGCGCCGGCGCGCCAGCGCTCGATGCGCGGCCGGCGCAGCATCACGCTCGAGGAGGCCTCCTCGCCGCCCCACGTGAGCGCGAGCGCGTCGCCACCCGCGCCGGCCAGGAGCCGCTCGCGCATCGCGGCGCGCGCGCGATCGGCATCGAGCACCAGGCGCATGGCCACGCCCGGCGTCGGATCGAGGAGCGGCGCCACCACGTGCGCGGAGGTATCCACGCCGAGCCGCGTGCGCAATGCGAGCAGCCGGGCGAGCGCGGGCGAGAGCAGGTGCACCGGCACGAATGCGACCGCGCGCGCGGCCAGCTCCTCCTGCGCGCGCGCGAGCGAAGC
>DASTGG010000016.1:0-41244 GCA_035719385.1 Usitatibacter sp.
GGCCCGGAATGAACGCCCAGACACCGGTAGTGGCTCTGACCGAGGAACCGCTGGCCGCCGGATCCGGCGTCGAGCGCTCCAATATCCTCATCGTCGACGATCGCCTCGACAAGCGGGTGGTCTTCCGCACGATCCTCGAGGAGCTCGACCAGAACATCGTGACCGCGTCCTCGGGCGAGGAGGCGTTGCGCTGGCTGCTCGACAACGAGTGCGCCGTCATCCTGCTCGACGTGAACATGCCGGGCATGGACGGCCTCGAGACCGCGGAGCTCATCCGGGCGCGCCGCAAGTCCGCCCACACGCCGATCATCTTCATCACGGCGTTCGCCGACGAGATGCACACGGCGAAGGGCTATTCGCTGGGCGCCGTGGACTACATCCTGTCGCCCGTGGTGCCCAACATCCTGCGAAGCAAGGTGAAGGCGCTGGTGCAGCTGCACCGCCTCAACGCCGAGCTGCGCAGGCGCGCCGACGAGCGCGTCGCGCTCGCCCGCGAGCAGGCCGCGCGCACGATGGCGGAGGAGTCGCAGCGGCGCGCGAGCTTCCTCGCCGAAGCCACTCAGGTGATGGCGAGCTCGCTCGACGTGGATACCATCCTCAAGGGCGCCTCGGACCTCGTCGTGCCGTTCCTCGCGGACTTCAGCTCCGTCGTGCTCACCGGCGAGGACGGCAACGTCCGCGCGCGGCGCTGCGCCTCGGTGGCGGGCTGGGAGCAGTACCTGGGCGATTACCGCGAGCGCTTCGACGCGATGGTGCACCAGCAGCTTTCGCGGGCGCTCACGCAGGGGCTGCACGCGTTCAGCGACCGGCTCGCCGTCGCGGGCGACGGCGACGTGGTGGACGAGCAGCCGGCGGGTGAGGTGCACGCCTTCCCGCTGATCACGCGCGGCAAGACGCGCGGGGCGCTGGTCCTCGCGCTCGGGCCCTCCTCGCGGCGGCTTCAGGGACAGGACCTCTCGCTCGCCGACAGCCTCGCGGGCCGCGCGGCGGCTTCCCTGGACAACTGCCTGCTGTACGAGGAGATCCAGAACGCCGACCGCCGCAAGAACGAGTTCCTCGCGACGCTTTCGCACGAGCTGCGCAACCCGCTCGCGCCGATGCGCGCGGCGTTGCACATGCTGCGATCGAAGCCGGTGGAGCCGCAGAAGGCCAAGACGCTGCTGGACACGATGGACCGGCAGGTCGCGCAGATGACGCGGCTCGTCGAGGACCTGCTCGACATCTCGCGCATCACGCGCGGGGCGATCGAGCTGCGGCGCGAGACGCTGGATGTCGCCACCGAGGTGCGCAACGCGCTCGAGTCCTGCCACGGCGCGCTCGAGGGCGGCCAGCACAACCTGCGGGTGAAGCTGCCCGAGGCGGAGGTGAAGGTCCTCGCCGACCGCGTCCGGTTGCAGCAGATCCTGGAGAACCTGATCCTCAACGCGGTCAAATACACCGATCCGGAAGGACAGATCGATGTCTCGGTGGAAACGGAGTTGTCGGATGTGGTCATTCGAGTGCACGACACGGGCATCGGCATCGCCCCGGAGAAGCTCTCCCAGGTGTGGGACCTGTTCGTCCAGGTGGACGAGTCGCCCGAGCGCACGCGCAAGGGCCTGGGCATCGGGCTCGCCCTCGTGAAGGACCTCGTGAAACGCCACGGCGGCTCCGTGGAGGCCGCGAGCGAGGGCCTGGGCAAGGGCAGCACTTTCACGATCCGGCTGCCGCGCGCGACGCGGGCCGAGGCGAAGGCGAACGAGCCGGCGCCGGCCGCCGCCAAGCCCGCGCACGACCCCGGCTCGCGGCGCATCCTCATCGTGGACGACAACGTCGATGCCGCCGAGACGCTCGCGATGATGCTCGAGATCCTCGGCCAGGAGACGTGCAAGGCGCACGACGGCAACGCCGCCATCGAGGCCGCGGCCGACTACCGGCCGCAGATCATCTTCATGGACATCGGCTTGCCGGGCCTCTCGGGCCACGAGGCCGCCGAGCGCATCCGCAAGGACCTCGGGATGACGGAGGTGTACATGGTCGCGTTGTCCGGCTACGGCACGGAGGACGATCGCCGCAGGTCGCTCTCTGCGGGGTTCGACACGCACCTCGTGAAGCCGCTGGATCCGTCGATGCTGCCGGGCATCCTCGCCGCCGTGGATAAGCGGCGCAGCCAGGATGGTATGATGCAGGCTACCTGATGCACGGCGCGTGAAAGGGCCGCGATGGTTATGAGACCGCCAACTACGTCCTTTACCGGAGACTCTCGGTAGGCGGGCACGCGTCCAGGTCCTGAACGAAAAGCGCGGCTCGTCCGCGCTTTTGTTTTATGGGGATGCAGCCCCCGCTCGCGGGGTGCGTCCCCGGGTCAGAAGGTCCATCCAAATGCCTGAAATCACCCTCCCGGACGGCTCGGTCCGGCAATACGACAAACCGGTGACGGTCGCGGAGATCGCGTCGTCGATCGGCCCCGGCCTGGCCAAGGCGGCGCTCGGCGGCAAGGTCGACGGCAAGCTGGTCGACACGTCGCATCGCGTGGACCGCGACGCGCGCGTGGCCATCGTCACCGACAAGGATCCCGAAGGCCTCGACCTCATCCGCCATTCCACGGCGCACCTGCTCGCGTACGCGGTGAAGGAGCTTTTCCCCGACGCGCAGGTGACCATCGGCCCCGTGATCGAGAACGGCTTCTACTACGACTTCTCGTACAAGCGTCCCTTCACGCCCGAGGACCTCGCGGCGATCGAGAAGCGCATGGGCGAGCTCGCGAAGAAAGACATCCCCGTATCGCGCGAGGAGTGGAATCGCGACGAGGCGGTGAAGTTCTTCAGCTCCATCGGCGAGAAGTACAAGGCGGAGATCATCGGCTCGATCCCCGCGCAGGAGGGCATCAGCCTCTACCGCGAGGGCGACTTCATCGACCTGTGCCGCGGCCCGCACGTGCCGTCCACCGGCAAGCTCAAGGTCTTCAAGCTGATGAAGGTCGCCGGCGCCTATTGGCGCGGCGACTCGAAGAACGAGATGCTCCAGCGCATCTACGGCACGGCGTGGGCGAAGAAGGAGGACCAGGACGCCTACCTGCACATGATCGAGGAGGCGGAGAAGCGCGACCACCGCCGGCTCGCCAAGCAGCTCGACCTCTTCCACATGCAGGACGAGGCGCCGGGCATGGTGTTCTGGCATCCCAAGGGCTGGGCGATCTGGCAGCAGGTCGAGCAATACATGCGCCGCGTGTACCGCGACAACGGCTACCAGGAGGTGCGCTGCCCGCAGATCCTCGACCGCTCGCTCTGGGAGCGCTCGGGCCACTGGGAGAACTACAAGGACAACATGTTCACGACGGAGTCGGAGAAGCGCGACTTCGCCATCAAGCCGATGAACTGCCCGGGCCACATCCAGGTGTTCAACTCGGGCCTGCGCAGCTATCGCGAGCTTCCGCTGCGCTATGGCGAGTTCGGCGCCTGCCATCGCAACGAGCCGTCGGGCGCGCTGCACGGGCTCATGCGCGTGCGCGCCTTCACGCAGGACGACGGCCACATCTTCTGCAGCGAGGAGCAGATCGAGCCCGAATGCGTGGCGTTCCATCGCCTGTCGTTCAAGGTGTACGCGGATTTCGGCTTCACCGACATCCAGGTGAAGATCGCGCTGCGCCCCGACAAGCGCATCGGCACCGACGAGCAGTGGACGAAGGCCGAGGAAGCGCTGCGCGCGGCGCTGCGCGCGTGCGGCACGACGTGGGACGAGCTGCCGGGCGAGGGCGCGTTCTACGGCCCGAAGATCGAGTACCACCTCAAGGACTCGCTGGGGCGCTCCTGGCAGGTCGGCACGATGCAGGTGGACTTCATGATGCCCGCGCGCCTCGGCTCCGAGTACGTCGCCGAGGACAACACGCGGCGCACGCCGGTGATGCTGCACCGCGCCATCGTGGGCTCGATGGAGCGCTTCATCGGCATCCTCATCGAGCACCATGCGGGCGCGATGCCGTTGTGGCTGGCGCCCGTGCAGGTCGTCGTGATGAACGTCACGGACCGCCAGGAGGCGTACGTGCGCGAGGTGGCCGCCGCGCTCGAGCAGGCCGGCTTCCGCGTCGCGACGGATTTGCGGAACGAGAAAATAACGTATAAAATTCGAGAACATAGCATCCAAAAGCTTCCTTACCAGCTGGTCCTCGGTGATAAGGAAGTCACCGCGAAGACGGTCTCGGCGAGAACGCGTGCCGGCGAAAACCTGGCGCCCGTCCCGCTCGAGGCCTTTGTTTCGCGCCTGAAGGATGAAGTGGGGGCGCGCAAGTAGCTGTGAATCTACGTTAGGAATGCGCGCTATCTAGTTAACTTTAAAAGGACTTTTCGCATAGCTCAGGACAAAGCAGTACGCATCAACGGCGAGATCAACGCTCCGGAGATTCGCCTGGTCGGCATCGAGGGCGAGCCCCTCGGGATAGTCACCATCGGTGAGGCCATGCGCAAGGCGGAGGAAGCCGAAGTCGACCTGGTCGAGATCGCACCCACCGCCAAGCCTCCCGTATGCCGCTTGATGGACTATGGGAAGTTCAAGTACCGCGAGAGCAAGAAGGCCCACGAGGCCAAGCTCAAGCAGAAGCAGATCCAGGTGAAGGAAGTGAAATTCCGGCCTGGAACGGACGAAGGCGATTACAAGATCAAGGTCCGCAACCTCACCCGCTTCCTCACGGAAGGCGACAAGACCAAGGTGACGCTGCGGTTCCGCGGTCGCGAGATGGCGCACCAGGAGATCGGCGTGGCCCTCCTGAAGCGCATCGAGGCTGATCTGTCTCCGGTCGGAAGCGTGGAGCAGTGGCCGAAGATGGAAGGGCGGCAGATGATCATGATCCTGGCGCCCAAGAAGAAGCACTGACGGCGAGCGGGCTCGCCGTCACCCCGTCGCAGGACGGGGCCCGATGCATCGCGAGCAGTAGATTGGATCCCGGACCATGGCCGCAACGGCGGCGTCCGGGATGACGAAGAAGGTGTCTTCAGGTCCAGAAGCGCGGAAGGGTTCCGCCACCTGCTGCACCAATGCAAGGAGGGCACCATGCCCAAGATGAAGACCAAGAGTGGCGCCGCCAAGCGCTTCAAGGTCCGCGGCAGCGGCTCCGTGAAGCGTTACCAGGCGGGCAAGCGCCACATCCTCACCAAACGCACCACCAAGAACAAGCGCCAGCTGCGCGGAGCCACGTCGGTCCATTCGACCAACGCCGGCAGCGTCAAGGCGATGCTTCCGTACGCCTAAGGAGCCGCCATGCCTCGCGTAAAACGTGGAGTCACGGCGCGCGCGCGCCACAAGAAAGTCCTCGAGCAGGCCAAGGGGTTCCGCGGCCGCCGCAAGAACGTATACCGCATCGCCAAAGAGGCGGTGATGAAGGCGGGGCAGTACGCCTACCGCGATCGCCGCAACAAGAAGCGCGAGTTCCGCGCCCTCTGGATCACCCGCATCAACGCGGGCGCGCGCGAGGCGGGCGTCACCTACAGCCAGTTCATGGCGGGCCTGAAGAAGGCCGGCATCGAAGTGGACCGCAAGGTGCTCGCCGACCTCGCCGTGTTCGACAAGGCCGCGTTCGGCAAGATCGTCGAGCAGGCCAAGGCGAGCCTCGGGGCCTGATACCGACGTAAAGCACACAGGAGGGGGCTCGCGAGGGCCCCCTTTTCGTTTTCATGGAACAGCTCGAAAAGATCGTCTCCGAGGCGCAGAAGGCCATCTCCGCGACGGCCAGCGTGGCCGACCTGGACCAGGCCAAGGCGCGTTTCCTCGGCAAGGCCGGCTCCCTCACGGAGCTGCTGAAGGGCCTTGGCAAGCTCTCCGCCGAGGAGCGCCCGAAGGCGGGCGCGGCCATCAACCAGGCGAAGTCGCGCGTCGAGGCGCTCATCCAGTCGCAGCGCGAGGCCATCCTCGCGCGCGAGCTCGACGCCAAGCTCGCCGCCGAATCGATCGACGTGACGCTCCCCGGCCGCCGCCAGGCACCCGGGGGGCTGCATCCCATCGCGCGCGTGCAGGAGCGCGTGGAGAAGCTCTTCGCGTCGATGGGATTCTCGGTGGCCGACGGCCCGGAGATCGAGAACGACTACTACAACTTCACGGCGCTGCGCGTGTTCCCGAACCATCCGTCGCGCAGCATGCAGGACACGTTCTACGTGGCCGACACGGACCTCGTGCTGCGCACGCACACCTCCCCGGTGCAGATCCGCTACATGGAGTCGCACAAGCCGCCCGTGCGCATCATCTGCCCCGGGCGCGTCTACCGCGTGGACCACGACGCGACGCACTCGCCGATGTTCCACCAGGTCGAGGGCCTGTGGGTGGACGAGGGCATCAGCCTCGCGGACCTCAAGGGCACGCTCACGCAGTTCCTGCGCGCGTTCTTCGAGCGCGACGACATCGGCCTGCGTTTCCGGCCGTCGTACTTCCCGTTCGTGGAGCCCGGCGTCGAGGTGGACATGGAGTGGTCGCGCAAGGACGGCGAGGTGAGCTACCTCGAGATCGCCGGCGCGGGCGTCGTGCATCCCGACGTGCTGCGCAACACCGGCATCGACCCGCAGCGCTACTCGGGATGGGCGTTCGGCATGGGGCTCGACCGCCTCGCGATGCTCAAGTACGGCGTGAACGACCTGCGCCTCTTCTTCGAGAACGATCTCAAGTTCCTGGGGCAGTTTCGATGAAAGTCTCGGTTCAATGGCTGCGTGAGCTGGTCGACGTCGACCTTCCCGTCGACAGGCTCGCGCACGTGCTCACCATGGGCGGGCTCGAGGTCGAGGAAGTCACCCCGGTCGCGGCCGCCTTTACCGGCATCGTCGTGGGCCTCGTGAAGAGCGTCGAGCCGCATCCGAACGCGGACAAGCTGCGCGTCACGCAGGTCGATGCGGGCACCGGCGAGATGCTGCAGATCGTATGCGGCGCGCCCAACGTCGCGGCGGGCCAGAAGGTGCCGTGCGCGCTGATCGGCGCGAAGCTGCCCGGGCTCGAGATCAGGAAGGCGAAGCTGCGCGGCGTCGAATCGAGCGGGATGCTGTGCTCGGCGCGCGAGCTGGGGCTTTCGCAGGACCACGCCGGCCTGCTCGTGCTCGAGGGCGATGCGCCCGTCGGGCGCGACGTGCGCGAGGTGCTCGCGCTCGACGATACCTACCTCACGCTCAAGCTCACGCCGAACCGCGGCGACTGCCTGTCGATGTTCGGTGTCGCGCGCGACGTTGCGGCGCTCGCGGGCGCGGCGCTGCGCCTGCCGCAGTCCGCGCCCGTGCCGACCGCCATCGACGAGCGGCGCGGCGTCGGCATCACCGAGGGGCATGCATGCGGCCAGTACTTCGGCCGCGTCATCCGCGGCATCGACGTGCATGCGCGCACGCCGGACTGGATCGTGCGGCGCCTCGAGCGCGCCGGCCTGCGCGCGATCAGCCCGCTCGTGGACATCACCAACTACGTGATGCTCGAGCGCGGCCAGCCGATGCACGCGTTCGACAACGCCAAGCTGAAGGGCGCCATCGGCGTGCGCTTCATGCAGCCGGGCGAGAGGATCAAGCTGCTCAACGAGCAGGTGGTCGAGTACCGGCCGAACCTGCTCGCGATCACCGACGACCGCGGGCCGGTCGCGCTCGCCGGCGTGATGGGCGGCTGGGACACGATGGTGGACGACTCCACGACGGACGTGTTCTTCGAGTCCGCGTGGTTCGCGCCCGAGGTGATCCAGGGCAAGACGCGCGAGCTCGCGCTGAACAGCGACGCGGCCTACCGGTTCGAGCGCGGCGTCGATCCCGCGGGCAGCGGCAACGCGCTCGAGCTGGCCACGGCGCTCACGCTGCAGGTCTGCGGCGGGCGCGTGGGGCCGCTGTGCGTGGCGCGCGGCCAGCTGCCGGAGCGCGCCTCGGTCACGGTGCGTCCCGCGCGCGTGCGGGCGCTGCTGGGCTACGACATCCCCGAAGCGCAGATGCACGCGATCCTGCAACGCCTGTCGTGCATTCCCGAGACGCAGGGCGACGCGATCAAGGCCACGCCGCCCAGCTGGCGCTTCGACCTCGCCATCGAGGAGGACTTCGTCGAGGAGATCGCGCGCATCCACGGCTACGAGCACGTGCCGTCGCGGGCGCCGCGTTCCAGCCTGCCGATGCTCTCGCTGCCTGAGGGCGAGGGCGGCCGCTTCGACCTGCGCCGCTCGCTCGCGGCGCTGGGCTACCAGGAAGTGGTCAACTACAGCTTCGTCGCGGACGAGTGGGAGGCCGATTTCGCGGGCAATGCGAAGCCGGTGCGGCTCGCCAACCCGATCGCGGCGCAGATGAGCGTCATGCGCACGACGCTGCTGGGCGGGCTGGTGCAGACGCTGCGCGCCAACCTGAACCGCGGCGAGGAGCGGGTGCGCATCTTCGAGGTGGGGCGCTGCTTCGAGGCGGCTTCGCCGAGCCTCGCCGTGCAGCCCGAGCGCGTGGCGGCGCTCGCGCTCGGCAGCCGGTGGCCCGAGCAATGGGCGCAGAAGGGCGCCCCGGTCGATTTCTACGACGCCAAGGGCGACGTCGAGGCGCTCGCCGGCCGCCGGCCGCTCGAATTCGTGGCCGCCACCCATCCGGCCTGCCATCCGGGCCGCTGCGCCGAAGTCCGCCTGCTGGGAGAGGTGATCGGGGTCGTGGGCGAGCTCCACCCGAAGTTACAACAGAAATACGAGCTGCCGTCCGCCCCGGTCCTGTTCGAGCTGGCGACGAGCCCCCTGCTGGCGGGCCAGGCGCCGCGTTTCTCGGGAATTTCCAGGATGCCCGTCGTACGGCGCGATTTCGCCTTTACCGTCGACGAAAAGGTGCCCGCGAGCCGGCTTCTCGGGGCCGTCCGGGGCCGTGTCCCGGGCTTCGTCCGGGAGGTCGAAGTGTTCGACGAATACCGCGGAAAGGGCGTCGAGGCTGGCCGAAAAAGCCTTGCGCTACGGATAGTTATGCAGGATACTGACAGGACTTTGACAGATTCCGAGGTGGAGGCAGTCGTTGCCTCCGTCAGGGAAACTCTCAGCGAACAATTCCAAGCCAAGCCGCGCACGTGAAAGACAAGGTCACTCTCACCAAGGCCGAGCTGGCCGACCTCATGTTCGAAAAGGTCGGCCTGAACAAGCGCGAGGCCAAGGACATGGTCGAATCGTTCTTCGAGGAGATCCGGATCGCCCTGGAAAGGGGCGAGATGGTGAAACTCTCGGGCTTCGGCAACTTCCAACTGCGGAAGAAGCCACAGCGCCCGGGACGCAACCCGAAGACGGGGGAGGAGATTCCCATCACGGCACGGCGCGTGGTCACGTTCCATGCGAGCCAGAAGCTGAAAAGCCTGGTGGAGAAGTCCTTCAATGGCCACGGAGAACCTGGCGACGACTGACCTTCCGGCGATCCCGCCCAAGCGCTACTTCACGATCGGCGAAGTGAGCGAGTTGTGCGGGGTCAAGCCGCACGTGCTGCGGTACTGGGAGCAGGAGTTCACGCAGCTCAAGCCGCTGAAAAGGCGCGGCAACCGGCGCTATTACCAGCACCACGAGGTGCTGCTGATCCGCCGCATCCGCGAGCTGCTGTACGAGCACGGCTTCACCATCAACGGCGCGCGCAACCGCCTCGAGGACGGCGGCGGCCTGCGCGAGGCCAACGGCACCAAGACCATGTCGGTGCCCCAGCCGATCTCGCCCGGCAGCATCCGCAAGGAACTCAAGAGCATCCTGAAGATGCTCGAGAGGTAAGCGGTCGTCCGGGTTTCCACCGCGGACGCAGTCGCCGCCAGTGGTCATCCCGAACGCGGCAATCGCCGCCAGTCGTCAAATCCCGGACGCGGCAATCGCCGCCAGTCGTCATCCCGGACGCTGCAATCGCCGCGATGGTCCGGGACCCAATCTAACGATATACTTTCAGGCTCGGTCGGGGCGTAGCGCAGCCTGGTAGCGCACCTGCATGGGGTGCAGGGGGTCGGAAGTTCGAATCTTCTCGCCCCGACCATTTCCCTCCTGCTTCATCAACCCTTCCATATGTCGCTCGCGTATGACGGTACGCGACGCGACCTCGCTTCGGCCTCGCGGCACGCGCCACCTCCGGCGCGGACCAAGGCCCCTTGGCGCGTGGGTTAACATCGATGCGGCCCTGCAAGCCGTCTTCCCATGTTCCGCCGGCATTCATTGCCGTGCGAGAAAGGCTGGAATCGATGCCCGACCTGCCCGCGCTTCGCGACGACGTCGCGACGGCCAACGTCATCCTCGAACGCATGGGGCTTTCGCGGGCGTTCGGCCACGCGAGCGCCCGCATTCCGGGAACGAACACGTTCCTGCTGCCGACGCGCCGCAGTCCCGGCCTCGCGCAAGCGGACAACCTCCTCGTCATCGATACCGAGGGGCGCATCCTCGAAGGCGAGGGCGAGCCCAACAGCGAGTTCTGGATCCATGCCCGCATCTACGCTGCGCGCGCCGACGTGGGCGGCGTGGTCCACGCGCATCCGGACGCGTGCGTGTGCCTCACGCAAGTCGGCGAGCCGCACCGCGTCGTGCACAACCAGGGCGCGATCTTCAGCGAGGGGGTTCCGGAGTACTCCGCGATCGGCCTCATCCGCTCGCGCGAGCTGGGCGAGAATCTCGCGCGTGTGCTCGGGCGCGGCAATGCCGTGATGATGCGCGCGCACGGGATCACCACGGCTTTCGACGATGTGCGCACGGCCACCGTGGCGGCGTGCTACCTGGAGGAGAGCGCCTCGATGCAGCTGCGCATGCTCGCCGCGGCGGGCGGCGACGCCTCCCGCCTC
This sequence comes from Usitatibacter sp., assembly GCA_035719385.1. GTDB lineage: Bacteria > Pseudomonadota > Gammaproteobacteria > Burkholderiales > Usitatibacteraceae > Usitatibacter. The sequence continues at coordinate 10,726 of DASTGG010000016.1, forward strand.
CGCGCGCTCACGCGCGAGGAAGCGCTGCCGCTGCACGACCAGATCGGCGCGAGCGTCGCGCGGCGCGCGTGGGAATACTTCGCCTCCGTGGCGGCCTCGCTCGCCCTCGGCGAGGGTTCGGGCTTCCGGTAAGCACAGCCTGCGTCAAAGATCCAGCACGAGCCGCGGCGAGCGCGCGCGCGACACGCAGATCATGATTTCGCGCTGCTGCTCGTCCTCGTCGAGAACGAAGTCGCGGTGCTCGGCCGCTCCCTCCAGCAGCGTCGTCCGGCACGTGCCGCATGTGCCGCTCTCGCACGAGCTCGGCACCTCGATCCCGCAGCGGCGAATCGCCTCGAGGATGCTCACGCCGCCGCGAACGCGCACGTCGCGCCCCGAACGCGCCAGGCGCACGACGAAGTCCGCCTCGCCGTTCGCCGGTGCTCCGAAGTCGCTGGTGCCGAAGTCCTCGAAGTGCAGCGCATCCGAAGGCCAATGCGAGGCGGCCTGGCGCACGGCCGCCATGAGCCCGCGCGGTCCGCAGCAGTAGAGGTGCGTGTCGCCGTCGCGTCGGGCGAGCAGCGGGGCGAACGGCAGGACGGGCGGCGGCTCGCCATGGTCATGGTGCACGCGCACGCGGCCCTGGAATCCGGTACCGCGGACAACGTCGAGAAACGCGCTCGCTTCCGGCGAGCGTGTGCAGTACTCGAGGCGGAAGTCGGCGTCCCGTGCGGCGAGCTCGCGCGCCATCGCGAGGATCGGCGTGATGCCGATGCCGCCCGCGATGAGCAGGTGCGAGGACGCTTCCTGCGCCAGCGGGAAGTAGTTGAACGGATGCGAGACCTCGAGCTGCGTGCCGGCTTGCGCCTCGTCCACCATGCTCGCAGAGCCGCCGCCATTCGCCTCGCGTTTCACAGCGATCACGTAGCGGTGGCGCTCGGCCGGCGCATTGCACAGCGAATAGCGGCGCGCGAGGCCGTTCGGCGTGATGACGACGACGTGCGCGCCGGCGGAGAAGGGCGGGAGCGGCTCGCCCTGCGGATGCGCCAGCACGAATTGCACGATGTCCGTGGCGATCGCCGCTCTTTCGCGCACGACGAGCGCCTGCAGCTCGCCGGATTCCCTGTCGGGCGTTCCGATGTACGTCGTCACCGCAGCCCTTCGGCGACCGCGCGCGCGGGCGCGCATTGGTGCGCGAGCGCGACCTCCCGGCCGGTGCGAGCCGACTCGAGCGCGCCGATGCAAAGCTCGAGCGTGGCGAGCGCCCAAAGTCCGTCGTGCACCGCCGGCCGCACGCCCGCGATGGCGTCGTGGAATTCGTCGAGCAGCAGCTCGCGCGGCGAGCGCGCCACGCACACCGGCACCATCGAGGCGCCGTCGCGCGAATGGATCGCGAGCCCTTCGGGGACCTGGCGCACGTCGCCGCGCTCGCAGCAGAGGATCGTGAGGCCGAAGAACGGCGGGTGCGGCGCCTGTGCCGGGATGGCGGTGCGTGCGCGCTGTGCTTTCGCGCGCAGCTCTTCTTCCGGCGAAGTGGCGCTCGCCTGCGCCGCCCGCGGCTTCGCGGGCGCCTGCGGAAATCCCCATTCCCCGATGCCGAAGGTGAGCTCGGCGCCGGGCAGGTGGCCATAGCCGCTGTACACCGCGGTTCCCGCCGCGCCGTCGGCGAAATCGACGAAGGCCACGAACGCGCCGACGGTGGATCGGGCCGCATCGTTGTCGAAGGTCCTGGCGCGCACGCTGCGCGCGCGCCCGCCGCAGAGCAGGCGCAGGATGTCGAATTGGTGCGCGCCCTGGCGGAAGGCCACGCCGCCGCCCTTGGCGAGGTCGAGCTCCTCGGGCCGGCGCGGGCGATACACCCAATCGGTGAAGCACCAGGTGTTCGCCATGCGCGGCGCGCCGAGCGTGCCACCCTCGACGATCGCGCGCATGCGGGCGATGGGCGCGTCGTAGCTGTGCGAGTGGCCGACGAGCAGCACCTTGCCCGCGCGCGCGGCCGCTTCGATGATCGCCCGGGCATCGGCGATGGAAGTCGCCATCGGTTTCTCGAGCAGCACGTGCTTGCCGGCGGCGAAGGCGGCCCGCGCCTGCTCCGCGTGCAGGTCGGTCGGCGTGGCGATGCACACCGCGTCGAGCGAAGCGTCGCCCAGCATCGCTTCGAAATCGGGATAGGGCGTGGGCCCGCCCGCGGCCGCGAATTCCGCGCGAATCTCCGGCGAGGGGTCCGCGATCGCGGCGAGGCGGAACGCGGCGTGGCTGCGCACGGCCGGCACGAACGCGCGTCCTGCCGCGCCGAGTCCCGCGATGCCGATGCGGATCATGGGAGGCGGTGCCTCAATCGGCCCCGGCCGCGCGGCTGAGGTTCTCGACGATGCGCACCAGGACGCGGCGCGCGGCGGCGATGTCTTCCCGGGCGATGCCGGCGAGCGCCACGCGGTTCACCTCCTCGGCGGCGGCCACGGTCGCGCTGCGCAGCGCAGCGCCCTTCGACGTGAGGAACACGCGCACCTGGCGCTGGTTGCCCGGCACCTTCTGCCGGCTCACGTAGCCGAGGGCTTCCATCTGGCGCAGGGCCGCGAAGGCCGACGGCTGCGCCACGCGCGCCTGCTCCGCGAGCTGGCGCTGCGTGATCCCGTCCGTCTGCCAGAGCACCCGCAGGAGCGTCCAATGGCCGTACTGCACGCCATGGGACACGAGCCGGTCCTGGAGCGCGCGCGACGTCTCGCGGAAGGCGAGCTTCACGAGGTGCGCCATGCGCTCGTCGGAAAGGGCGGCGCGCCAGGTGCGCACCGCGTTCGGGGCGGCCATGGCTTGAGGTTAGTTACCTAAATTCGTATAGTCAAGGCGGGGGCGATCATGCCGCTCCTGCGCCGGGGGGAGGCCACGCTGCTCTTCATAGGCGCCTAAGCTAAACGAGGAAACCGCCGACCATGGAAACCGCCGAGAACAACGAGCTCCTCACCCGCATCGGCCCCGGCACGCCGATGGGCGCGCTCATGCGCCGCTACTGGCAGCCCCTCGCCGCGCTCGCGGAGCTCGACAAGCGCTGGACGAAGAAGGTGCGGCTGCTGGGCGAGGACCTCATCCTCTTCCGCGACCGCCAGGGGCGCCTGGGGCTCATCGAGGAGCAGTGCCCGCACCGGCGGGCGTCGTTCCTGCACGGCATTCCCACGCAGGACGGCATCCGCTGTCCCTATCACGGGTGGGAATTCGACCGCCGCGGCAAGTGCCTGTCGCAGCCGAACGAGCCCGACAATCCCGCGTTCCGGGAGAAGGTCTGCACGACCGCGTATCCGGTCGAGGTGCTGGGCGGCCTCGTCTGGGCTTACCTGGGGCCCGAGCCGCGGCCGCTGCTGCCGCGCTTCGACGGCTTCGTGGCCGAGGGCGCCATCCGCATGATGGGCAGAGCGCTGCTGCCGGTGAACTGGCTGCAGATCATGGAGAACTCGATGGACCCGATCCACACCGAGTGGCTCCACGGCCACCACTACGAGTTCCAGAAGGAGCAGGAAGGGCTCAAGGTCGCGATCAGCGCGCACCACGAGAAGATCGACTTCCGCGAATTCGAGTTCGGCCTCACCAAGCACCGGCTGCTCGCGGGCCATTCGGAGGACGGCGACGACTGGCGCATCGGCCACCCCATCGTGTTTCCCAACATGCTGGCCGTGGGCAACGGCGACGAAGCCTCGCGCTACTACTCCTTCCAGATCCGCGTTCCGGCCGACGACGAGCACACGCTGCACCTCTGGTACAACGCGTACATGCCGCCGAAGGGCGTCGCGGTGCCGCCGCACCTTCTCGAGCGCCTCCACCTCTACGACGTGCCGTTCCTCGACGCGGACGGCGAGTTCATCGTGGACAACGTGGATGGCCAGGACATGATGGCGTGGATCACCCAGGGCGCCATCGCCGATCGCACGCGCGAGAACCTCGGCGCTTCCGACAAGGGCGTAGCCGTCTACCGCCGCGTGCTGCGCCGGGAGCTGAAGAAGATCGCGCAGGGCGAGGACCCGATCGGCATCGTGAGGGATCCCGCGCGCAATGCACGCATCGACCTGCCGAACGAGCGCAAGAAGCACCACAACAGCGACGGCTTCGAGAGCTTCATGATGCGCACGCACGCGAAGTATTCGCCGATCGCGCACGAGGTGGCGGCGCTCTTCGCGGGCGCGGCGGGTGCTGCGGCCGGCGCGCGCCACGCCGGGGCGATGCGCTAGGCTCACGCGGCAACCGGTCCACACAAGAAGGAGGAGGACATGCAAATCGCTTCGTTCGCCCGGGCGGCGGCGCTGCTCTTCACCGCCGCCGTCTGGCCGTCGCATGCCGCGGACCTTCCGAAGGGAACGCCGTCGGTGGAGGAGATGGCCGTCTACCAGGGCGCCGACCGCACCGCGAGGCTGCTCGCCGCGGCGAAGGCCGAAGGCGGCGAGCTTTCGGTCTACCACGTCTATCCCGCGCTCACGAAGGTGATCGCCGCCTTCAACAGGAAATACGGCATCCCCGTGAAGCCGTGGCGCTCGAGCTCCGAGGGCGTCCTGCAGCGGCTGGTGAACGAGGCGCGCAGCAACCGCTTCGAGGCCGACCTCGTGCAGAACAACGCGCCGGAGAACGAAGCCGCCTGCCGCGAGAAGCTCTTCCTGCCGATCGACTCGCCCGCCCAGGCGCGGCTCATCCCGCAGGCCGTGCCGGCGAGCCATTGCTGGGTCGGTTTCACGGTGGACGTGTTCATCGCCGCATACAACACGGCCAAGGTGAAGAAGGGCGACCTGCCGGCGACCTACGAGGACTTGCTCGATCCGCGCTGGAAGGGCGCGCTCGCGGTCGAGGCGGACGATTCGGGATGGTTCGGCGCGCTCGCCGCCGCCATGGGCGAGGAGAAGACGCACAAGCTCTTCGCGAGCCTCGTCGCGTCCAACGGGATGACGGCGCGCAAGGGCCACTCGCTTCTCGCCAACCTGGTCGCCTCGGGCGAGGTGCCGCTCGCCCTCGACACGTACAGCTGGACGCCCGAGCAGCTCAAGGACAAGTCCGCGCCCATCGAGGTGCACGCGATCCCGCCGGTGCTGGCGCAGTTCAGCACCATCGCCGTCATGAAGCGCGCGAAGCATCCGTACACGGCGATGCTCTTCCACGATTTCCTGCTGCAGGACGGCCAGAAGGTGCTGTACGACCTGCGATTCGTGCCGGCGAGCCGCGATTACGACTCGCCGATCACGAAGCTGTCGCTCAAGTACATCGATCCGGCCATTGCGCTGGAGATGCAGGACAAGTGGCTGAAGGACTACCAGGGCATCGTGACGAACCGGGCGCGTTGAGGGCAGGGCGCGGCCGGCGCGCGGGCGTCGGCGATAATGCGCGCATGCGAACCGCTTCCCCCGCGGCGCGCTGGCGCCGGGACGCAGGACGCATGCTCTGGTGCGTCATCGGCGCAGCCGCTTCCCTGCTGGTCATCCTGTATTTCGTCGATCCGCCGGATTCGCCGCTGCTGCTCGCCTCGCTCGGCGGCTCGGCCGTGTTCCTCTTCGGGCTCACCCGCGCGGCGGCCGCGCAGCCGCGCGCCCTCTTCGGCGGCCACCTCGGCGGCAGCTTCGCGGGCATCGCCTGCTACCAGGCGTTCGGCGACGCGCCCTGGGTCTACGTGCTCGCCGTGGGCGTCACGCTGGTGCTGCTGCTGGTCACGCGCACGGTGCATCCGCCCGCCGGCGCCGACCCCGTGATCATGGTCCATGCGCACGCCGCGTTCGGCGCCCTCTGGCAGCCGGTCGGCGCGAGCGTGCTCGTCATGGCGGCGGTGTGCTTCGTCTGGAGCCGGGTCGGGCCGGCGATGGCACGCTACCCGGTCAAGACCCTGGATCCCTCGCCGCCGACCGTCTTCTGGGGCGCCTGGGAATGAATCCGGCGCCATAAACAGGTTCCGGCGCGGTTTTCACTTGTCGTATTTCAGGTGTCATGCGGGAGCGCACGAGTCCACCCCGCGACCGGCGAAAACGCCGCTCCCGGGCCTGAAATCGGGGCTTCTTACCGACCCTTGGGGATTCCTCCCCAACGCCACCCGCCAAAATGTGCGAACTCCCCCAGCGCCCCGCCATGTGGCGTTTCCTTTTTACGCGCGATCAAGGACTTGCGAATCTGGCACCAATGCTGCTCTAGGTGTACGGCGTACAGGTCGGGAATTCTTGGATTCCCTTACGGACAGATCAACCGGCGGTCGGACCCGCGAGACAGGCAACGACGGGGCCGCAGGCCAAGGGGCGCACAAATGATCGTCAGACTGCATGGAGAGTCGCCGGCGGCTTGCCGGGCTTGCATCAGGCAATGCGGGGCGCTGCCCAAGGCACTGCTCGTCCTGAAGGATGCCAGCGTCGCCGCCGACATGCGCGGCTTCCTCGAGCGGGCCCGCTGGGAAGTCGAGACGTTCGGCTCCACCGCGGAAGCGCTCGAAGCCATGCACGGCCGGCGCACGGAAGTCATCGTGGCCGACTGCGACGGCGATGCGGAGGCCGCGCGGCTCATGCGCGACGCGTCGCACGCGGATTCGAAGGCCAAGGTCGTGCTGGTCGCCGACGACGCGATCGCCGATGCCATCGCGGGCATGAGCCTGGCGCCTTACGTGTGCCTCGCCCGGCCGATCTTCCCGCGCGCGTTGCTCTCGGTGCTGTCGGGTGCGCTGCACGACGACTGCCCGGCGATCTCGCGCTCCAAGGCGCCGACGCGCCGCATCGAACGCAGCATCAACCCTCTTTTCGGCGCCTTCGCTCCCATGGGAGCGCGCTGAGCAAACGGATAGGGGCAGCAAACTGGCCGGGCCCCCGTGGCCCGGTTTTTTTTTATTTCTCCGGCCGCACGAGGCCGTGGCGTTCCATGCGCGTGCGCAGCATGTCGCGGCTGATGCCGAGCTCCACGGCGGCCTTGGACACGTTCCAGCCGGTCTGCTCGAGCACCTGCTTCACGAGCTGGCGCTCGAGGTCGAGCAGCTTCACGCAGCTGCCGGGGATCATGACGGGCGCGCCCTCGCTGCCGCCCATCGTGGCCGCCACGCTCTCGTGCACGACCGGCGTGAGCGCGAGGTCGGAGCACTCGATCGTGTCGTGGGCGGAAAGCAGCACCGTCTGCTCCAGCACGTTCTGCAGCTCGCGCACGTTGCCGGGCCACGTGTGCGAGAGCAGCGCGCATTCCGACTTGTGCCCGAGCTTGATGTTGCGCTTGCCGTAGCGGTTGCCGTGCAGGGCGAGGAAGTGCTGCGCGAGCGGCAGGATGTCCTCGCGCCGCTCTCGCAGCGGCGGCAGCTGCAGCGTGATGATGCGCAGCCGGAAGAACAGGTCGGAGCGGAAGCGGCTCTCGCGCACCATCTTCTCCAGGTCCTGGTTCGTGGCGCTGATGATGCGCACGTTCACCTGGCGCTCGCGCGTGCTGCCGAGGCGGCGCACGCTGCGCTCCTCCAGCAGCTTCAGCAGCTTGGCCTGGATCGACATGTCCACCTCGCCGATCTCGTCGAGGAAGAGGGTGCCTCCCTCGGCCGCCTCGACCAGGCCGACCTTGCGTTCCTTCGCGTCCGTGAACGCGCCGCGCTCGTACCCGAACAGCTCCGATTCCAGCAGGTTGGCCGGAAGCGAGGCGCAGTTCACCTCGACGAACGGCCCGTCGCGGCGCACGCCGTCGAAGTGCAGCGCGCGCGCCACCAGCTCCTTGCCCGTGCCGGTCTCGCCGGTGATGAGCACCGAGGGCAGCATCCCGTCCGTGACGGCGGCCTCGGTCTGCAGGATCTGGCGGATGCGATGCTTCACCTGGTGCATCGCGGGCGACTCGCCGAGCATCGCGGCGAGCCCGCTGCCGCGCGCCTGGTTGCTGTGGTAGAACGACAGCGCCTTCTCCATGCGCGCCGCGCCCATGGCGCGCTCGAGCAGGAGGTTCAGCTCCGCGAGGACGAGCGGCTTGCACAGGTAATCGTAGGCGCCGCACTTCATCGCCTCGACGGCGAGCTGCACCTCGCCGTGGCCCGTGGTCATCACCACCTTGATCTGCGGGTCGAGCGCGGTCACCTCCTTGAGCAGGTCGAGGCCGGTCTTTCCGGGCAGGAGGTAGTCGGCCACGATCACGTCGGGGCGCAACGTGTCGAGCACCGCGAGGGCTTCCTCGACGGAGCCGAACACTCGCACATCCCAGCCCGCGCGCTCGAGGTAGGTGCGAATGTTGTCGGCCAGGGTCTCGTCGTCCTCGACGACCATCACGCGGCTCATGGCTTTACCTCGCAAGCGGGAGCACCAGCTCCACGCGCGTGCCCTGGTCGGGGCGGCTGTCGATGCGCACCTCGCCGCCGTGGCGCTCGAGCGTGCTCTTCACGAGCGAAAGGCCGATGCCCAGGCCGCGCGCCTTCGTGGTCCTGAAGGGCTGGAACGCCTGGGCGAGGCGCTCGGGGCTCATGCCGGGGCCGGTATCCGCGATCTGCACCGAAACGCTGCGCCTCGCGCGATCGACCTGGCAGCGGATGCTCAGGCTGCCGCCGGTCGTCATGGCTTCCATGGCGTTGCTGATGAGGCTGTTGAAGGCTTGCAGGAGCAGCGGCCGGTCCGCGGTGACCATGGCGGGCGCGTTGTCGATGCCGCTGCGGTCGAGCGTGATGCCCGCCTGGGCGAGGCGCGTGGCATAGCTGTCCACCGACTCGCGCAGCACGTCGACCACGTTGACCGCCTGCGCGTGGCCCGTCGATGGCTGCGAGTATTGCAGCAGGTCGCGCAGCCAGGAGCTCAGCCGGTCGGACTGCGCGACGATGTCGCGAAGGCGCTTGCGCGTGCCCTCGGGCACTTCGTCGATCGCGATCTCCGCGCTGCTGCGGATCGCGGCGAGCGGATTGCGGATGCCGTGGGCCACCGCGAGCGACATCTCCCCGATCACGCTCAGCTTCTCCGATTCGAGGAGCCGGCGCTGCTGGTCCTGCATCACGTTGGTCGCATGCCGCGCCAGCCAGAAGAGCGCCACGAAGATGATCACGCCGGTGCTCATCAGCGTGACCCACACGAGCACCTGCCCGCGATCGATCGTGCGATCGAGCTTCGCCGGCTCCTTGTCGATCTTCACGACGGCCGCCACCTCGCCATGGGCATCGTAGAGCGGCACGTAGTTCTCGACGTAGTAATACGCCGGCGTGCCCGCTGTCTTGTTCGACGGCTCGTAGTCCCAGCGGCTGAGCGCGTTGTAGGTGCCGGAATAGGGCAGGGCGAAGGTCTTCTCGATCAGCTCGTTCTCCGCGGCGCCATCCTCGGGCGGGTAGGCGACGCTGGGGCTGCGATGCGACCACACCACCGAGCGGTCGCGCGCGTAGACCTTGATGGTCACGGCGCCGGGCAGCGCGCGCATGTGGTCGAAGAATTCCGACGTCGAGGCCTGGACCACGCGCTGGCTCACGCCGAGCTCCTCCGCCGAGGCCGTCTTGCCGACGAGCTCCGCCACGCCGGTCCGGCGCGCGTAGCCGCCGTAGTTGCTCTGGATCTCGGCGACGGTGCTCACGAATTCGGCCGTGACCGCCGCATCCCACTGGAGCATCTCCTTCGCGAGGAAATGCGAAAGCATCATCGCGGTCGCGAGCGCGGCGCACGCGACCGTGAGGAAGCTCAACGCGCCGAAACGGCGCATGAAGTTCATGGAGCCGGCCGCCGCCGCTTTCGCCGACGGTGGGGCGCTCCTGACAATAGCCGCCTTTCCGGCGGTCACTCCCCCAGTCACATCCATGCGCCTTCCCTGAGACTTCCACGCTGGTGCAGCATCGACCCGGGGCCGTCTTGCCGCGGCCGGCGGGCTTTGATGCGCAACAGGTTATCGGGTTTAACGCGGGTTGCAACCCCCCGCGGACAGACGAACAGCGCGTGCGCGCCGATAATGTCAGCTCATTTATGACGAATGTAACGTTGCACGGCGACAGGCCCGCCGTGGCCGCCTGGAGATTGCTGCGAAACGCCGCGGTTTTCGTTCCGTGTTACGTGGCGCTCGACTGGGCGAGCTACATCTACCCGCTGGGCCCGTTCTATATCACTCCATGGAATCCGCAGCCGGCGCTGGCGGTGGTGCTGGTCATGCTGGGCGGCGCGGGCAATTTCGCCGCGGTGCTGGGGGGCATCTTCCTCGCCGACGTGCTGGTGCGCGACGCGCCGGGCGGCTATGCGGTGTGCGCGCTCGGCGCCGCGATCCTCGGCTCGGGGTACACGGCGATCGGTTACGTCCTGCGCCGGTTCGCGGGAGACCATGCCCTGCGCCGCCTGCACGACCTGGCCGTCTTCAGCGTGGTCGCGGTCGCGGGCACCGCGCTCGTCGGGTGGACCTACGTGAGCATGCTCGACGCCGCGGGCCAGCTCGGCACGACGAGCCTCGCGCGGGGATGGGTTCGCTTCTGGGTCGGCGACCTCGTGGGCATGGTGGTCACCGCGCCGTTGCTCCTCGCCGCCGCGGATGCGCAGCGCCGCGGAACCCTCTTCACGATGGCGCGCTCGGCCGAGGCGTGGCTGCAGGTGGGCAGCATGGCGGCCGTCGTATGGCTCATGTTCGCGATGTACCACGAGAACGCGGCGCGGCTGTTCTACCTCCTCTTCATCCCGCTCATCTGGATGTCGCTGCGCTGGGGCATGCCGGGCGCCATCGTGGCGGCGACCATCGCGCAGGTCGGCGTGCTCGCCGGAATGGAGAGCCGCGCGACGGTGCTGCCGATCCTCGAGCTGCAGGCGCTGGTCGCCGCCTTCACCATCACGGGCCTCTTCCTCGGCGTGATGTTCGACGAGCGGCGGGCGTCCGAGGAGCGCCTGCGCGAATCGTTGCGCCTCGCGGCCGCGGGCGAGATGGCGGGCGCGATCGCGCACGAGCTGAACCAGCCGCTCACGGCGCTCGCCGCCTATGGCGAATCCGCGCAACGCCTGCTGGAGGAGGGCACCGATCCGGCGCGCATGCGCGCGGTGCTCGAGAAGATGATGGCGGACGTGCGCCGCACGGGCGAGGTGACGCGGCGCCTTCGCGACCTGTTCAAGTCGGGCACCACGCAGCTCGAGCGCGTCGAGGCCGCGGCGCTCATGGAGACCGCGCGGCGCATCGGCGAGAGCATCATCGGCGGCGCGCCCATCACGCTGGAGATCGTGCCGCCTCGCGACGTGCCGCCGCTTTACGTGGACCGCATCCAGGTCGAGCTCGTGCTGCGCAACCTGATCGCCAACAGCGTCGAATCGCTGCAGTCGGCGCAGACGGCGCAGCCGCACATCCGCGTGAGCGCCGAAACGCAGGCCGGCTCCATGGTGCGCATCGCCGTGGCGGACAACGGCCCCGGAATATCCGCCGCCATGCGCAAGCGCCTGTTCCAGCCGTTCGTGTCCGGCAAGGCGGTAGGCATGGGCATGGGCCTCGCCGTGAGCCGCGCCATCGCGGAGGCCCATGGCGGCTCGCTCGATGCGGTGCCGGCGGGCCGCGCCGAATTCCACTTGCTGCTGCCGTGCCTTCCGGCCGCGTGAGCGCGCGCCCGACAAAAAAATGGGGGCGCCAATGGGCGCCCCCGGACTCCGGGTCTCTCCTCCTCCTCAACCGCTTGCCGTCGACGCCGGATGGGCGGCAATGTAAGCCGCCGTTCCGAATGGCGGCAATACGCAGAAATACTTAGCCTCCTCAGTAGGCGAGGCTCGCCTGGGCCGCGACGACCTTCATCGCGGCGATCTCCCGCGCCGTGACCGGCTCGCTGAAATAGCGGCCCTGCGCGTTGTCGCATTTCAGCCTGTGCAGGTGCTGGAGCTGGTCGCGGCTCTCCACGCCGACCGCGACCACGGACACGCGCGGGCCGCGTGCCATGCCGATCACACCGGCCATGACGCTCACGTTGTCGGGGCTGCGGTCGAGGTCGCGCACGAGCGCGCGGTCGATCTTCACCGCGTTCACCGGCATGCGGCGAAGGTCGCTGATGGACGAGTGGAAACCCATGCCGAATTCGGAGATGGCGAGGCGCACGCCCAGCCGCGACAGCTCGCGCAGGCGCTCGATCGTGCGCTCGACGTCCCTCATCGCGAGGCCCTCGGCGATCTCGAGCTCGAGGCGCTCCGGCGCGAGCCCGCTCATGGCGAGCGCGTGCGACACGTCGCGCAGCAGCCCGTCGTGCTGGAATTGCCGCGTGGAAAGGTTCACGGTGACGCCGAGCGGCGGGGCGCCTTGCCAGCCTGCGGCATCGCGGCACGCGGTTTCGAGCACGAAGCGCCCGATCGGGACGATCTCGCCCGTCTGCTCGGCGAGGTCGAGGAATTCACCGGGCTCGATGAGGCCCAGCCGCGGATGGCGCCAGCGCAGCAACGCCTCCACGGCGATGGGCATGCCGGTCTCGAGGCTCATCTGCGGCTGGTAGAGCACCTTGAGCTGCGATCCCGCGAGCGCCTTGCGCAGCTCGCTTTCGAGCTCGAGGTGCCGCCGCATGCGCGCGGAGAGCTCCGCGTCGTACACGCGATAGCCGGCGCGTCCCTGGCCCTTGACGTGGTACATCGCCGTGTCCGCGTTCTTCATCAGCGTGTCCACGTCCTTGCCGTCCTGCGGGAACATCGCGATGCCGATGCTCGTCGTGACGTTGAGGTCCTTGTCCCCGAGCCGGTACGGCTGCCGCGTCGCCTCGAGGATCTTCTGCGCCACGGATTCGACGCCCCCGATGCCGGCGATCTCCGGCAGGAGCACCGTGAACTCGTCGCCGCCCAGGCGGGCGACGGTATCGGACTCGCGCACCGATTCCTTCAGCCGCCGCGCCACCTCCTTCAGCAGCAGGTCGCCTACCTTGTGGCCGAGGCTGTCGTTGATGAACTTGAAGCGGTCGAGGTCGAGGAACATCACCGCGACGTGCGGGTCCTCGTGGCGGCGCGCGATGGCGAGCGCCTGCTCGACGCGGTCGCGGAAGAGCACGCGGTTGGGAAGCCCCGTGAGCGCGTCGTGGTAGGCCTGGTAGGTGATGATCGCTTCCTGCTGCTTGCGCTCGGTGATGTCGCTGAAGATGGCGACGTAGTGCTCCACCTCGCCGCGCCCGTCGCGCACGGCCGTGATGTTCAGCCACTCGGGATAGATCTCGCCGTTCTTGCGCTTGTTCCAGATGTCGCCCTGCCATTCGCCGCGGGTCCTGAGCGCGGTCCAGAACTCCTTGTAGAACTCCGCGCCGTGCTGGCCCGACTGCAGCATGCGCGGGTTCATGCCGAGCGCTTCCTCGGCGCTGTAGCCGGTCGTGCGCGTGAATGCCGGGTTCACCTTCACGATGCGCGCGTCCTTGTCGGCCACGAGGATGCCCTCGAGGGCGTGGTCGAAGACGTCCGACGCGATGCGTTCCGACTGCCGCATCTGCGAGGCCTTTTCCAGCACGCGGTTGAAGGCGGCGCTCGCCTGCGCGATCTCGTCGCCGCTTTGCGTGTCGAGGCGATGCGCGAGGTTCGCGTCGCCGCGCGCGATGTCGTCGAGCCGCCGCGACAGCTTCTCCAGCGGCACGGTCAGCCATCCGTGGACGGCCACCCAGGTGAGCACGGCAAGGGGCACCAGCAGCAGGATGGCGACCGCGGCCATGGCCTGCCCGAACTCGCGCACGACGGCGTGGGCGCGTTGCAGGCTCACCTCGACCGTCGTGGCGCCGAGCACGGTGCCCTCCGCCACGCGGTGGCAGCCGAGGCAATCCTTGCCGAGGAAGTTGTGGCTCGCCACGGCCGGGATGACGGCTTTGAGCACCTCGTTGTCGCCCTCGCCGCGCACCTCGAAAACGGGCTCGCCCTGGGCGATGACGCGCTTCTCGAGTTCGTCAACAGCCGCCTCGAGCTGGGTTCCCGGGCCGTACTGTGAAATCACCGCCGGGCCGCGCAGCACCCGGAGCGAATGGACGCTGTTGGCCTGCTCGATCTGGTTCAGGAAGACCGCCCGGTGCTCCTGCGTGCCGGTGATCATCATGGCGGTGAGGCCGGCCAGGGCGAGCTGGTGCACGCTCTCGGCGAAGTCGCGCGCCTGCGCGATGGTGGCCTTGCGCTGCGCGTGCGCCGCCCACGTGAGCATGCCCCCGCCCGTCAGGATCGCCACGAGGACGACGGCGAGAACAATCCGGGCCCGGATGGAAAGGGAATAGAGCCTGGACGTGTTATCGGCCATGGGGCCACCTTATCGGCCGACGTCCTGCCATGCTTGATTTCCATCAACGCCCGGGGCGTCCCGGGGTCCGGAAAGGCATCCCGTAGAATGACGTTTGAAACCTCCAGGACCGGCATGGACGACCGCATCTCCCAGGCGCAGCTGGCCGGCATCCTCGATATCGCCGACGACGCGATCATCTCCGTCGACGAGAACCAGCGGATCATCCTGTTCAACAAGGGGGCCGAGCGGATCTTCGGCTACTCCGCCCGGGAAGCCATGGGGCAGCCGCTGGAGATGCTCCTGCCGGCCGCGGCGCGCATCGCCCATTCGAGCCACGTCGCCGATTTCCGGCAGTCCGCCAAGGCCGCGCGCCGCATGGCCGAGCGCAGCGAGATCGCCGGGCGCCGGCGCGACGGCACCGAGTTTCCCGCGGAAGCGTCGATCTCCCGCCTGGGCGACGGGCCGCACGTCATCTACACGGCGATCCTGCGCGACGTGACGCAGCAGAAGCGCCAGGCCGAGATGCTGCGCGCCGCCAAGCAGGCCGCGGAGGTGGCGGTGCAGGCGAAAAGCATGTTCCTCGCCAACATGAGCCACGAGATCCGCACGCCGCTCAACGCCGTCATCGGCATGACGAGCCTGCTGCTCCATACGGAGCTGAGCGAGGAGCAGCGCGATTTCGTCGAGACGATCCGCTCGTCGGGCGATGCGCTGCTCACCGTGATCAACGAGATCCTCGACTTCACCAAGATCGAGCTGGGCAACCTCGAGCTGGACATCCATCCGTTCGACGTGCGCCGCGCGATCGAGGCATCGCTCGACCTGGTCGCCGGCAACGCGGCCGACAAGAACATCAACCTCGCGTACCTCGTGGACGACAGCGTGCCGCCCATCCTCGTGAGCGACGGCTCGCGGCTGCGGCAGATCCTGCTGAACCTCCTCAGCAACGCGGTGAAGTTCACGCGCCGCGGCGAGGTCGTCGTGAACGTCGAGGCCTCGCGCTCGGGGCAGGCGGACTACGAGCTGCACTTCTCCGTGAGCGACACGGGCATCGGCATCTCGGCGGAAGAGCGCGACAAGCTCTTCAAGCCGTTCTCGCAGGTCGATGCCTCGACCACGCGCGAGTACGGCGGCACGGGCCTGGGCCTTGTGATCAGCAAGCGGCTGGCCGAGATGCTGGGCGGGCGCATCTGGGTGGAGAGCACGCCCGGGCGCGGCTCGACCTTCCATTTCACCGTGCTCGCGAACAAGGGCGAGCCGCTGCAGCACTCGTACCTCGATGGCCAGCCCGCGCTGGCGGGCAAGCGCATGCTCATCGTGGACGACAACACCACGAACCGGCGGGTGCTGGTGAAGCACGCGCTCAAGTGGGGGATGCTGCCGCAGGCGGTGGCCTCTCCGCAGGAGGCGCTCGACCTCGTGCGCCACGGCCATGCCTTCGACCTCGCCATCCTCGACATGAGCATGCCGCACATGGATGGCGCGCAGCTCGCGCGCGCGATCCGGCAGCTGCGCGACGCGAAATCGCTGCCCCTCGTGCTGCTGAGCTCCATGGGCCAGCGGCAGCGCTCCGGGGCGATGGAGGAGGCCCTGTTCGCCGCGCACCTGCACAAGCCCATCAAGGTGTCGCAGCTCTTCGACACGCTCATGACGCTCATCGGCGGGGAGGCGGCGAAAGAGCCGGCCTCCGCCACGGAGCCGCGGCTCGCCGAGCGGCTGCCTCTCAAGATCCTGGTGGCCGAGGACAACGTGGTGAACCAGAAGGTGGTGCTGCGGATGCTCGCGCACCTGGGCTACATCGCCGACGTCGCGGCTACCGGCCACGAGGTGCTGGACGCCCTCGAGCGGCAGGACTACGACGTCGTGCTGATGGACATCCAGATGCCCGACATGGACGGCATCGAGGCCACGCGCCGCATCATCGAGCGGCATCCGGCCGGCAAGCGCCCGCGCATCATCGCGATGACGGCCAATGCGCTGCGCGGCGACCGCGAGCGCTTCCTCGCCGCGGGCATGGACGGCTACCTCAGCAAGCCCCTCGACATCTCGGGCCTCGCCGTGGCGCTGCAGCAGACGCGCGAGGCGGCCGGCCGCGCGGCGAACGCGCCGGGCGCGCGCTCGGTGCGCTCGACGCTCGACCAGACGCAGCTCGACAACCTGCGCGAGGTCGCGGGCACGGGCACGTTGCTCGAGGAGGTCACGGACCATTTCATCGCCGAGGTCCCGGCGAGCGTCGCGTTGCTGGAAAGCTACGCCGCCAACGGCGACGGCGGGAACCTCGCGCAGCTCGCCCACCGGCTCGCATCGACGGCGCTCGCTTCGGGCGCGGCGCGCGTAGCGGAGGTTTGCCGCGAGCTCGAGCAGGCGGCTGCGTCGGGCAGCATGTGGCTCGCGCCGGGGCTCATCGGCAGGCTGCGCGACGAATACGGGATGGCGAAGGCGGCGCTGCTCGAGCTGCGCGCGCGCCCGCCTCACTCCTCGCCGTAGATCTCCGACAGCGTCCTCACGATCCGCTCGCGTTCCTCGCCGCTCGCGCGCTTGAGCGCCTGCATCGGCGGGTGCAGCAGCTTGTTCGCGAGGCCGGAGGAGAGCGCCTCGATCACCTGCATCGGGTCGTCGCCCCTGGCCAGGCGCTGACGGGCGCGCGCCAGCTCGATCTGGCGGTCGTGCTCCGCGCGGCTGCGCAGCTCGCGGATGAGCGGCACGGCGGCGCGGGCCTGCAGCCACTCGGCGAATTCGCGCACGCGCGCGTCGATGATCTCGTCGGCGAGCGTGACGGCATCGGCGCGCTTGCGCGAGTTCTCCTGGGTCACGCGGCCGAGCGAGTCGAGCGTCTGCAGGAACACGTCGTCGAGCTCGCCGACTTCGGGCTCGATGTCGCGCGGCACCGCGAGATCGACGAAGTACATCGGCCTGCTGCGGCGGCGGCGCAGCGCGCGCTCGACCATTCCCTTGCCGATGATGGGCAGCGTGCTGGCGGTGCAGCTCACCACGGCATCGAACTCGTGGATGCGCCCCGGGAGGTCGGCGAGGCTCATGGCGTTCCCGCCGATGCGCGTCGCCAGCGCCTGGCCGCGCTCGAGCGTGCGGTTGGCGACCGCGATGTCCTGCGGGTGGTGCGCGGCGAAATGCGCGGCGACGAGCTCGATCATCTCGCCGGCGCCGATGAGGAGCAGCCGCGTGCGCGACAGATCGCCGAAGAGCTGGCGCGCGAGGCCCACCGCGGCCGCGCCCATGCTCACCGAGCTCTCGCCGATGGCCGTCTGCGCGCGCACCTGCTTCGCGACGGAGAAGGTCTGCTGGAAGAGGCGGTCGAGCGGGCCGCCGAGGGTGCCGGCCTCGGTCGCGATCTTCACGGCGCTCTTCACCTGCCCGAGGATCTGCGGCTCGCCGAGCACCATCGAGTCGAGCCCGCAGGCCACGCGCATCGCATGGCGCGCGACGGCCTCGTCGTGGTGCCGGTAGAGGTGCGCCTCGAGGTCGGTCACCCGGCCCGGGGCATGCTGGTGCAGCCATCCGGTCGCGCGGCCGAGGGCGCTCGCGTCTTCGCCGCGCAGGTAGATCTCCGACCGGTTGCACGTCGAGACCAGGACGACCTCGGCGGCGCCCGATTCGCGCTGCAGGCGCGGCAGGGCGGCGCGCTGCGCTTCGGGCGTGAAGGCGACCGCCTCGCGCACGTCGATGGGCGCGGTGCGGTGGTTGAGGCCCAGGGCGAAAAGCGGCATGGCGTGGCTCGGTCGTCGGCGTTCGTCGTTGGTCAGCAGGAACCGTGCCGCCGCGGAAAGCGCGCTGGCGCCCTTGATCCGGGCGCGGGGCTTCCCGAAGCTGCGAAATTCCCCGGGTGCCAATTTCCCATCGCCGGGAAGCGCGCGGCTTGATCTGCATCACCAATCCGCGCTTTCGCCCGTTGACGGCCCCAGATACGGTGTCTACCTTGCCTTCTCACCACTACATCTTGCGTCCAGATATGGCCATCGCCCCAGAGCACCTCCGCGTCGCCCCCTCGCTGTCCGGCCTGGTCAAGCGCGATGGAGGGCGCGTCCCCTTCGACGCCCGCAAGATCGCCGTGGCGATCGCGAAGGCGGGCGAGGCCACGCGCGAGTTCGAGCGCGCGCACGCCGACGACATCGCGGCGGCCGTGGTCGCGGAGCTGCTCCGCCGGCATGGCGTGGCGGGCACGCCGAACATCGAAGAGGTGCAGGACGTCGTCGAGCGCACGCTGGTGGACGCGGGGTTCTTCGCCACGGCGCGGGCGTACATCGTCTATCGCGAGCAGCATCGCCGGCTGCGCGACGACCGCGCCTGCGTGGTGGACGTCGTGTCGTCCGTCTCCGAGTACCTGCAGCAGGTGGACTGGCGCGTGAACGCCAACGCGAACCAGGGCTACTCCCTGGGCGGGCTGATCCTCAACGTCTCGGGGAAGGTCGTCGCCAACTACTGGCTCACGCACGTGTACCCGCCGGAGGTCGGCCGCGCGCATCGCGAGGCGGACATCCACATCCACGACCTCGACATGCTCTCGGGCTACTGCGCGGGCTGGTCGCTGCGCACGTTCCTCAACGAGGGCCTGAACGGCGTCCCCGGCAAGGCCGAGGCCACGCCGCCGAAGCACCTGTCGAGCGCCGTGGGGCAGATCGTGAATTTCCTCGGCACGCTGCAGAACGAGTGGGCGGGCGCGCAGGCGTTCAGCTCGTTCGATACCTACCTCGCGCCCTTCGTGCGCAAGGATGCGCTGCTCTACGGCGAGGTGAAGCAGTGCATCCAGGAGCTCATCTACAACCTCAACGTGCCGTCGCGCTGGGGAACGCAGACGCCCTTCACGAACCTCACGTTCGACTGGACGTGCCCGGAGGACCTGCGGCAGCAGGTGCCGCTCATCGCCGGCGAGGAGATGCCCTTCACGTACGGCGACCTGCAGCACGAGATGGACATGATCAATCGCGCGTACATCGAGGTGATGATGGCGGGCGACGCGAAGGGGCGCGTGTTCACGTTCCCGATCCCGACCTACAACATCACGCCGGACTTCGACTGGAAGCACCCGAACACCGGCGCGCTCTTCGAGATGACGGCGAAGTACGGGCTGCCGTACTTCCAGAACTTCCTCAACTCGGAGCTCAAGCCGCACATGATCCGCTCCATGTGCTGCCGCCTGCAGCTCGACCTGCGCGAGCTGCTGAAGCGCGGCAACGGCCTCTTCGGCTCGGCGGAGCAGACCGGCTCCATCGGCGTGGTCACGGTCAACTGCGCGCGGCTCGGCTACCTGTATCGCGGCGACGAGGAAGGGCTGCTGGGGCGGGTG
Organism: Usitatibacter sp.; assembly: GCA_035719385.1. Classification (GTDB taxonomy): domain Bacteria; phylum Pseudomonadota; class Gammaproteobacteria; order Burkholderiales; family Usitatibacteraceae; genus Usitatibacter. The sequence continues at coordinate 30,104 of DASTGG010000016.1, forward strand.
GACGAGCTGCTCGGCTTCGCGAAGACGAGCCTCGAGCTCAAGCGCAAGGTGATCCAGCAGCACATGGACGACGGCCTCTTCCCGTACACGCGGCGCTACCTCGGCACGCTGCGCAACCACTTCTCCACGGTGGGCGTGAACGGCATCAACGAGATGGTGCGCAACTTCACCGGCGATGCGGCCGACATCACGTCGCCCGAGGGCCATGCCCTGGCCACGCGGCTGCTCGACCACATCCGCGGCCGGATCGTCGGGTTCCAGGAAGAGACCGGCCACCTGTACAACCTCGAGGCCACACCCGCCGAGGGCACGACCTACCGCTTCGCGAAGGAAGACCGCAAGCGCTTTCCCGCCATCCTGCAGGCCGGGACGCCGCAGGCTCCGTACTACACCAACTCGTCGCAGCTTCCCGTGGGATTCACCGACGACCCGTTCGAGGCGCTCGAGCGGCAGGACGACCTGCAAAGGCGGTACACGGGCGGCACGGTGCTGCACCTCTACCTGGGCGAGCGCGTGTCGTCGGCCGCCGCCTGCCGCGAGCTGGTGAAGCGGGCGTTCATGAACTTCAGGCTGCCGTACATCACGATCACGCCGTCCTTCTCGATCTGCCCGACGCACGGCTACCTCGCCGGCGAGCACGAGTACTGCCCGAAATGCGACGACGAGATCGCCGCGCGAAAGAAGATTTCGCTGTCCGCGTAGTTTTGTTCCAACTCAAACCGGGAGGAGCGCAGATGAACAAACATTCGAGGGCTTATCGTCCCCACCCGTCGCTTGCCGACCACGAGCGCCAGCCCTGCGAGATCTGGACGCGGGTGATGGGCTACCACCGCCCCGTGTCCTCGTTCAACGTGGGCAAGAAGTCGGAGTTCCATGAGCGCCTGCATTTCGTCGAGCCCACGCGTTGACATCGGCGGGCTCGTCCCGCTTTCCACCACCGACTATCCCGGCGGCCGCCTCGCGGCCGTCGTCTTCATGCAGGGCTGCCCGTGGCGCTGCGTGTACTGCCACAACCCGGCCCTGCAGCCGCGCCGCTTCACGCCGACGGTGTGGTGGGCGGACGTGGAGCGCTTCCTCGACAAGCGCGCGGGGCTGCTCGACGCGGTCGTCTTCAGCGGCGGCGAGCCCACGATGCATCCGGCGCTGCCGAAGCTCATGGACGCGGTTCGCGCCAGGGGCTTGCGCGTGGGCCTGCACACGGCCGGCATCTATCCGCGGCGGCTCGCGAAGGCGCTGCCGAGGAGCGACTGGGTCGGCTTCGACGTGAAGGCGCGCTTCGACGACTATTCCCGGGGGATCGGCCGGACGAGCGGCGGCGCGGCCGCCGACGAGAGCCTGCAGCAGGTGCTCGATTGCGGCGTGGAGCACGAGGTGCGCCTCACCTTCCATTCGGGAATCTTCGAGCCCGAGGGGCTGCTCGAGATCGCCAACGGGCTCGCGCGGCGCGGCGTGCGCACCTTCGCGCTGCAGGAATTCCGCGCCACGGGCTGCCGCAATGCCGAGCTCGCCGGCCAGCCGGTGAACCCGGTGCCCACGCAGATCCTCGAGGCGATCGAGCGCCTCTTTCCCAGCTTCACTTTCCGTCGCTCGCAAGAGCCGGCATGCGCATGAACCCATCGAACCGCACCAAGCTCGTCTGTCCCGCCGGCTCGCTGCCCGCGCTGCGCGCGGCGATCGACAACGGCGCCGACGACGTCTACACGGGCATCAAGGACGAGACCAACGCGCGCAACTTCGCGGGCCTCAATTTCGACCTCGCGTCGCTGAGGGAAGGGATCCGCTACGCGCATGCCCGCGGGCGGCGCGTGCTCCTCGCGCTCAATACGTATCCGCAGCCGGCGACGTGGCGCAAATGGCAGCGCGCGGTCGATCTCGCGGCCGACATAGGCGCCGACGCCATCATCGTGGCGGACGTGGGCCTCATGGATTATGCGTCGCGGACGCATCCGGACCTGCGCATCCACCTCTCGGTCCAGGGCTCGGCCACGAACTACGAGGCGATCAACTTCCTGCACGAGCGCTTCGGCATCGCGCGCGCCGTGCTGCCGCGCGTGCTGTCGGTGCAGCAGATCGCGCACACGATCGGGAACACGCCCGTGGAGATCGAGGCCTTCGGCTTCGGCAGCCTCAGCATCATGGTCGAGGGGCGCTGCGCGATGTCCTCCTACGCGACGGGCGAATCGCCCAACACGCACGGCGGCTGCTCGCCCGCCAAGGCGATCCGCTGGGAGAAGAAGAAGGACTGGGTCGATTCCCGGCTGGGCGGCGTGCTCATCGACCGCCTCGCGCCCACGGACCGGCCCGGCTATCCGACGCTGTGCCGCGGCCGCTTCAAGGTGAACGACGACGTGTACTACACGTTCGAGGAGCCCACCAGCCTCAACACGCTCGCGATCGTCGGCAAGCTGAGGGAAATCGGCGTGAAGGCGGTCAAGATCGAGGGGCGCCAGCGCAGCCCCGCGTACGTGGCCCTGGTCACGCGCGTGTGGCGTGCGGCGCTGGATGCGTGCGACGCCGATCCGCAATCGTACAAGCCGCGCGACGACTGGATGGCCCAGCTCGCGCAAGTGGCCGAGGGGCACCAGTGCACGCTCGGCGCCTATGACCGGGAATGGAAATGAACGCCGCATCCGCAAAGCGCCTGCGCCTCACGCTCGGCCCGCTGCTGTACTACTGGCCGCGCGAGCGCGTGTTCGAGTTCTACGAGCAGGTGGCCGGCTGGCCCGTGGACACGGTCCACGTGGGCGAGGCGGTCTGCAACAAGCGCCACGAGCTGCGCCCGCAGGACTACCTGGAGATCGCCGCCAACCTCGCCGCGAAGGGCAAGGAGGTCGTGCTCTCGACCTGCGAGCTCGCGGAATCCGAGCAGGACCTGCGCGTGATGCGCAAGATCGCCGGCAACGGCCGCTTGCTCGTCGAGGCGAACGACCTGGGCGCCGTGAAGCTGCTCGCGGGCAAGGGGCCCTTCGTCTGCGGGCCGTACCTCAACATCTACAGCCGTCCGACGCTCGAGGTTTTCCGCTCCTTCGGCGCGACGCGCTGGGTCATGCCGATCGAGATGTCGCGCGAGGGGTTGCGCGAGGTGCTGCGCGAGCCCGGCCTCGGCATGGAGACCGAGGTCTTCGCGTACGGCCGGCTCCCGCTCGCGATCTCGGCGCGCTGCTTCACCGCCCGCTACAACAACCTCACGAAGGACGATTGCCAGTTCAAGTGCATGGACCATCCCGACGGCCTGCTCGTGTCCACGCAGGACGAGGAGGCGTTCCTCGCGGTGAACGGGCTGCAGACGCAATCGGCGCGCGTGCACGAGCTCGCCTCGGAGCTGCCGGGCATGGCCGCCATGGGCGTGGACCGCGTGCGCCTGAGCCCGCAGTCGCAGCAAATGGGCGAGGTGATCGATACCTTCCGGCGCGTGGCGGACGGTTCGCTGGCGCCGGCCGAGGCATCGCGCATCCTCGGCCGCATCGCGCCGGGGCCGCTATGCGATGGCTACTGGCACGGGCGCCCGGGCCACGAGCGCTCGGGCCGCGCGCAGATGCAGGCGGTGGGCGCATGAACGACAAGCTGAAGAACGCGCTGCGCCGCGCCGTGCGGCCGCCCGGATCGGCGGCGCTGGTCGCCATGCTCGACGTGGCGCTGTGGCGGCGGCTGCCCGCGGACGTGCGCGAGAAGCTGCTCGGCCGGCGCGTGGAGATCGCCGTGACCGACTGGGACGTGAGCTTTTCCTTCACCGCGCGCCGCTGGGGATTCGTGCCGCGGCCGCCCGTCGCCGAGCCGGACCTGCGCATCGCGGCCAGCGCCCACGACTTCGGCGCCATCGCCGCCGGGGAGGAGGATTCGGACACCCTGTATTTCAGCCGACGGCTCATCGTCGAGGGGGACACCGAGCTGGCGCTGATGGTGAAGAACACCCTCGACGCCCTGGATTCGACGCGCGGCCGCGCCTTCGCGCGGCAGGTGCACCACCTCGCCTGCCGCCTGAGGCAAAAGGCCCAGGGGCGTGCGAGAGCGCACGGCATTTGATCGACATCAACAGCGCGCGGTTTGCGCACCCCATGATGGCCGTGTGAACCTCACCGCCCGCAAGATCATGATACAACCGGCTCGCAGCCACGTGGCCTGTGCCGCCTGTGCCTTGCGCAAGTTCTGTTTCGCCAGCGTAGGCGCGGAAGGCGTGACCACCTCGCAGGTCCCCCTGGTGCAGCGCCGCCGGCTTCGCGCCGGCGAGAAGCTCTTCGGCAAGGGCTCGCCGCTGCAATCGCTGTTCGCGGTGCGCGCCGGGTTCCTGAAGACGTGCGCGCTGCTGCCCAACGGCGACCAGCGCATCCTCGGCTTCCACATCATGGGAGACGTCCTCGGCCTCGATGCCATCGCGACCGGCGTGCATCCCACCGAGGCGGTCGCGCTGAACGGCTGCGAAGTCTGCGAGATCCCGACCGACCGGGCCGAGCGCCTGATGGCCGGGCGCAACTCCGTGGCGGTGCATTTCCGGCAGCTGCTCTCCGAGCAGATCGCCGATGCGGGCGAGCGCATCGTCGCGCTGGGCGCCCTGTCGGCACGCCAGCGCGTGGCGGGCTTCCTCCTCGACCTCGCCGACCGCTGGTCCACGCGCGGGTACTCGCCGAACGAGTTCGACCTGTGCCTCACCCGCAAGGAAATCGGCAGCTACCTGGGCCTCACCTTCGAGACCGTGAGCCGCACGCTGTCCTTCTTCGATTCGCAGGAATGGGTCGCCGTGGACGGCCGTCACGTCCGCATCCGCGACCACGGGGCGTTGCGCGCCGCATTGCTCGACGCGTGACCTCCGGCAACCGGCCCGGATTCCTCGCCGGCAAGAAGATCCTCGTCACCGGGTTATTGAGCAACCGCTCGATAGCCCATGGCATCGCGAAAGCCATGCGCCGCGAGGGCGCCGAGCTCGCGTTCACGTACGCGGGCGAGGGCGTGCGCGAGCGCGTCGAGAAGCTCGCCCGCGAATTCGATTCCGGCATCGTGCTGCCGTGCGACGTCTCGTCGGACGCGCAGATCGACGCCGCGTTCGCCGAGCTCGCCCGCCGCTGGGACGGCCTGGACGGCATCGTGCACGCCATCGCCTTCGCGCCGCGGGAGGCGCTCTCGGGCGACTTCCACGAAAGCGTCGACCGCGAGAGCTTCCGCATCGCGCACGATGTGAGCGCGTATAGCCTCGCCGCCCTGGCGAAGGCGGGCCTGCCGATGATGGAAGGGCGCCGCGCGGCGGTGCTCACGCTGTCCTATCTCGGCGCGGTGCGCGCGTTGCCCAACTACAACGTGATGGGGCTCGCGAAGGCGAGCCTCGAGGCCTGCGTGCGCTATCTCGCGTACAGCCTCGGGCCGAAGGGCGTTCGCGTGAACGGCATCTCCGCCGGCCCGATCCGCACGCTCGCCGCCTCCGGCGTGGGCGATTTCGGCAAGCTCCTCGCGTGCGTCGAGCGCAACTCGCCGCTGCATCGCAACGTCACGACCGAGGAGGTCGGCAACGTCGCCGCGTTCCTCTGCAGCGACCTCGCGAGCGCCGTCACCGGCGAGGTGACGTACGTGGACGGCGGCTACAGCATCGTCGGCGTCGGCCGCGACGCCTGATCCCGCGCGCGTCGGACGCCTCCGACCGCCTTCGTAGCTCGCGTGCCAAGGGGTCGTCTGACCGGGTACGAACCGCGAAACGGCGCCCGGCGTCAAAGCGGGACAGGAGGGCAAACGATGAACCCAACCCATCGATCCACATGGCTCCGCGGCGGCGTTCTCGCGCTGGCGCTCGCGGCGGGATTCGCGCAGGCGGCCGAGATGAGCGTGTTCAAGCAGCCGAGCTTCTCCGGCGACGCGCTCACGCTGCATGGCGACAACCCGAACCTGGCGGCGAACGGCTTCCAGGACCAGGTCTCGAGCGTGATCGTCAACTCGGGCCGCTGGGAGGTCTGCACGCAGCCCAACTTCCAGGGCGACTGCGCGGTCCTCGAACGCGGGCAGTATCCGGCGCTCGAGCAGCGCCTGAACCACCGCATCGAATCGGCGCGCGAGGTCTCGCACTATGCCAACCGCGACAACGGGCGGCTGGCGTACAACGAGGGCGCGCGCGGCGGCCCGGCGATAGAGCTGTTCGACGGTCCCGACTTCCGTGGCCGGCGCGTGCCCATCGCGCGCGACCAGGAATCGCTCTTCCGCCGTGACTTCGACCAGCAGGCCTCGAGCATGGTGATCCACGAAGGCACGTGGCAGATCTGCACGCGCCCCGGATACGAGGGCGTCTGCCGCGTCTTCCGCGAGGGCGAGTACCCCGACCTGCGGCGTTTCGACAACCGGATCGGATCGCTGAAACGCGTCGGCTGATGTGAACGGCGGGCGGGCGCCCGCGTCGAAGCGCGATCAAGGAGGTACGCGCCATGGACGCCACCCGCTCCCGCGCCCTTGTCGTCGCCGCCGCATGCATCGGGCTCGTCCTGCCCGCGGCGGCCGGCGAGATCACGGTCTACAAGCAACCGCAGTTCGGCGGCGAGCGGCTGGACCTGCGCGGCGGGGCCGTCGACCTCGCCGTGGCGGGATTCCACGACCAGATCTCGAGCATCGTCGTGCGCTCGGGGCGCTGGGAGGCGTGCACGCAACCGCGTTTCGCCGGTGACTGCGTGGCGCTCGACCCCGGCGCCTACCCGGCGCTCGAGACCCTCGTGGTGCGCGAAGGCACGTGGCAGCTGTGCAGCGAGCCGGGCTTCGAGGGCACGTGCCGCGTCTACGAGCCGGGGCGCTACCCCGACCTCGAGCGCATCGACAACCAGATCGGGTCGATCCGGCGGATCAGCTCACCGCGCTAGCGGTACGCGACGCAGTCCTCGCAGATCGTGCCCTTCACGTCCTTCTTCAGGTGCGCGCGCCGCAGCGCCTGGAAGGCCTGGCTGTTCCAGCCTTCCATGAACGGCACCTTCGTGAGGTCGGCCATCGTCCACTTGTCGCCCGCATCGAAGCAGCACGCGGACATCTTGCCGTCGTGGGTGATGTGGCCCTCGGTGAAGGCCGACCAGCAGGGCAGGGGCTCGCGCAGGTTGCCGAGGCGTCCCTGGTTGCCGGCGATCGGGCGATAACCCAGCTCCTGCTCGCGCTGCGTGGCGAGGCTGCCCATGGAGTAGAGCGGCAGCCAGTAGTGCTCGTCGAGGTGCGGCTTGATTTCCTCGACCAGCTTGAGCATGCGCACCTGCTGCTCGCCGTCGTACTGGATGCTCGAGGCGTAGAGCTTGCACTGGTAGCCGCCCTCGTCGCGGACCTTGCGGGCGGCGATGAGGTTGTTCACCGAGGTGCGCCAGAGCTTCGGCTTCACGTTCGCGATCTCGGCGAATTGCTCCACGTCCGCGTAATTCATCGAGAACTTGAGCGAGTCCAGGCCCGCTTCCATGCAGTCCTTCACCTTCTCGGGCGTGGCGAGCGAGCCGTTGGTCGTGAGGAACACGTACGGCATGCCCTTTTCCTTGGCATACCGGATCGCATCGGGCAGCCATTCGCACAGGAAGGACTCGCCGATGAAGAAGAGGCCCAGCTCTTCCACGCCCGCGGCCCGCATCTCGTCCACGAGCCGGCGGTAGAGGGCCGGGTCCATGTCGTCGCGCTGCTTCAGGCGCAGCCGGTGGGCGCAGAAGCCGCAGCGGTAATTGCAGTTGGAGGTGAGCTCGATCTTCACCGAGCGGGGCGCGGGAAGATGGTCCTTGCGGTACTCCGGCGGGATGCCGGTGACCGCGTCGATGCGTTGGGTAATCGTCGTCATGGCCGTCCGATTGTTGCGCGACATCATCCCACGGCTTTGATGCGCGTCAACCGCCGCCGAATGACATACCGCATAGTCTGTCCATCATTTTCCCGATTCCGATGATCACCACGGACCTCCCTGCGTTGCGCATTCGCGGCCGCGAGCTGCTGCCTGTCGTGCAGGGCGGCATGGGCGTGGGTGTTTCCGCGCACCGGCTCGCGGGCAGCGTCGCCGCCGCCGGCGCCTTCGGCACCATCTCCAGCGTGGACCTGCGGCGCCACCACCCCGACCTCATGCGCGAGACGAAGCACTCGCGCGACAAGGACCTCATCGATCGCGTGAACCTCGTGGCGCTCGAGCGCGAGGTGCGCGCCGCGCTCGCGCTCGCGGGCGGCCGCGGCATGGTGGGAGTCAACGTGATGCGGGCCATCTCCGAGTACGCGCCGGACGTGAAGGTCGCGTGCGAGGCGGGCGCGGAGGCGATCGTCGTCGGGGCAGGGCTGCCGCTCGACCTGCCGGAGCTCACCGCGAGCCATCCGGGCGTGGCGCTCATCCCGATCCTTTCGGACTCGCGGGGCATCGCGGTGGTGCTCAAGAAGTGGATGCGCAAGAATCGCCTTCCGGATGCGATCGTCGTCGAGAGCCCCACCTATGCCGCGGGCCACCTCGGTGCCGCCCGCATCGAGGACCTCGGCGACGCGCGCTTCGAGTTTTCCCGCGTCCTGGAAGAAACGCTTTCCCTTTTCCGCGACCTGGGAATCGAGCGCGAGCGCATGCCGATCATCGTGGCGGGCGGCATCTCGACGCACGAGCGCGTGCGCGAGCTGCTGGCGCTCGGGGCTTCGGGCGTGCAGCTCGGCACCGCCTTCGCCGTCACGCAGGAATGCGATGCGCACCCCAATTTCAAGAAGGTGCTCGCCCAGGCGAAGCCCGAGGACATCGTCACCTTCATGAGCGTCGCGGGCCTGCCCGCGCGCGCCGTGAAGACGCCGTGGCTGGAAAAGTATCTCGAGAAGCTGCCGGCGCTGCAGCGGCGCGCGAAGCAGCGCAAGGCGTGCACGCTCGCCTTCGACTGCCTCACGGTGTGCGGGCTTCGCGACGGCATCGAGCGCATCGGCCAGTTCTGCATCGACAACCAGCTCGCGGCGGCGCTCGCGGGCGACGTCGAGCGCGGGCTGTTCTTCCGCGGCGCCGGCAAGCTGCCCTTCGGCGAGGCGATCCGCCCGGTGCGCGAGCTGATCGATTACCTGCTCAACGGGCGCGCGCCCGCCGCGGTCTAGCGGCGCCTGTCACTTCGCGCGCTCCCATGCGGGACCGGACTCGGTCACGCGCGCGCGGTCGTGGCACGTGATGCACGTGGAGAGGAAGAGCTCGCGCCCGCGCTGCTGCGATGGCGTGAGCTTCGCTACGTCCGTATCCAGCGCGATCTCGCCGCGCGCGAACGGGAACGCCTCGGCATAGCGCTGGTGGTTCGGCCAGCCGTTCTCGGGCGTGTGGTAGGCGGTGTTGGGCGCGCGCTTCTCGAGGAACTCCGAGCGCACGAACGCGGCCACCGCGGTGATCTCCTCGTCGGTGAGGATGCCGCGGAAGCCCTTCATGGGCGTGCCCGGCACGCCATCGCGCACCGCCGCCTGCAGGCGCGAGGGCGGGTAGTCCGAGGCCTTCGCGCTCTGGAAGTCGCGCGGCTTGCGCTGCATGAACGTCGAGGCGAGCGTGCGCGCATCGCCGGAATAGCCGTGGCAGAAGTAGCAGCGGAAGTTGTAGACCGCGCGACCCTTCTCCACGAGCGCATCGGCCGAGGCATGGAAGGCGGCGAGCGCGAGCAGCGCCGCGGCGGCGCGCGACCTCACCGCACGTCGCGCTGGCGGCCGCCGTGCGCCGAGGTGCCCGAGATGGCCGCGCTTTGCGTCGCCATCAATCCCTTCTCGACGTAATCGACGACGGCCTCGATATCCTCGGGCTGCATCTGCCCCGCGAACCCCGCCATCGGCGTGCCCTTGCGCCCGACGGCGACCGCCGCGACCATGCGGTCGCGCCCGATCTCGCGCCGGAAATCGCTCTCGCCGTGGCAGCCGGCGCAGTAATGGCCGTACAGCGCCCGCCCGCGCGCGAGCTGCGCATCGCCCGACGGCTCCACGAACGTGCGGCGCACGTAGTCGGCGAGCGCGGCGATCTCCGCCTCGCCCAGCTGCGTGGTGAAGCTCACCATCGCCGTCTTCGGCTTGCCGTGATGCAGGATCGCCGCGATGTAGTCGCGCGTGAGCTTGCCCTGCAGCCGCGGGTCCGTGAAGTTCGCCGGCGGCGGATTGAGGCTGCCCTTCGCGCGGCTGTCGCCGTTGCCATGGTCGCCATGGCAGACCGAGCAATAGTTGTGATAGAGCGACACCGGATCGACCGGGCCGCCCGGCGCCACGCGCACGCGATCGCCCGCGAACGCGAGCGGCGCGGCGGCGAGCATGAAGGCGCCGGCGAAGAGCGCGAGCGCGGCGGCGATGAGGGCTGGTAAGGCCGAGCGGCGAAGCGGATGCATGGAGGGCGGTCCTGGCGGAAGCGGGATGCAGCCGTTCTGCAAGAAGCGGACCAGAGCCTGCCGCGATGGCATGGCGCTTGCTGTAGCTCCCGCGGATTCTTCCGTTCCCCAACCCGACGATCAAGAAAGGATCGCAATGAATTTCGCAAGCAGGGCCGCAGCGTTCGCGGCTCTTACCGGTCTCGCCTTCGCTTCCGGCTTCGCCTCCGCCGCCGACGGCAAGGGCACCTACGACAAGGTGTGCGCCATGTGCCACGCCGCCGGCGTGGCCGGCGCGCCCAAGTACGGCGACAAGGGCGCGTGGGCGCCGCGCGCCGCGCAGGGCAAGGATGCGCTGTTCCAGTCCGCCCTCAAGGGCAAGGGCGCCATGCCGCCGAAGGGCGGCAACGCACAGCTCGCCGATGACGACGTGAAAGCCGCCATCGACTACATGCTCGCGGCGGCCAAGTAATGAACGAAGGGAGGCGGTCATGAAAATGCATCGGATCCACTTCGTGGCCTCCCTCTTCGTGGCGATCCTGGCGGGTTGCGCGAGCGCGCCGGCGCCGGCGCCGGTGAAGCCGGCGGCGCTCGTGTTCCCCGGCCCGCCGGAGGACCCGCGCTTCGTCTACGAACGCACGATCTACGGCAGCGCGGACGTCGCGGCGGAGGAGGGCAACTCCGACCTGCGCCGCATGGTGACCGGCGAATCGCGGCGCTCCGAGGTGCTCGGCAAGCCGTACGCAGTGGCCGTGCACCAGGGACGCGTGTTCGTCTCGGATTCGGCCGAGCGGTTCATCAAGGTCTTCGATTTCCCGCGCCAGAAGTACTACCGCATCGGCGAGGACGATCCGGGCCGCATCATCAAGCCCCTGGGCATCGACG
>DASTGG010000017.1:0-39040 GCA_035719385.1 Usitatibacter sp.
CAGCCAGGAGCGCGCCAAGCGCATCAACCAGTCCGGCTTCATGAAGGAGATCCGCGCCGAGATCGAGCGCAAGGGCGGCATCGTGCTGGCGGACGCGTGGTTCGCGGGCGGCGTCGCGGCCAAGGGCGGCTGCCCGGTGAAGCCCGACGACCTGAAGGGCAAGAAGATCCGCGCCGCGGGCCCGACCTTCGCCGCCATGTGGGAGGCCGCGGGTGCCAGCATCGTGAGCCCGCCCTCCAACGAGATCTACAACGCGTTCCAGTCGGGCGTGGTGAACAGCACCGACACCAGCCTGTCCACGTTCGCCAACATGTGGGAAGCGGCCGGCGCCAGCATCGTGAGCCCGCCCTCGAACGAGATCTACAACGCGTTCCAGAGCGGCGTCGTGAACGCGACCGACACGAGCCTCGGGACGTTCTACTCCCAGCGGCTCTACGAAGTGACCGATTGCCTGACGGCGCCCGGCAACAACGCGCTGTGGTTCATGTACGAGCCGGTGCTGATGTCGAAGAAGAGCTTCGACCGGCTCGACAAGAAGCAGCAGGAAGCGCTGATCGCCGCCGGCAAGAAGGCGCAGGCCTACTACGAGGGCAAGGCCGAGGCCGTGAACGAGGAGGCCATCAAGGCGTTCCGCGACCACAAGAAGCAGGTCGTGACGCTGTCGGACGCCGACTTCAACGCCTGGCTCGACGTCGCGCGCAAGAGCAGCTACGCGCGCTTCGCCAAGGACGTCCCGAACGGGCAGAAGCTCATCGACGAAGCGCTCGCCGTGAAGTAACCTTCGGGCGGTCCCGGGCGCGCTGGGCGCCCGGGCCGTCGCGAGGTCCTTTCGGAACTTCAAATGGACGCGTACATACGGGTCATGCGGCGCCTGTCGCAGGTCACGGGTGTTTTCGCGGCGCTGCTCATCGCGCTCGCGGTGGTGGTGATCTGCGACATGGTGATCGAGCGCTACATCCTCAACCTCACGACCGTCTGGCAGATCGACGTCGTGACCTACAGCATCGTGGCGGCGACGTTCGTCGGCAGCCCGTACGTGCTCATGAAGCGCGGGCACGTGAACGTGGACATCCTGCCGCTGCACTCGAGCCAGCGAACGCGCTACTGGCTCGCGATGGCGACGGGAGCGGTCTCGATCGCCTTCTGCATCGCGCTCTGGTGGCTCACCACGAAGTTCTGGTACGAGGCCTATTCCGAGAACTGGCGCTCCAATACCGTGTGGCGCGCGCGGCTCTGGATTCCGTATCTCTCCATGCCGGTGGGCTTGGGCCTGCTCGTGCTGCAGTACGTGGCCGAGCTCGCCGCCGTCGCCACCGGCCGCCAGCCGCCCTTCGGCATCACTCCGGACAGCCCCGCGCCATGAGCCCCACCACCCAGGGAATGATGGTCCTCGCGGCCACGCTGCTGCTGCTGTTCTCGGGCGTGCCCGTCGCCTTCGGCCTCGGCGCCATCTCCATCGTCTTCCTCGTGATCTTCCAGGGCCTCGACGCCCTGCGCGTGGTCGCGGAGACGTTCTGGTCGGGCCTCGACGAGTTCACGCTCGTGTCGATCCCCATGTTCGTGATGATGGGCGCCGCCATCGGCTCCTCGCCCGCGGGCAAGGACCTGTACGAGGCGCTCGACCGCTGGCTCTATCGCCTGCCCGGGGGCCTCGCGATCTCCAACCTCGGCGCGTGCGCGATCTTCGCGGCGCTCACGGGCTCCTCGCCGGCGTGCTGTGCCGCCATCGGGCGCATGGGCATTCCCGAGATGCGCCGGCGCGGCTACCCGGACGATGTGGCGACGGGCTCCATCTGCGCGGGCGGCACGCTGGGCATCCTGATACCGCCCTCGGTCACGTTCATCCTGTACGGCATCGCGACCGAGACATCCATCGGACGGCTGTTCCTCGCGGGCGTCATGCCCGGGCTGATGCTCACCGGCTTTTTCATCCTCTGGACGCTCTTCACCATCTGGCGGCGCGGCTTCCGCTCGCACGCGCCGGACTTCCGCTACACGTGGAAGCAGAAGTTCATGTCCGTGCCGAAGATCGCGCCGTTCATCGCGATCATCGCCGGCGTGATGTACGTGCTCTACGGTGGCGTGGCCACGCCGTCGGAGGCAGCCGGGGTCGGCGCGGCGCTGTGCGTCATCATGGCGGTCATCATCTACAGGATGTGGTCGCCGCACCAGTGGTGGGACATCCTGCGCGACACGATGCGCGAGTCGGTGATGATCCTCATGATCATCGCGGGCGCCGTGCTCTTCGGCTACATGCTCACGTCGCTCTACCTCACGCAGACGCTCGCCACCGCCATCGCCGAATCCCACGTGAACCGGTGGGTGCTGATGGGGCTCATCAACGTGTTCCTGCTCGTGTGCGGCTTCTTCATCCCGCCCGCGGCGATCATCCTGATGACCAGCCCCATCCTGCTGCCGATCATCGTGGCGGCGGGGTTCGATCCCGTGTGGTTCGGCGTGATCCTCACCATCAATATGGAGGTCGGGCTCATCCACCCGCCGGTGGGGCTCAACATCTACATCGTCAACTCCATCGCGCCGGACGTGCCGGTGACGACCGTGATGTGGGGCACGATCCCGTACGTGCTGTGCATGTTCCTCGCGATCATCGTGCTGTGCATCTTCCCCGAGATCGCCACCTGGCTGCCCGACACGCTGATGGGGCCCGGCAAGTGACTCACTGGATCTGGTAGTTGAGCTGCAGCGTCTGGCTTCCTCGCTGCACCTCGGCCTGCACGAGCGAGATGGTCGCGAACTGCTGGTAGAGGCGCGCGAGGTCGCCGGGCGATGCGACGCTCTGCCCGTTCACCTTCCTGATGACGTCGCCCGGTTGCAGGCCGAGCTTCGAGGCGAGGCTGCCCGCCGGGGCGGCTTCCATGCGAACGCCGCCCCCGGGGGGCACGCCGATCTGGCCGAGGTAGTTGAGCTGGTTCGGGTCGCGCAGCGCGTCGTCGAGCTCCTTGCGCGACAGGCTGAACGAGTTGGCCCCGGAGCGGGCGACGTTGAGATGGAAGCCGCGCGTCTGCGCGCCGGGCGCCGCGAGGCGGGCGGACGCGCGCAGGACTTCCAGGTCCAGGCGCTCGCTCACGCCGTTGCGCGAGAGCATGACGTGATCGGGGTGCACCTCGGCGAGCTTCACGCCCGGCTGCACCTCGCTTCCCAGGAAGACCGCGATGTCCTTGCCGCTGCCGGTGGAGAAGATGGCCGAGGCGGCCACGCCCGGCGTGGGCGCGATGACGCCCTTCAGCCGCAACCCGGAGGTCGATGCGGCCGTCGTGCCGGCGGGTGCCGCCGCGCCGAAGAGCCGCGCGATCGCCGCGAGGTCCACGTCGCCGCCGCTCGCGGCCGCTTCCGATTTCGCCGGCGGCGCCACGAAGCGCCACGTCCAGTACGCGAGCTGCCACGCCAGCACCAGCACGAGCGCGATCGCGAGCAGCGCCTCGGCCATGCGCTGGGCGCGTGAAGGGGCGTCGGGTGTCAATGCGGCCATGACGCGATGTTACTGCCTCGGCGCCCGTTCGAGGTCCACGTCGAGGTAGCGCCACGGCTCGTGCGCGAACGGGTGCTTCTTGTAGCCGATGACCCAGGGCTGGACGAGGATCGACCCGCGCATGAGCGAGTTCACCCGCCACGGCGCATACACCCACAGGATGTGCACCATGCGCCGGTAGAGCTCGGTGCGCTCGGGCGAGTCGGGCATCACCTTCACCTTCTCGTAGAGCGCGTCGTATTCGGGGAGGCTGAAGAGCGTGTAGTTGGCCCCGCCGATGGACTTGGTCGTGAAGAGCTGCAGGAAGTTCTCGCCGTCGGGATAGTCCGCGATCCAGCCGTACGTCAACGACTGCACCTTGCCGAGCTGCGCCTGGCGCCGCAGGTCCGGAAGCTTCTCCACCTTGTCGAACGTCATGCGGATGCCGATGGCCTGCATCGCGCGGCGCCACAGCTCGTTGCGCTGGCGCGTGCGCTGGTCGGGCGTGGAGGCCTGGTCGATCACGAGCGGCGAGCCGTCGGGCATCTCGCGGAAGCCGTCGCCGTCGCGGTCCACGTAGCCGTAGAGGTCGAGCAGCGCCTTCGCCTTCGCCGGGTCGTACACCAGCGTAGGGCTCGTCTCCGCCACGTAGCCCGCCATGCCGGGCGCGATCGGCGAGTCCGCCTTCACGGCCTGGTTCTTGTAGATGATCGCGATCTCCTCGTGGATCGGGTAGGCGAGGCAGATCGCGCGGCGCAGCGCGATCTTCTCCGGCGTGTACCCGCCCACGATGGGGTCGTCCATGTTGAACGTCGTGTACGTGATCCACGCCACCTCGTCGGGGCGCACCTCGATGCCGCGGCGCGCGAGGTCGGGCGCGAGCCGCCCGCCCGGCATGGCCGAGTCGAGGAATTCCACCGGCAGCGGGCGGATGTAGTCGTGCTCGTTGTTGAGGAACGCGAGCCAGCGCGGCTGCGCCTCCTCGATGACGGACAGCTCGATGCGCCCCACGAGCGGCAGGCGCTTGCCCGCGAGGTGCGCGGCGATGCGCGCGTCGCGCTCGTCCTCGCCGCCCGCGGTGGAGAAGTAGTCCTCGCGATAATCCGGGTTCGCCTCGAGCACGAGCCGCGCGGAGCGCCGCCAGTAGGCGAGGCGATACGGCCCCGTGCCGACGGGATGCTCGGCGACGGCGTCTCCATAGCGCTCCACCACCTCGCGTGCGAGCGCCGCGGTCGCCGGCATCGTGAGGATGTAGAGCAGGTTGTAGTCCGGCTCCTTGAGGCGGATGCGCAGCGTGTAGCGGTCGAGCGCCTCGAGCCCCGCCATCGGGCGGTCGTAGTCGAAGCGGCCGCTGCGCTTCGCTTCCGCGACCACCTCGTCGGCGCCGGCGAGCTTGCCTTCGAGGAGGAACGACCACTGCGCGCGCACCTTCGGGTCGAGCAGGCGCTTGAGGCTGTACACGTAATCGGCGGCGACGAGCTCGCGGGGCTTGCCGCCGAACGCCGCGTCGTCGGTGAAGCGGATGCCCTTCTTCAGGCGGATCGTGTAGGTGCGCCCGCCGTCGGTCACTTCGGGCAACGCCTCGGCGGCGCGCGGCTGCAGCTTGATCGGGCGCGCGAGGTGGTCGTACTGCAGCAGCGCGTCGAAGATGTTGTCGCACAGCGTCCCGGTGAACTCGTCCGACTCGCGCGCGCAATCGAAGCCGCGCTCGGCGCTGGGATAGGCGGTGCGGATGACCTTCCGCGGGTCGGCGGCGTGGCCGGCCGCGGCCGCGAGCAGCGCGACGAGCGTCGCGAGGACGGCGCTAGTGAAGGACGTGCGTCTTGCCAGGGGGCTCTTCTTCCGGCGCGGGATCGGCCTTCGGCAGCGGGCTCGCATGGTGGATGACGAGCCGCCAGCCGTGCTCCGTGAGCTCGAAGACGTTGGTGGCGGAGACGGGCGTCGGGTCCGCCTCGCTGCCCGGCGCCGACACCAGCTCCACCACCGACTGCACGGCGATCGAGGGGCCCTCGAAGCTGCACGGGTCCGTGGTCGCCACGCGCAGCCGGCTGCCGCCCGCGAAGATCTGCGCCCAGCTCTGGCGCACCGCCTCGAAGCCCACGAGGCGCACGCCGCGGGGATGGACGCACACGACGTCGTCGCTTTCCGCCCATACCGCCATCATCGCGGGCAGGTCGGCGCGCTCGAAGGCATCGTAGAAGGCGCTGGCGGCGTCGTCCGGCGTGGGAAAGAGCTTGCTGCGGCGAGGCTTCATCGAAAGCACCGTTCGGTCGGCGCGGGCCATGATACCGCAAGGCATAATATCGGCCCCCCTTCGCGTGCCGCTTCCATGTCCAAGTTCATCGTCAACGGCGAGATCGTCGATTTCCAGGCCGCCCCCGATACGCCGCTCCTCTGGGTCCTGCGCGACCACCTCGGCCTCACCGGCACCAAGTTCGGCTGCGGCATGGCGCTGTGCGGCGCCTGCACCGTCCACGTGGACGGCGAGCCGGTGCGCGCCTGCGTGACCCCCGCCTCCTCGCTCGCGGGCAAGCGCATCACGACCATCGAGGGCCTGGGCGCCCGCGACAGCGTCGCCCGCGCCGTGCAGGCCGCGTGGATCGAGAAGGACGTCGTGCAGTGCGGCTACTGCCAGTCGGGGCAGGTGATGTCCGCGGTCGCCCTGCTCGCGAAGAACAAGGCGCCCACCGACGCGCAGATCGACGAGGCGATGCGCGGCAACATCTGCCGCTGCGGCACCTACCAGCGCATCCGCGAGGCCATCAGGGCCGCCGCGGCCTCGCTGAAGAAAGCGTGAGGAGCCCCGCCATGACCGTCTCTCGCCGAACATTCCTCAAGTCTTCCGCCGCCGTCGGTGGCGCGCTCGTGATCGGCTTCTGGCTGCCCGCGGAGCGCGGCCGCCTCGCCCATGCGCAGCAGCCGGCGAAGAAGCCCGTGCCGCCCAACGCGTTCCTTCGCGTGGACAAGGACGGCTCCGTCACCGTGCTCGTGAAGCACCTGGAGTTCGGGCAGGGCGTGATGACCTCGCTGCCGATGCTCGTCGCCGAGGAGCTCGATTGCGACTGGGGCAAGGTGCGCGCGCAGCTCGCGCCCGCCGCGCCCGAATACGCCCACACCGCCTTCGGCATGCAGATGACCGGCGGCTCCTCCAGCGTGTGGAACTCGTACGAGCAGTTGCGCACGGCCGGCGCCCAGGCTCGCCTGATGCTGATGCAGGCGGCGGCCGCGCAGTGGAAGGTGAAGGAGTCGCAGGTCGGCACGCGCAACGGCATGGTGGTCGGTCCCGGCGGCCGGAAGCTCGCGTACGGCCAGCTCACCGAGGCCGCCTCGAAGCTGCCGGTGCCGGAGACGGTGGCGCTCAAGGACCCGAAGCAATTCCGCCTCGTCGGCAAGCCCACGAAGCGCCTCGACTCGGCGGAAAAGGTGAACGGCAAGGCCGCCTTCGGCCTCGACGTGAAGCGCCCGAACCTGCACACCGCCGTCGTCGCGCATCCGCCGGTCTTCGGCGCCAAGGTGCGCGCATTCAACGCCGAGAAGGTAAAGGCCGTCCGCGGCGTCACGCACGTCGTCGAGCTCTCGAACGGCGTCGCGGTCGTGGGCCGCAATTTCTGGGCGGTGCGGCAGGGACGCGAGGCGCTCGAGGTCGATTGGGACCTGGGCCCGAACGCTGGCTTGTCCACCGAGGAACTCGGCAAGCGCTTCCGCGAGATGGCGAAGACGCCGGGCAAGGTGGCGCGCAAGGCGGACAACGCCGATGCGCTCAAGGGCGCCGCGCGCACGATCGTCGCGGAATACGAGGTGCCGTTCCTCGCGCACGCCGCGATGGAGCCGCTCAACTGCACGGTGGAAGCGCGGGCCGACGGCGCCGAGCTGTGGGTCGGCTCGCAGTTCCAGACCGTCGACCAGGCCGCCGCCGCGAAGGTGCTGGGCCTGAAGCCCGAGCAGGTGAAGCTCAACACGATGCTCGCGGGCGGCGGCTTCGGCCGGCGAGCGAACCCGGCCTCGGACTACGTGGTCGAGGCGTGCGAGATCGCCAAGGCGGCGAAGGTGCCGGTGAAGGTGGTGTGGACGCGCGAGGACGACATCCGCGGCGGCTACTACCGGCCGATGTACGTGCACCGCGTCGAGGCCGGCCTCGATGCCCAGGGCCGCCTCGTGGGCTGGAACCACACGATCGTCGGGCCCTCGATCATCAGCGGCACGGCCTTCGAGCCGATGATGATGAAGGAGGGCATCGATCCCACCTCGGTCGAGGGGGTCGCCGACACGCCCTACGCCATCCCGAACCTGCAGGTGAACCTGCATACCGTGAACGTCGGCGTGCCGGTGCTGTGGTGGCGCTCGGTCGGCCACTCCCACACCGCCTTCGTGATGGAGACCATGATCGACGAGCTCGCCGCCGAGGCGAAGCAGGACCCCGTCGCCTATCGCCGTGCCCTGCTCGCGAGCCAGCCGCGCGTGCTGGGTGTGCTCGACCTCGTCGCCGCGAAATCCGGCTGGGGCTCCGCACCGCCGCGGGGCGTGGCGCGCGGCATCGCGGTGCACGAGTCGTTCGGCAGCGTCTGCGCGCAGGTGGCCGAGGTGTCGCTCGACGGCGACCGTGTGCGCGTGCATCGCGTGGTCGCGGCCTTCGATTGCGGGCGCGTGGTCAACCCGCTCACGGTCGAGGCGCAGGTGCAGAGCGCGATCGCCTTCGGCCTGTCGGGCGCGCTCCACGGCCGCATCAGCTTCAAGGACGGGCGCGTCGAGCAGTCGAATTTCCATGACTATCCGGTACTTCGCATCGACGAGATGCCGCGGATCGAGGTGCACCTCGCCCGCGGCGGCGACAAGCCGACGGGTGTGGGCGAGCCCGGCACGCCGCCCATCGCGCCGGCGGTCGCCAATGCCCTCTTCGCCCTCACAGGCAAACGGGTACGAGTCCTACCTTTCGAAGGGGCGGTCCGCACCTGACGGCATTGAAATTGCCTCGCTAGACTTCACTTATGCTGTGGAGGCTTCGATGCAATTGAGACTGGACGCGAGCGAGTGGCACAAGACGGTCTGGAAGGTCGTGACGAACCCGGCGATCGAGGTGATCGCCGCGATCGTGGTCGTGCTCCTGGCGGCGTGGGTGGT
Organism: Usitatibacter sp.; assembly: GCA_035719385.1. Classification (GTDB taxonomy): domain Bacteria; phylum Pseudomonadota; class Gammaproteobacteria; order Burkholderiales; family Usitatibacteraceae; genus Usitatibacter. The sequence goes on from DASTGG010000017.1 coordinate 8,588, forward strand.
GGTGCAGACGGAAGTCGAGCAGCGCGTCCCCGCACTGCCCGTGATCTCTGGCGTCAAGTAGCGGCGGCCCTCGCCGTGCTCGCCGGCGTGGCCCTCATCGGGGGCTGCGCCTACCTCTCGGAAAAGCAGGGCGAGCTCATCTTCCGGCCGTCGAAGCAAGCCTGGTGGGGCTTCGACGGCACCGCGCGCGGTTTCTCGGAGCAGTGGATCGCCGTCGGCACCCATGGAGACCGCCTGCACGGCTGGTGGCTGCCCGCCGCGGACCCGCGCGCGCCGGCGGTCCTCTACCTGCACGGCGCCCGCTGGAACCTCACCGGGAGCGTGACGCGCATCGAGCGCTGGCGCCAGCTCGGGTTCTCCGTGTTGGCCGTGGACTACCGCGGGTTCGGCCAGAGCACCGACGTGGCGCCCACGGAGAGCAGCGCCTACGAGGACGCCGAGGCGGCCTGGGACCAGCTGGCGAAGCTCGCCGCCGGGCACAAGCGCTACATCGTGGGCCATTCGCTCGGGGGCGCCATCGCCGTGGAGCTGGCGCGGCGGCGGCCCGAGGCCGACGGGCTCGTGCTGGAGGCCACCTTCACCTCCGTGGGCGACATGATCGACCAGTCGCCCTGGGGCTTCCTGCCGGTGGGCCTCATCCTCACGCAGAAGTTCGACGCGCTCTCCAAGATCCGCGAGATCCGCATGCCGGTGCTCATCACGCACGGCACGCGCGACTCGATCGTGCCGTTCCACATGGGCGAGCGCCTCTACGAGGCCGCCAACGGCCCCAAGCGCTTCATCCGCGTGGAGGGCGCGGGCCATCACAACCTCTCGGGAGCGGCCTTCGACGAGTACCGGCAGGCCGTGCGCGAGCTTTTCGGGGTCCGCACCCGCTGAGTTAATATCGGCGGATGCAAAGCCTCGACCTGGATGTCCTCGAACGCGCGCGCGACTGGCGCCGCGAGGGCCGGCGCGTCTGGTTGCTGACGGTCGCGCAGACGTTCGGCGCGAGCCCGCGCCCGCCCGGATCGCTCGCCGCCATTCGCGACGACGGCATCCTCGTCGGATCCGTCTCGGGCGGCTGCATCGAGGACGACCTCGTCGCGCGACGCGAGGAATATTCCGGCGCGAAGCCCCGGACGGCCGCCTACGGCGTGACCGCCGAGGAAGCGCGCCGCTTCGGCCTGCCCTGCGGCGGCAACGTCGAGGTGCTGGTCGAGCCGCAGCCGCGCATCGCGGACATCGAGGCGTTGCTGGCGCAAATCGCGTCCGGCCACGTGGTGGCGCGCACGGTGGACCTCGAGACGGGCGCGTGGACGCTCGCCCCGGCGGGCGCCGGCGACGAGTGCGAGCGCACGGAGCGCAGCCTGGTCAGCGTGCACGGCCCGCGCTGGCGCATGCTCATCATCGGCGGCTCGGAGATCGCGCACTACCTCGCCGAAGTGGCCGCCACGGTGGACTACCAGGTCTTCGTCTGCGACCCGCGCGAGGAGTACAAGACGGCGTGGCGCGCGAAGGGCGCGCAGTGGATCGACGGCATGCCCGACGACGCGGTGCTCGCGTTCCGGCCCGACGCGCACAGCGTGATCCTCACGGTGTCGCACGATCCCAAGCTCGACGACATGGCGCTGCTCGAGGCGCTGAGGAGCGACGCGTTCTACGTGGGCGCCGTGGGCTCCGCGCGCACCAGCGCCGAGCGCCGCAAGCGTCTCGCGGAATTCGACCTCACGCCGCAGCAGGTCGCGCGCCTGCATGGGCCGGTCGGGCTCGCCATCGGCTCGCGCACGCCGCCGGAGATCGCGCTCGCGATCCTGGGCGACCTCATCGCTTCGCGCAACGACATCGTGCTCGAGAAGGTGCAAGCCGGCGGGCAGCGCAAGCGCGCCTGAGCCGACGGGCCCGGCGGATCCGCGCCTCATGGTGCACGACATCCGCGGGCTGCTCCTGTGCGGCGGCGCCGCCTCGCGTTTCGGCTCCGACAAGCTGCTCGCCGGCGATCCGCCGATCGTGGCGCAGGCCGCGGGGAATCTCCTCGCCGGCGCCGGCAACGCGCTCGCCGTGATCCCGCCCGGCAGGCCGGCGCTGAGGGGCGCGGTCGAGCGCCTGGGCTGCGAGGTGCTCGAAAGCGACCGCACGGCGCTCGGCATGGCCGCCTCGCTCGTGGCGGGCGTCCAGGCCACGCTGCGCGCCGACGGTTGGATCGTGGCGCTGGGGGACATGCCGCGCGTGCGCGTCGGGACGATCGCCGCGATCGCCGACGCCTTGCGCGACGGCGCCACGATCGCGCTGCCCGTCGATGCGTCGGGCCGGCGGGGGCATCCGGTGGGCTTCGCGTCGGCCTTGCGCGAGGAATTGCTCGCGCTCACGGGCGATGTCGGCGCGCGCTCGGTGCTGGCGCGTCACGGCGATGCGATCCGCGCGATCGTCACCGACGATCCGGGCATCTTCGTCGACATCGACACGCCGGAGGACCTGGAACGGCTGGGGGTGCGTCCCCGGGGTGCGTCCCCGGGTTAGCGGGGGACGACCTGGCCGGTGCGCGGGTCGATGTAGCCGCCGGGGATGCCGTGCAGGACGTTGCCGGTGCGCGGGTCGATCGCGAAATTGCCGCTGGGCGTGGCCGGCGCGCCGGTCTGCGGGATGATGACGGGCTTCGGCGGGTCGATCACCTCCACGTGCGCCACGCCGCTCGGCGGGGGCGGCGTGGGGATGCGCACGGCCGGCTTCACCACGCTCGGGAACGGCTCGATCGCCGCGCGCGCCGGGCGCGGCGGCTTCTCGCCCGGCGTGCGCCCGCGCGCCTGGCCCGCGGGACTCTTCAGCAGCTTGGCGAGCTCCTCGCGCGCGGCCTCGCGCTGCGCCATCGTCGAGTCGCGATCGATGATGACCAGCTGCAGCTCGCGCATGCGTTGTCCCACGTCCGGCGGCGGCGGCCACTGCGCCTCTTCCAGCGCGAGCGCGCCGAGGCTTTCGGCGGCGCACGCGATCGCGAGGGCGGCAGCCGCGGCGCGCATCGCTAGCCCGCGCGGCGCGGCGGGTATTTCTCGCCCGCCTCGATCCTCGCCTTGAGGACGTTCTGCTTCGGCGGCAGCGGGCACGTCGTGTACTCGCTGAACGCGCAGGGCGGGTTGTAGATGCGGTTCAGGTCCAGCATGAACGTCTCGCCCGGCTTGGGCTTCTTCTCCACGTACAGGAAGCGGCCCGGCGGATACGTGGTCTTGCCGGCGGTCGCGTCGCGAAGCACGAAGAAGAGGCCGTCGTCGTCGCCGACCGCGTCGAGGCGATGCTTCTTCCCGTTCAACGCGAACTCGATGTAACCCGGCGACGGCTCGTCGGAGACTTCGTCGATCACGTTCACGATGGAGATGCGGCGCGGCGGATCGTAGGGCACGAACTTCGCCTTCACGCGGTACGCATCCCGCAGGTCGTACCAGACGCGGCCCTGGAAGCGCTTGCGCACCTCGCTCTCCTTGTCCGCGAGCCGCAGGATGTAGCGCCCGTCGTGCTCGATCACGTGGAAGGAAGCGCGCCCCATCTGCACCCAGTCGCGGTTCTCGGGGTCGGTGCCCATGACCTTCTCGGTCATCGGGATGCCCTCCTGCTCCATCGTGAGGCCGGGCGCGAGCTTCACCGTCACCTTGCCCACGTCCACGTCGATGGTGCCCATGCGCGCCGCGCCCAGCCCTTCGGGGAACACGATGTCGTTGTCCTTGCCGGTGCCGAACGTGTTCACGCCGGGCTTCATCACGTAGCGGCCGGCAAGCGTGAGCCAGCCGTTGTCCTTGCGCAGGCCCTGCTCGGCGCGCTGGCGCCATTCCTGGTCGGCTTGCTTCCAGCCGGTGTCGGCGGCGGCCGCGGAGGCGGCGACGAACGCGCAGAGCGTGAAGGCGGCGAATCTCATGGCTCGTTGGACTGCGGGCACGGGGAGGCAGTTCGGATTCTAGTCGAGCGCCGCGAGCACGTCGCCCGGCGGCAGCGTCTCCAGGCAGTTCGTATGGCCCAGGGGGCATACGCGCGCGAAGCACGGGCTGCACGAGAGCCGGAGCGAGATCACCTTCGCCTTGCCCGAGAGCGGCGGCGTGAACGACGGGCTCGACGACCCGAAGATCGCCGCGGTGGGGCGATCGAGGGCGGCGGCGATGTGCATGAGGCCGGAGTCGTTGGTGACGACGCGATCGGCGAAGGACATGAGGTCGATCGCCTCGTCGAGCGTGGTGCGCCCCGCGAGGTCGCGGCATTCCCCGCCGACGAGCTCGCGGATCGCGGCGGTGATCGCCGCATCCTTGTCCGAGCCGAAAAGCCATACCTGGTAGCCGCGCGCCTGCAACATCCGGCCCAGCTCGCCGAAGTGGCGCGCGGGCCAGCGCTTCGCGGGACCGTATTCCGCGCCGGGGGCGAAGGCGGCCACGCGGCGGCCGAGCACGAGCCCGTGTTTCGCGAGCGCGGCGTGGCGCGCGACGTCGTCGACCTCCAGGCGGGGATTCGGCAGCGGGCGCTCGAACGCTTCGTTTGCGGGCTGCGCGAGCGCGGCGTAGCGCTCGGCGATGAGGGGCAACGCGGCCTCGTCGAGCCGGCGCACGTCGTTCAGCAGGCCGTAGCGCATCTCGCCGCGATAGCCGATGCGCCGCGGGATCGCGGCATGCCAGGGGATGAGCGCCGACTTGAGGCTGTTGGGCAGCACGATCGCGCGATCGTACGGGGGCAGCGCCTTCGCGAAGCGGCGGCGCTCGGCAAGGCGCAGGTCGCCGTGGCCGAACGGGTTCGCGAGCGCCTGCGCGACCTGCGGCATGCGCCGGTACACGGGCAGCGCCCAGGGCGGCGCGAGCACGTCGATGGTGCCCTGCGGATCGCGCGCCGCGAGGCGCACGAGCAGGGGGTGCGAGAGCACCGCGTCGCCGATCCAGGAGGGGGATACGACTAGCGTGCGCAAGGAGGTTGGGTCCCGGCCCCCCGGCTCGATGATCGCCGGGGCAGCCCCAGCGGCAAGGGCCGCGGCCGGGACGACGCGCTGCGCGTCAGTGCCCCGCGGGGGCGTCGCCGGTCAATTTGTACAGCGTCCCGCAGTAGGGGCAGCGCGCCTGCTTCGTCATCTCGATGGGCAGGTACACGCGCGGATGCGTGTTCCACAGCTTCTGCGAGGGAAGCGGGCAATGCAGCGGCAGGTCCGCGGCGGTGACCTCGACGAACTTCTGGTTAAGCTCGGACGGCAGCGACATTTTGGGTTTCGACCGGCGTGAGCCAGTGGTGGTATTTGCGGTTGCGGCCGTTCACGATGTCGAAGAAGGCCGACTGGATCTTCTCGGTGACGGGGCCGCGCGAGCCGGAGCCGACCACGCGCCGGTCCACCTCGCGGATCGGGGTGACCTCCGCCGCCGTGCCGGTGAAGAACACCTCGTCGGCGATGTAGAGGTCGTCGCGCGTGATGCGCGTCTTCTCGACCACGATGCCGAGGTCGGCGCAGATCGACTGCACCGAGCGCCACGTGATGCCGTCGAGGGCGCTCGTGAGCTCGGGCGTGTACACGCGCCCGTCCTTCACGATGAAGATGTTCTCGCCCGCGCCCTCGGCCACGAAGCCGTCGGTATCGAGCAGGATGGCCTCGTCGTAGCCGTGCTGCGTGGCCTCGAGGTTGGCGAGGATCGAGTTCGCGTAAGTGGTGGCGACCTTGGCGCGGGCCATGGTGACGTTCACGTGGTGGCGCGCGAAGGAAGCGATCTTCACGCGGATGCCCTTCTTGATGCCGTCCTCGCCGAGGTACGCCCCCCAGGGCCAGGCGGCGATCGCCACGTGCACCTTGGCGCCCACGGGCGACACCCCCATCTTCTCGGAGCCGTAGAAGGCGATCGGGCGCAGGTAGCAGCTGTCCAGCCGGTTGGCGCGGACCACCTCGCGCTGCGCGTCCACGAGCTGCTCGGGCGTGAACGGCACCTCCATCATGTAGATCTTCGCCGAGTTGAAGAAGCGCTTCGTGTGCTCCTGGACGCGGAAGATCGCCGTGCCGAGGGCCTCGGTCTTGTACGCGCGCACCCCCTCGAAGACGGACAGGCCGTAATGCAGGGAGTGGGTGAGCACGTGGGTGTTGGCTTCGCGCCAGGGTACGAGCTTGCCGTCGTACCAGATGAAGCCGTCGCGGTCTGCCATCGACATGGGCGCCTCGGAATGCGTGGGTGGATACGAAATTCTAGCCGTTTGCGTGCGGCGCCGCACGCCGTGCGCAGCATCATATGTGCCATAATCGGCCGCGAAGTTGCACCGGAACAACAAAGCACGGAACGGTCCGGCATGCCCGAAGAACCGCAGAGCGGCCCGCAATTGAGCGTGCGTCCGGCCGCTGCCCTCCCGGCGGTCCAGGCACCCCTTTCGCCCGAGCAGAAGCTGCAGGGCGACATGCTCATGCTCACCACCGGCTTCATGATGTGCGCGGCCGCGCTGTGGCTCGCCATCTACTGGAGCATGGGCTACGCGTACTCCACCGCGATCCCGCTCATCTTCCAGTTCCTGTCGGCGCTCGCGCTGTTCATGTACTACCGCTTCGGCCGCCTGCACGTGTTCGCGTACACGGAGCTCGCGCTCATCCTCTTCACGCCCTTCGCGATGCAGTGGTCCATCGGCAACTTCGTGAACTCGTCCGGGGTGAGCCTGTGGGGCCTCATGGCGCCGGTGGGCGCGGTGACGGTGCTCGGCAACAAGGAATCGCTCCCGTGGTTCTTCGCCTGGGTCTTCATGACCGTGATGTCGGGCGTCTTCGACTTCATGCTGCTGGCGCCCGGCTGGCGCGTGGACCTTCCCACGGTGTCGGTCTTCTTCGTGCTGAACTTCCTCGCCATCGCCGTGATGATCTACGCGCTGCTGTGGTATTTCTCCGCGGAGAAACGCAAGCTGCGCACGCTGGTCGATGCCGCGCACGAGGACATGCGCCGCGAGCGCGACCGCAGCGAGAAGCTGCTGCTGAACATCCTGCCGCCGGCGATCGCCGAGCGGCTCAAGCGCAACGAGGTCAACATCGCCCAGGGCCACGCCGACGTGACCGTCATGGTCGCCGACGTCGTGGGCTTCACGCGCATGACCGAGGAGCTCTCGCCGGTGGATACGGTGAAGATCCTGAACGACATCTTCTCCATCTTCGACGACATCGCGGACAAGTACGGCGTGGACAAGATCAAGACGATCGGCGACGCGTACATGGCCTGCGCCGGCCTCGACACCGGCGCGCAGATCCACTACGCCGACGCGGTGGCCGGCATGGCCCTCGAGATGCAGGGCCGCATGCGCGAATACCGCCGCCGCTCGGGCGAGACCATCGAGCTTCGCATCGGCATCGGCACCGGCCCCGTGGTGGCCGGCGTGATCGGCAAGAAGAAATTCATCTACGACATGTGGGGCGACACGGTGAACGTGGCCTTCCGCATGTCGGCCGACGCGCCCGCCGGCGGCATCCAGGTGGACTCCGTCACGCACCGGCGCCTGCAGAACCGCTTCGAGTTCGGCGCGCCGCGCGACGTGGACCTCAAGGGCAAGGGCCGCATGCAGGTGTACGCGCTCGTGTCGCGGCGCCTCGCCACGCGGCCGGCGGCGGCCTAGCCTAGCCGAACACCGCCTTCCACAGCCGCTGCACGGCCGCGCGCTCGCCCGCGAGCTCGGCCTCGGCGAGCTTCACCTTCTCCTCGTCGTTGAGCGCTCCGCGGTGCGCCCGCGCGCGCAGCGCGAGATAGGCGTCGGCCGCCGCCGCCGCGACCTGCGGATCCAGCAGGCCCAGGTCGCCCGCGCGGCGCAGCAGCTGGTGGTTGCCCTTGTTCTCGCGCAGCGCCGGATGGTCGGGGCCGTCGGCGAGCACGATCGCCTGCACGCAGAACTCGAGGTCGATCACGCCGCCGGGGATGTACTTGATGTCGTGCGGGTCGTGCTTGCGGTCGGCGCGGATGCGGTCGCGCATGGCGACGATCTCGGCGTAGAGCTTCGCGCGCTCGCGCGGCGTCGCGAGGATCTCGTCGCGCAGCCGCTCGAACGCGCCGCCCAGGCGCGCATCGCCCGCGCAGTAGCGCGCGCGCGTGAGCGCCTGGTGCTCCCAGGTCCATGCGCGCTTGAGCTGGTAATCGCGGAAAGCGCTCATCGAGCTCACGAGCAATCCCTTCTCGCCGTCGGGACGCAGCCTCACGTCGATGTCGTAGAGCACGCCGGCCGCGGTGAGGCTCGTGAGCCAGGTGATGACGCGCTGCGAGACGCGCGCCAGGCGCTCCATCGGCGCGGGGCAGGTGTCGTCGTAGAGGAAGATCACGTCGAGGTCGGAGCCATATCCCAGCTCCTTGCCGCCGAGCTTTCCGTACCCGGCGATGCAGAAGCCGGCAATCGCCGGCTGCGATTCGTCGCGCGCCCTCTCGAACCCCAGGCTCACCGCCGCTTCGTCGAGCGTCACCGCGAGGATGGTGTCCGCCAGCGCGGAGAGCTCGTCGGACAGCGCCATCACCGGCAGCTCGCCTTCGAGGTCGGCGATGGTGAAGCGCAGCACGTGGCGCTGCTTGAAGTGCCGCAGGTGGTCGAGCAGCCGCTCGGCATCGTCGGCCAGCGCGGCGCACTCCGCGGCGAGCGCCGCGCGCTCGGCGCGCCAGTCGCTGGCCGCGAAGCTCGCCGCCGTGCGCGTGAGCTCGTCCAGCAGGATCGGGTGGCGGGCGAGCAGGCGCGCCGCCCAGGCGCTCTTGCCCATTAGGGATGCGGCGCGCCGCAGCACCTGCGGGTGCTCGAGCAGCAGCGAATAGTAGGCGTCGCGGCGGTCGACCGCCTCGAGGAGAGCGAGCAGCCGCGCGGCGGTGGTCTCGCCGCCGCCTTCGGCCGCCGCCGCGGCGACGAGGGCCGGCAGCAGCTTCTCCAGCTTCGCGCGGCTCATCGTGGACAGGCCGCGGTAGCGGCGCGAGCGCGTGAACTCGATGAGGCGGCGCGCGACGGCCTCGGCCTCCCGCAGGCCCGAGGCCGCGAGCGACTCGGCGAGCCCCTCGGGATCGGGCGGCGCCTGCGGATCGAACAGCCACGCCGCGAGCGTCATCTCGGCCGTGTGCGCGGGCGCGTTCTCGAACAGCGCGTTGAAGGTGGACTGCACGACCGCGCGATGGCGATCGAGCTCGGCCGTGAGCGCCGCGTAGTCGGCGAAGTCCATCGCTTCGGCGATCAGCGCCTGGTGCTCGGGCGTGCGCGGCAGGGCCTGCGTCTGCTGGTCGTCGTAATACTGCAGGCGGTGCTCGAGCCGGCGCAGGAACTCGTAGGCCGAGGCGAGCGCCCCGGCCTTCGCCGGCTCGATGAGCGAGCGCTCGCCGATCGCGCGCAGCGCCGCGCGCGTCGAGGTGGTGCGCAAGCCCGCATCGCGCCCGCCGCGCACGATCTGGAAGAGCTGCACCGCGAACTCGATCTCGCGGATGCCGCCGGCGCCGACCTTGATGTCGGCCGACTTGCGCCGCTGCACCGCCGCCTCGAAGATGCGCCCGTGCATGTCGCGCAGCGCCTCGAGCATCCCGTAGTCGAGATAGCGCCGGTAGACGAAGGGCTGCACGCGCTCGTGCACGCCCTCGGCATTGCCGCAAACGACGCGCGCCTTGAGCCAGGCATAGCGCTCCCACGGCCGCGCGTGCACCACGAGGTAGTCCTCCAGCGCCGCGAGCGAGGTCACGAGCGGCCCGCTGTCGCCGAAGGGCCGCAGCCGCATGTCCACGCGGAAGACTTGCCCGTCCCCGGTCAGCTCGGCGAGGAGCGCGATCGCGGCCTTGCCGGCCGCCGCGAAGAACTCACGGTGCGTGACCGGGCGGGCGCGGTCGGTCTCGCCTTCGTCCTCGTAGAGGAACACGAGGTCCACGTCCGAGGAGACGTTGAGCTCCTCGCCGCCGAGCTTGCCGAGTGCTGCCACGATGAGCCGCGCGTCGCCGCGCGGATTGCCCATCTCGCGAGCCGTTGCCGCATGCGCCTCGCGCACGGCCGCGCCGATGCACTCGTCGGCGAGCGCGGACATCGTGGCGAAGACCTCGTCGAGCGGCGCCAGCCCGTTCAGGTCGCGGTGCGCGAGCGTGACCATGACGCGGGTGCGCAGGCCGCGCAGCCGCGCGGCCATCGGCGGGCGTCCCTCGCCATCCTCGAGCGCGGAGCGCATCTCCTCGCGGGTGAAGGCGCGCGCGCCGCGGCTTTCGAGCTCGGCGACCACCTCCGGGCGCGCGTGGGCGACGCGGGCGACGTATTGCGACAGCCGGAGGGTGCGCTGGAGCGCGGCCTGGAAGTCTGCGGGCGTGGGCCGATCCATCATTGGACGCTACAATATCGCACTCACTCCGAGGATGCGCGCATCAAGGCCTTACCGCGAACCCTTTTCGACTTCGTAGCGGGAGCGGTCACGTTCGTCCTCCTTGCGTTCGCGGCCCTGGTCCTGTGGTTGCGCTACGCGGCGTTCCCCTACATCGACAGCTACCGCGAGCCGATCGTCTCCTCGATCGAGAAGGCCTCCGGCATGCGCATCTCGGTGCGGGAGATCAGCGCGGGCTGGGGCGGCTTGCGCCCCGTGGTGCAGCTGCGCGGCATGCGCATCGAGGACCGCGGCGGCAAGGCCGCGTTCCAGCTCGATCGCGTCGAGGTGCAGCTCGCGTGGTGGGCGCTTTTCCTGGGGCAGGTGCGCTTCGCCGACGTGGACTTCTATCGCCCGGAGCTCAGCCTGCGCCGCGGCGCCGACGGCCTCATCTACCTCGCGGACAAGGCGCTCAACAGCGCTGCGGCCGGCGACGACGGCGCCTTCACCGAGTGGCTGCTGTCGCAGCCCAGCGTGGGCATCCATGACGCCAGCCTCACGTGGCGCGACGACAAGGTGGGCGCGCCCGAGGTGCGCCTCACCAACGTGCAGATCGAGCTGCGCAAGGAGCTCGGGCACCACCGCGCCGCGCTCACCGCCGTGCCGCCGCGCGAGCTCGCCGCGGCGATCGACATCCGCGCCGACGTGAAGCTCGCGCGCGAAGGCGGCGTGTGGCGCGCGCGCGGGCAGGCCTTCGCCGAGGCGCGCAACGCGGACCTGGGCCGCCTGCGCGCGCACCTGCCCGTGCCCGAGACGCTGCGCAGCGGCGTGGGCAGCGTGCGCGTGTGGACCCAATTCACCCGCGACGGCGTGGACGAGCTGGTGGCGGACCTCGCGATGCGCGATGCGCGCGCGCAGCTCTCGGCCGACGCGCTGCCGCTGGAGCTCGCCAGCATCTCGGGACGCGCGCGCTATCGCGCGCAGCCTACGGGCTTCACCTTCACCACCGAGGGCCTGCGCTTCCGGCTGCCTTCGGGCCTCGAGGCGCAGCCGGGCAACTTCGCGCTGGCGCGCAAGGCGGAGCCGGGGCGCGACCCGCAGTCGGAGGTGCGCGCCGACGGCATCGACCTGAAGATCGCGGCGACGCTGCTGGACTACTTCCCGGTGCCCCCCGACGTGAAGGGCCGGGCGTTGCGCTTCGCGCCGCGCGGCCAGCTTACCGACGCGGTCGTCACGTGGTCGGGCGACGAGGCGCGGCCGGCCAGGTCGTACGCGCTTCATGGGCGCTTCCGCGACCTCGCGGTGAACGCGGTGGACTCGATTCCCGGCGTGAGCGGCCTGAGCGGCGAGATCGAGGGGTCCGAGGCGGGAGGCACGCTGCGCGTCACGGGCACGAACGCGAGATTCGAGCAATTGCACGTCTTCCGCGCGCCGCTCGCGATCGACCGCCTGGAGGCGCGCGCCCACTGGAAGCACGAGGGCGGCGCGACGCGCGTGACGATCGAGCAGGCGAGCTTCGCCAACGAGGACGCGGAGGGCAGCGTCACGGGCTCGTGGCGCTCGCTGCCGGAATCGAAGACGCATTCCCCGGGCTACATCGACCTCAAGGGCCACCTCACGCGCGCGAAGGCCACCAGCGTGGCGCGATACATGCCCAACACCACGGCGCCGGTTCGCGACTGGCTGGAGCGCGCGATCCGCTCCGGCGACTCCTCGCGCGCCACCTTCGAGCTCAAGGGCGACCTCTACGAGTTCCCGTTCGGCCGCGGATCGAACGGCCACTTCCTCGTCGAGGGCGACATCCACGACGGGTCGCTGCGCTACCTGCCGGACTGGCCGGGCGTCGAGGCGGTCGAGGGCACGCTGCGCTTCGAGAACCGGCGCATGGAGATCCGCGCGAAGAGCGCGCGCATCTTCTCCAGCCATGCGACCGCCGTGGCGGCGGTCATCGAGGACCTCGGCGCGAAGCCGCCGCTGCTCACGATCGACGGCGACGTGGATACCACCGGCGCGGACGGCCTGCGCTTCCTGCGCGAGTCGCCGCTCGTGAACGGGCCGGGCTCCTTCACGAAGGCGGTGAACGTCGAGGGGCCGGGGCGGCTCAAGCTGCACCTGGACATCCCGTTGGGCGGCGCCGATCCCGTGCGCGTCGCCGGCGATTACCAGTTCAACGGCGACGTCGCCACGACGGCGGGCACGCTCGCGCTGCGCGACCTGCGCGGGCGGCTGTCCTTCACCGAGCGCGGCGTGCGCGCGCCGGACCTCGCGGGCACGCTCTTCGGGCAGCCGGCGCAGATCGCCATCTCTTCCCAGCCCGACGGGCAGGTGGCCACGACGGTGCAGGGACGCATCGACGCCGCGAACCTCGCCGCGTACGTTCCCGAAGCCATCGCCGCGCGCGCCACGGGCGCGACGGAATGGAAGGCACGGCTGCTGTCGAGCCGCGCGGCGAGCGAGCTCACGTTGAGCTCGGACCTCAAGGGCCTCGCCGTGACGCTGCCCGCGCCGCTCGCCAAGAGCGCCGACGAAAGCCGGCCGCTCGCGATCAACATCGCGCGGCTGGGCTCGGGCAACGAGGCCGTGACGACGGTTCTCGACGCCAGCGTGCACGGCCGGTTCAACCGCATCGCGCCCGAGCGCTGGCAGGCGGCGCTGCGCTTCGGGGCGCCGCTGTCGTCCGAGCCGCTGCGCGAGGGCATGTGGCTCTATGGCGAGCTGCCCGTGCTCGACGTCGATGCGTGGCAGGCCGTCTTCAAGGCGGCGGACCCTGCCGCGCCCGCGGCGCCGGTGGAGCTGCGCGGCCTGGACCTGCGGCTGGACAAGGTGCGCTACCTGGGGCGCGAGTTCTCCAGCCTGCAGGCGCAGCTCGCGCGTGCCGGCGCGCAATGGAAGGGGCGGCTGCAAAGCCCGCTGCTCGCCGGCGATGTCGAGTGGAATCCGCAGGGCAAGGGGCGCGTGCTCGCGCGGCTCGCGAAGCTCACGGTGCCCGAATCCGCGCCCGGGGCCGCGAGCGCCGATGCCGCGCTGCAGGGCGACCTGCCCGCGATCGACCTCGTCGCCGAGCGCTTCGATTTCCGCGGGCGCACGCTGGGCCGGCTCGAGCTCAAGGCGCAGCCCGCGGGCGAGGAATGGCACATCGACCGCCTCGACATCGACGCGGGCCACGCGAGCTTCCGCTCGAACGGCGGCTGGCGGCGCACGAACGCCGGCTCGATCACCACGCTCACGCTCAGGATCGACGCCGAGAACCTGAATGCGCTCATGAACCAGTTCGGCTACGGCGACTACCTGAAGCGCGGCAGCGGCTCGCTCGAGGGCACGGTCGCGTGGCCGGGGCTGCCCCACGAGTTCGCCGTCCAGAAGCTCGCCGGTTCGTTCAAGGTGCACGCGCAGCGCGGGCAGTTCGCGCGCATCGAGCCCGGCGCCGGCAAGCTGCTGGGGCTGCTGTCGCTGCAATCGCTGCCGCGGCGCGCCTCGTTCGACTTCCGCGACATCTTCAGCGAGGGCTTCGCCTTCGACCGCCTGCAGGGCGACGTGAAGCTCTCGCGCGGCATCCTCATCACCGACAACTTCGAGATCAGCGGCCCGTCCGCGTTCGTGAGCATCGTGGGCGACGTCTCGCTCCCGGACGAGACGCAGGCGCTCACGCTGCGCGTCGTTCCCGAGGTGGGCGAGGGCATGGCGCTCGCGGCGACGGTGTTCGGCACGCCCGTTCTGGGGCTGTCGACGCTGCTCGTGACGAAGCTGCTCAAGAACCCCATCGGCAAGGTGGTCGCGTACGAGTACCACGTGACGGGGTCATGGGATAATCCCCAGGTCGAACGCACCTCGGCACCGCCGCGGCGCGCGCAGACCGCCACCTCGGACGGCCCGGCGAAGGCCGAGACACCGTGAGCGCCCCATGATCATCACCCGCAATACGAGGACCACGCCCGAGGCGCTGCGCGAGACCGCATCGACGACGCAGTCGATGTTCCGCGTGGCCGCCATCCAGATGGCGTCGGGCCCGCACGTGGCGGCCAACCTGCAGGAAGCGCAGCGCCTGATCGAGCTCGCCGCGGCGACCGGCGCGCGCATCGTCGCGCTGCCCGAGTACTTCGCCATCATGGGCATGAAGGACACCGACAAGGTGAAGGCGCGCGAGAAGGACGGCCATGGCCCGATCCAGGACTTCCTCGCCGCGCAGGCGCGGCGCCACCGCATCTGGATCGTGGGCGGCTCGGCGCCGCTCGAGTCCAGCCTGCCCGACAAGGTGCGCAACTCATGCCTGGTCTACAACGCCGATGGCGAGCGCGTCGCCCGCTACGACAAGATCCACCTCTTCGGCTTCGACATGGGCCACGAGCGCTACACCGAGGAGCGCACGATCGAGCCCGGCAGCCAGGTGTGCACCGTGGACTCGCCTTACGGGCGCATCGGCATCTCGATCTGCTACGACCTGCGCTTCCCGGAGCTCTACCGCGCCATGGGCGAGGTGGACCTCATCATGGTCCCTTCCGCCTTCACCGAGACCACCGGCAAGGCGCACTGGGACACGCTGGTGCGCGCGCGCGCCATCGAGAACCTGGCCTACGTGGTGGCGCCGGCGCAGGGCGGCTACCATGTGAACGGCCGGGAAACGCACGGTCATACGATGATCGTGGATCCGTGGGGCGTGGTCCTGGACTGCCTCCCGCGGGGATCCGGGGTTGTCGTTGCCGGCGTGAACCCCACCTATCAAGCTAAGATCAGAAGTAGCCTTCCCGCCCTGGCGCACAAGACCGTGCATCAGTGGTAGGCCGTTTTGCGGTGCGGCTGGGCTCTCCAGCTCGCAGGCGCTTCCCCGCGGATCGACGCAGATAAAGGTAATTCGTGACAAAAGCCGACTTTTCGACTCTCGACATCGCCCGCGCCACGCTCCTGTCGCCCTTCGGGATGGACGAGGTGGCCACGCAGCGCATCTTCGGCACGATCATGGCGCATCGTGCTGATGATGCAGACCTTTTCTTCCAGTACAACCGCTCCGAGGGGTGGACGCTGGAGGAGGGCCAGGTCAAGTCGGGCAGTTACTCGATCGACCAGGGCGTGGGCGTGCGGGTGGTCTCCGGCGAGAAGACGGCCTTCGCCTATGCCGACGACATCAATCCCGACGCGCTCGAGGCCGCCGCGAAGGTGACCCGCGCGATCGCGGCCGACGGCGGCAGCGGCAAGACCGGACACGCCGTCGTGCGCGCCGGCCATGCGCTCTATGCGCCCATCGACCCGATCTCGCAATTCGGTGACGCGCAGAAGGTGCGCATCCTCGAGACGCTCGAGGGTTTCGCGCGGCGCATCGATCCGCGCGTGAAGCAGGTGATCGGCCGCCTCTCCGGCGAGTACGACGTCGTGCTCGTCGCCCGTGCCGACGGCGCGCTGGCGGCCGACGTGCGCCCCCTCGTGCACCTGGCCGTGACGGTCATCGCCGAGCAGGACGGGCGGCGCGAGCAGGGCCACCAGGGCGCGGGCGGTCGCTTCGGCTATGCCTTCTTCACCGACGAGATCCTCGAGCGGCTCGCGCGCGACGCGGTGCGCCAGGCGCTCGTGAACCTCGAGTCGCGCCCCGCGCCCGCGGGCGTGATGAGCGTGGTGCTGGGGCCGGGCTGGCCGGGCGTGCTGCTGCACGAGGCGATCGGCCACGGGCTCGAGGGCGATTTCAACCGCAAGGGCACGTCGGCCTTCAGCGGCCGCATCGGCGAGCGCGTCGCCGCGCCCGGCGTCACCGTCATCGACGACGGCACGCTTCCGGACCGGCGCGGGTCGCTGTCGATCGACGACGAGGGCCACCCCACGAAGCGCAACGTCCTCATCGAGGACGGCATCCTGCGCGGCTACCTGCAGGACCGGCTCAATGCGCGCCTCATGGGCGTGGCGGCCACGGGCAACGGCCGCCGCGAGTCGTACGCGAGCATCCCGATGCCGCGGATGACCAACACCTTCATGCTCGGCGGCGACAAGGAGCCGGCCGAGATCATCGCCTCCGTGGACCGCGGCCTCTACGCGGTGAATTTCGGCGGCGGCGAGGTGGACATCACGAGCGGCAAGTTCGTGTTCTCCGCCTCGGAGGCGTACTGGATCGAGAACGGCAAGGTCCAGTACCCCGTGAAAGGCGCCACCCTCATCGGCAACGGTCCCGACGCGCTCACCCGCGTGGCCATGATCGGCAACGACATGTGCCTCGACCCGGGCATCGGCATGTGCGGCAAGGAGGGCCAGAGCGTGCCGGTCGGCGTGGGCCAGCCCACGGTGCGCATCGAGGGCCTCACGGTCGGCGGCACGGCCTGATTTCCGCTGGGGGAATCGACCCCGCAACAGGGGGAATTGCCCCGAATTCCCGCCCGTCGCCACTTCGCGACAACCGCAAGTCCCTGTTGTTGCTCGGATAAATTTCGTGCCCGGATTGGCACGCGCGTTGCGAATGTAACGTTGCCGGGCGGTCGCGCCCGCCGCTCAATCCCGGGCGGGCGGCGGCACCAGCCCGAACTTTTCAATCCGGTAACGAAGGGTGTCCCGCGTGAGATTCAGCAACTTCGCCGCCCGTGTGACGTTCCACTCCGCCTTGGAGAGCGCCTGCTCGACCAGGCGGCGCTCGACCTGCTCGAGGTCGACGCCCGCGTCCGGGAAGCTCTCCAGGGCGCTCAACGCCGGCGGCGGCGCCACGGGCACCGGCGCTCCGGTCCACGGCGCGAGGTGCTCGGCCGTGATGAGCGCATCGCCCGCGAGGAGGGCCGCTTCCTCGATGATGTTGCGCAGCTCCCTCACGTTTCCGGGCCAGTGATGCGACATGAGCCCGCGCTCCGCGTCGGCGGCGAGCTTGAGCCCGCGGCGCCCGTACTTGGCGGCCGCCTGCGCGAGGAAGTGGCGCGCGAGCCGCAGGATGTCGTCGCCGCGGTCGCGCAGTGGCGGCACGCGAAGCTGGACGCCGCGCAGGCGATAGAAGAGGTCCGCGCGAAATTTGCCCTCCTTGATGCGGTCCTCGAGCGGCTGGTGAGTCGCGGCGACGATGCGCACGTCCACGTCCACGTCGCGCACGCTGCCCAGGCGCCGGACCTTGCGCTCCTCGATCAGCTTCAGCAGCTTGGCCTGCAGCGCTAGGTCCGTATCGCCGATCTCGTCGAGGAAGAGCGTGCCGCCGTCGGCCGCCTCGGCGAGGCCCGCGCGCCGCGTCTTGGCATCCGTGAACGCGCCGCGCTCGTGGCCGAAGAGCTCCGACTCGAGCAGCTGCGCGGGGATGGAGGCGCAGTTGATCTCCCCGAAGGGCCGCGCCGAGCGCTTGCCGCCGAAGTGCAGCGCGCGCGCGACGAGCTCCTTGCCGCTGCCGGTCTCGCCGGTGACGAGCGCGGCGGGCGGCGGCCCCTCGGTCATGCGCGACTCGGCTTCGAGCAGCCGGCTGATCATCTGCTTGAGGGCCACGATCGGCGCGCTCTCGCCGATGATCTCGTCGATGCCCGCGCCGCGCGCCTGGCGCCGCGTGTAGTAGTCGAGCGCCTGCTCCATGCGCTCCTGCCCCATGGCGCGGTCGAGCAGGATCTTCAGCTCGCCCAGCACCACGGGCTTCGCCACGTAGTCGTACGCGCCGGCCTTCATCGCATCCACGGCGACGCGCACGCTGCTGTGGCCCGTGATCATGATGACGCGCGCCTCGGGCTGCGAGACCTGGATGCGCTTGAGCGTCTCGAGGCCGTCCATGCCCGGCAGGTGGAAGTCGAGCAGCACGACGTCGGGGCGGAAGGTCTCGAGGCGCTCGAGCGCCTCCTCGCCGCTGCTAGCCGTCTCCGTCTCGAAGCCGTGGCGGCCCAAAAACGCCCCGATGTTCTTGGTGAGCGTCGCTTCGTCGTCGACGATGAGGACAGCGAAGGCCATCAGGCGGGCAGCTCGATGTGGACGCTGGTGCCCTCGCCGCGCTTGCTCGCGAGGGTGAGGCTGCCGCCCATGCGCTCGACGAGGCGGCGCGCGAGCGGCAGGCCCAGCCCGATGCCGCGCGGCTTCGTGGTGAAGAACGGCTTGAACACTTCCTCGAGGTGATCGGGGCCGATGCCGGTGCCGTGGTCGTGCACCACGATGTTCACGCGCCCGTCGGCCGCCGCGGTCTTCACCTCGAGCTTGCCGCCGTCGGGCAGCGCATCCATCGCGTTGGTGAGGATGCTCTGGAGCACCTGCTGCAGCAGCGAGACGTCGGCCATCGCGGTGGGCGCGGGCTCGGCGAGCGCGGTGCCGGTATCCACGCGCTTGCGCTGCAGCTGGCTCTCCACCGAGGCGAGGCTCGCGCGCACCACCTGGTTCACGTCGACCGCCTCGCGCTTGATGCTGCCGGGGCGGGTGAAGGCGAGGAGCTCGCGGATCCAGGCCTCGATCTTGTCCACCTCCGCGACGATGTCGTCGGCGGGCTCGCGGAAGCGGCCGGGGTCGCGGTCGAGCGCGAGCTCGACGGAGGTGCGGATCGAGGAAAGGGGGTTGCGGATCGAATGCGCCACCGCCGAGGCCATCTCGCCCACGATGGCGAGGCGCTCGCCCTCCACCAGCCGGCGCTGCTGGTCGCGCATGATGGCGTCGGCCTGGCGCACGATGCCGATGAGGGCGAGGTACAGCAGCAGGCCGCCGATGGCCGCGCCGAGCGCGACCGCTTCCTGCCCGTCGCGGATCGCCTCGAAAAGGGCGTCGGGCGTCTTGTAGAGCTCGACCACGCCGATCACGTGGCCGCCGGTCGGGTCGCGCACGGGCACGTAGATCTCGACGAAGAAGCCGCTCTTGCCGCTGCCCAGCGGGTGCTCGGAGCCGGCCTTGTGCTCCTCCTTGCTCACGCGCCCGCTCTTGTACACGAGCTTGCCTTCCAGCGCGTCGTCGAGCTCGTCGTTCTCGTCGAACTTGCGTCCCACGAGGGCGGGGTCCGTGCTCCAGAGGACGCTGCGCTCCCGGGTGTACACGTTGGCGCGCAGCACGTCGGGCATCTCGCCGAAATGCTTGAGCGTGTCCTCGAGGGGCTCGGGCAGCCGTCCGCCGCCCGCCTTCGGGAAGTACGGCGCGGTCGCGTCGGTGCGCACGATGCTCTGCACGAACTCCATCGTCACGACGGCGTCCCTGTTGAGGAGGCGGTCGGCGAGCATGCGCGCGAGCGCCTGCCCGAGGACGCCGGCCACCGCGACGACGCAGACGAGGCTCAGGATGGAGAAGCGCCGCGTGAGGTTGAACTTCTGCGGCGGCGAGCGGAATTGGCGATCCATGGCTGGGCTCCCCGATTATGCGCGAAACTGCTGCGTGCCTTCACGGGCTTGACCTCGATCAAGCCGGCTGGTTGTAATGGAATTTCCCCTGGTACGACCCATCTGCATACTGTGATCCAACCGCAAAGCCAAACATGATCCGACGCCAATTCATTGCCGCCCTGGGCGGTCTTTTCGTGGCGCACCGCTCGGCCCTCGCGGCGGATGCGCCCGGGACCGGGAAGGTCCAGAAATTGCAGCTTCCGGAAGCCGAGTGGCGCAAGCGTCTCACGCCTGAGCAATTCGCGGTACTGCGGCAAGATGCCACAGAGGCGCCGGGCTCCTCGCCCCTGAACCAGGAGAAGCGCCGCGGCACGTTCGCCTGCGCCGCGTGCGAGCTGCCGCTCTTCACGTCCGAGACCAAGTACGAGAGCGGGACCGGGTGGCCGAGCTTCTACGACTGCATCCACGGCAACCTGGAGACGAAGAGCGACTTCAAGCTGATCCTGCCGCGCACCGAATACCATTGCGCGCGCTGCGGCGGGCACCAGGGGCACGTCTTCGACGACGGGCCGAAGCCCACGGGCAAGCGCTACTGCAACAACGGCGTGGCGCTGAAGTTCATCCCGGCGTAGCCGAAGCGGGAAACGGAGCTAGCGGGTCTCGACCTGGCCCTGGACGCGGGCCGTCGCCTTGCGCGCGGTCCACATCCAGCAGTATTCCTGCTCGGTCTTCGCGGTGAAGGTGCCGCCGTCGCCGCGCATGCCGTCGCGCTTGACGGGGTAGAACACCTCGTCGGCCTGGTGATAGTGGACGTTGAAGTCCACCGGGCCGCTCGACTTCCACGAATAGCGGCGCTTCTCGCCCGCCGGCAGCTTCTCGCAATGCTCCGCGACCTTCTGCGGCTCGAGCGTCACGTCGATGGATTTCCACGCGGGCTTCGCGGCGTCGTCCGCGAGCGCCGCGGGCGAGACGGCGAGCAGGATGAGGAGGAGACGTTTCATGCGGCCGTATGCTAGCATTCCATCCATGGCTCGTTGCGCCGCGTATTTCTTCTGGTTCTACCATCTCACGCCGGGGGCGGTTGAGAGGATCTGACGCAAGCCGAGACATCGAATCCTGAAAACCGCCAGCCCCCGACTGGCGGTTTTCGTTTATGGACCCCGAGGATGACGCACTACAGAACGGATGACGTCCGCATCGAGCAGGGAGACGAGCTCCTCGCCCCCATGCAGGTCATGCGCGAGCTGCCCGCGACCGAGCGCTCGGAGGCCGTCACCTTCGAGGGCCGCAAGGCGGTGCACGACATCCTGCGCGGCGCCGACGACCGGCTGCTGGTGGTCGTGGGACCCTGCTCCATCCACGACTACGGGGCGGCGCTCGATTACGCGCGGCGCCTCGCGCCCGAGCGCCAGCGGCTGGCGCACGACCTCGCGATCGTGATGCGCGTCTATTTCGAGAAGCCGCGAACCACCGTGGGCTGGAAGGGATTCATCAACGATCCGCACCTGGACGAGACCTTCGACATGAACGAGGGGCTGCGCCTGGCGCGCAAGCTCCTGCTCGAGATCTGCGACGTGGGCGTGCCGTGCGGCACCGAGTTCCTCGACCTCATCTCGCCGCAGTACATCGCCGACGTGATCGCGTGGGGCGCCATCGGCGCGCGCACCACCGAGTCGCAATCGCACCGCCAGCTCGCCTCGGGCCTTTCCTGCCCCGTGGGCTTCAAGAACGGCACCGACGGCAACATCCGCATCGCCGTGGACGCGATCAAGACCGCCAACTCGCGCCACCACTTCATCTCGGTCACCAAGTCGGGCCACGTGGCCGTGTTCAAGACCGCCGGCAACGAGGACTGCCACGTGATCCTGCGCGGCGGCAGGGCGCCGAACTTCGACGCGCAGAGCGTGGAGGCGGCCTGCCGCGAGCTCGCCGCCGCCGGGCTGAGCCAGCACGTGATGATCGACCTGTCGCACGCCAACTCGTCCAAGCAGTACCAGCGCCAGGTGCAAGTCGGCGCCGACGTGGCGCGCCAGCTCGCCGCCGGCGACAGCCGCGTCATCGGCGTGATGATCGAAAGCCACATCAATCCCGGGCGGCAGGACCTGCTGCCCGGCAAGCCGCTCGAGTACGGCGTGTCCATCACGGACGCGTGCCTCGGGTGGCAGGACACCGTCGCGCTGCTGGACACGCTGGCCGAAGGCGTGCGCCGCCGACGCACCAAAGGGGAGGAATGAGCATGCCCGTCGCCAACAAGCCATCCGTGAAGGTCGTGGGCCGCACCGACGACCTGCGCATCGCCGCCGTCCGCGCATTGATCCCGCCGCAGCTGCTGCTCGAGGAGCTGCCGGTCGATGCGCCGTCGCTCGCGACCGTCACCAACGCGCGCCAGTCGATCCACCGCGTGCTGCACGGCGCCGACGACCGCCTCGTCGCCATCGTGGGACCCTGCTCGATCCACGACTACGAGACGGCGCTCGAGTACGCCGCGAAGCTCGACGTGGCGGCCAAGCGCCACGCCGCGGAATTGCTCGTGGCGATGCGCGTGTATTTCGAGAAGCCGCGCACGACCGTGGGCTGGAAGGGCTTCATCAACGACCCGCACCTCGACGGCACCTTCGCGATCAACGAGGGGCTGCGCCTCGCGCGCCGGCTGCTGCTCGAGATCAACCACATGGGGCTTCCCTGCGGCACCGAGTTCCTGGACCTGCTCTCGCCGCAGTACATCTCCGACCTCATCGCATGGGGCGCCATCGGCGCGCGCACGACCGAGTCGCAGACGCACCGGCAGCTCGCCTCGGGCCTGTCGTGCCCGGTGGGCTTCAAGAACGGCACCGACGGCTCGATCAAGGTGGCGGTCGATGCGCTGCGCGCC
Source organism: Usitatibacter sp. (assembly GCA_035719385.1). Taxonomy (GTDB): domain Bacteria; phylum Pseudomonadota; class Gammaproteobacteria; order Burkholderiales; family Usitatibacteraceae; genus Usitatibacter. The sequence continues at coordinate 30,915 of DASTGG010000017.1, forward strand.
GCGGCCGCGCCGCATGCCTTCATGGGCATGACCAAGACCGGCCAGGCGGCGATCTTCGAGACCGTCGGCAACGAGGACTGCCACGTGATCCTGCGCGGCGGCAAGGTGCCCAACTACGACGCGGCGAGCGTCGATGCGGCCGCGCGCGAGCTGTCGGGCGCGGGGCTCGCGCCGCACCTCATGATCGACTTCTCGCACGCGAACTCGTCCAAGCAGTACCAGAAGCAGGTGGAAGTCGCCGCCGATGTCGCGGCGCAGCTCGCGCGCGGCGAGGACCGCATCATCGGCGTCATGGTGGAAAGCCACCTCAATCCCGGCCGGCAGGACCTCGTGCCGGGCAAGCCGCTCGCGCGCGGCGTGTCCATCACCGACGCGTGCATCGGCTGGGACGACACCGAGCGCGTGCTCGAGGCGCTCGCCGAGGGCGTTCGCGCCCGGCGCGTCGCGAAGGCCGAGTAGCGATGTCGAAGAACGAGGAATTTCGCATCCTCGGGCGCCGGCCCGGCAACGAGGAGTCGATCCGCTTCACCTATCGCGGCGTCGAGTTCCACCAGGACTGCTTCCACGTCGTCGCGGGGCTGAACGCGGTCGATACGCGCGAATTCGTCGAAGAGACCTTCCGCGCGCTCGCCGGCGCCGGGCAGGTGTGCGCGCGCATGGGCGCCTACAAGCCGCGCACGAGCCCGTATTCGTTCCAGGGCTACGGGAAGAAGTGCCTGCCGTACGTGTTCGAGCTCGCCGGCAAGCACGGCATCCGCGTGGTCGCGATGGAGGTCACGCGCGACGAGCACCTGGACGAGATCCGCGAGGCGCTGCGCGCCACGGGCGACCCGGCGGGCGTCATGCTGCAGATCGGCACGCGCAACACGCAGAACTTCGAGCTGCTGAAGGCCGTAGGCAGCCAGCGCGACTTCCCCATCCTGCTGAAGCGCGGCTTCGGCATCACGCTGCACGAGTCGCTGCTCGCCGCCGAGTACGTGGCGAGCTCGGGCAACCGCGACATCGCCTTCTGCCTGCGCGGCATGAAGACGCACTTCGGCGATCCGCACCGCAACCTCGTCGATTTCGCGCACGTGCCGGTGGTCAAGCGCCTCACGCGCATGCCGGTGTGCATCGATCCGTCGCACTCGGTGGGCATCCGCGCCGAGTCGCCGGACGGGATCCCGGACATCTTCCACGTCGCGGCGCAGGGCATCGTCGCGGGCGCGAACCTCGTGCTTACCGACGTGCATCCGAAGCCCGCGAAGGCGCTCGTGGACGCGGGCCAGGCGCTCACGCTCGAGGAGCTGCCGCGGTTCCTCGAAGACTGTGCGATCTCGCGCGAAGCCTACGAGAAGCGCCGCGCGTTGCGCTAGGCCCCGCGCATTCGCGCTCGTGGCGGCCTGCGCGGCGTTCCTCGCCACCTCGGCCGCGGCGGCGATCACGCTCGCCGACGACCTCGGCCGCACGGTCGAGCTCGCGCAGCCCGCGCGCCGCATCGTCTCGCTCGCGCCGTTCCTCACGGAGCTCGCCTTCTCCGCGGGCGTGGGCGGGCGCGTCGTCGGTGTGAGCGCGTTCAGCGACTACCCGGCGCAAGCGCGCGACCTGCCGCAGGTCGCCTCGTCCGCGGGCATCGCGCTCGAGCCGCTCGCGGCGCTGCACCCGGACCTCGTGATCGCATGGGCGGACACCATTCGCGCCGAGGACATCGCGCGCATCGAGCGCCTGGGCCCGGCGGTGTTCGTCGCGCGGGCGCGCCGCATCGACGATGCGCCGCGGCTGCTGCAGGCGGTGGCGAGGCTCGCCGGCGCCGATGCGACGCCGGCCGCGCGCGAATTCCGCGACCGCATCGCCGCGCTGCGCCGCACGTACGCCGCGCGCGCGACCGTGACGGCGCTCGTGGAGATCTGGAGCCAGCCACTCACGACCATCGGCGCGAACCACTGGATCGACGAGGCGCTGCAAGCGTGCGGCGCGCGCAATGCGTTCGCCGACCTGCCGGGTGTCGCGCCGCAGCTCGATTGGGAGCTCGTCTATCGCCGCGATCCGCAGGTGGTGGTCGGCATGGGGCGCACGGCAGAGGAGGCCGCGTTCATCCGGCGTTGGCGCGCGCGGCCGACGCTCGCCGCCGTCCGCGCCGGGCACCTCGTCTACGTGGATGCGGATTTCCTGCAGCGCCCGACCTTGCGCCTGGCGCAGGGCATCGCGCAGCTTTGCGAGGGCATCGACCGCGCGCGGCGCTGAGGCGCGCTCAGCTCGCTTCGGTCTCGCGGCCGGGATTCCAGATGGTTTCGGGATGGCCCGCCTCGGCGTTCAGCGTGCGCGCCGCGAGGAAGAGCGCGTCCGAGAGCCGGTTGAGATAGCGGATGCTGAGGTCGGAGACCGCCTCGACGCGTCCCAATGCGACGAGCGAGCGCTCGGCGCGCCGGCAGATGGCGCGCGCGAGGTGGCATGCGGCCGCGGCGCGCGATCCGCCGGGCAGCACGAAGTCCTTGAGCGTGGGCAGCGGCTCGCGCAGGCGCTCGATCACGCGCTCGAGCTGCTGCACGTGCGCTTCCCACAGCGCCGAGCGGCCGGGAATCGAGATCTCGCCGCCCAGGTCGAAGAGGTCGTTCTGGATGGAGGCGAAGACCGAGCGCAGCTGCTCCGGCGGCCCCTCCGCGATCACGCAGCCGAGGGCGCTGTTCAGCTCGTCGAGGTCGCCGAGCACGGCGATGCGCGCGGAATCCTTGCCGACGCGCGAGCCGTTGCCGAGGCCCGTGGTGCCGTCGTCGCCGGTGCGGGTGACGATCTTCGTGAGGCGGTTGGCCATGCGCGCATTGTAGCTCTTGCCGCTGCTATCATTCCGCGCATGAAGACCAGCTTTTTGGATTTCGAGCAGCCGATCGCGGAGCTCGAGCAGAAGATCGAGGAGCTGCGTTTCGTCCAGGACGATTCGGCGGTCGACATCTCGCAGGAGATCGACCGGCTGTCGAAGAAGAGCCGCGAACTCACCAAGGACATCTACGCCAAGCTCACGGCGTGGCAGATCTCGAAGGTCGCGCGCCATCCGCAGCGGCCCTACACGCTCGACTACGTGCAGGCCATCTGCACGGATTTCGAGGAGATGCACGGCGACCGCTCCTTCGCGGACGACGCGGCCATCGTCGGCGGCCTCGCGCGCTTCAACGGGCAGAGCGTGATGGTGGTCGGGCACCAGAAGGGCCGCGACACCAACGACAAGATCTACCGCAACTTCGGCATGCCGCGCCCCGAGGGCTACCGCAAGGCGCTGCGGCTCATGAAGCTCGCCGAGAAGTTCGGCATCCCGCTGCTCACCTTCGTGGACACGCCGGGCGCCTACCCGGGCATCGGCGCCGAGGAGCGCGGCCAGTCGGAGGCGATCGGGCACAACCTCTTCGTGATGGCGGGGCTGCGCGTGCCCGTGGTCGTGAGCGTGATCGGCGAGGGCGGCAGCGGCGGCGCGCTCGCGATCGCCGTGGGCGACGTGACGCTCATGATGCAGTACTCGACGTATTCGGTGATCTCGCCCGAGGGCTGCGCCGCGATCCTGTGGAAGAGCGCCGAGAACGCGGGCGAAGCGGCCGAGAGCCTCGGCATCACCGCGCCGCGCCTGAAGGCGCTCGGCGTCATCGACAAGGTCGTGGCCGAGCCGCTCGGCGGCGCCCATCGCGACCATGCCGAGGCCGCCAAGAACCTCAAGAAGGCGATCCAGGACAGCCTGCGCAGCCTCCAGGACCTCTCCTCCGAGGAGCTGCTCGAGCGCCGCCAGGAGCGCTGGGTCAACTACGGCAAGTTCAAGGAAGTCGCGGAGTAGCGATGGCGCGCGCCGGGGAGCGCCCGGTCGTGGCGTGGCCCAGCGGCACCGGGGGCGAGGGAACGGATCCCGCGGTGTGCGTGGGGTTTTCCGGCGGGCTCGATTCCACCGTGCTGCTGCACCTGCTGCACGCGCAGGCGCAGGCGGGCGCGCGCCGGCTCACCGCCGTGCACATGCACCATGGCCTCAGTCCCAACGCCGATCGCTGGGCCGACCTGTGCCGCGCGACCTGCGAGCGGCTCGGCGTGTCCCTCGACGTGGCGCGCGTGGAGCTCGATCGCGCCTCGGGTCTCGGCGTGGAGGCCGAAGCGCGGCGTGCGCGCTACGAGGTGTTCGCATCGCGGCCGGAACCCATCGTGGCGCTCGCGCACCAGCGCGACGACCAGGCCGAGACCGTGCTGCTGCAGCTGCTGCGCGGCACGGGGCTCAAGGGCGTGGCGGCGATGCCGCTGCTGCGCGCGCTGAACGACCGCGTGGCGCTGTACCGTCCGCTCCTCGGCTGCACGCGCGCGCAGCTCGAGCGCTATGCGCGCGACGAAGGCCTCGCCTGGATCGAGGACGAGTCGAACGCCGCGACCACGCACGACCGCAACTTCCTCAGGCACGAGATCGCGCCGCGGCTCGAGGCGCGGTTCCCGTCGTGGCGGGAATCGTTCGCGCGCTTCTCCACGCACGCGGCGCAGGCGCAGCGCCTGCTCGAGGAGCTCGCCGCCCTCGACGGGCTGCCGGCCGAGCCCGGCGCGCCGCTGCCGCTCGACCCACGGCTTTCCGAAGCGCGCCGCGCGAACCTGCTGCGCGCCTTCCTCGCGCTGAACGACCTCGCCATGCCGGGCGAGGCGCGGCTCGCCGAGATGGCGCGCCAGCTCTTCGAGGCGCGCGAGGACGCGCAGGTGCGCCTCGAGCACGATGGCGAGGTCGTCACGCGCCACCACGGCCATGCGCGCATCGGCCCGCCGGCGTCGCCGCCGTCCTGGCGCGTGGCCTGGCGCGGCGAGCCCGAGGTGGCGCTCGGCGAGGCGTTGGGCGTCGTGCGCTTCGAGCCCGCGACGGGCGAAGGCCTGCGGGCCGATCGCGCGCGCGAGGCGGGCTGGTTCTTCGCGCCGCGCGCGGGCGGCGAGCGCATCCGCCTCGCGCCCGGGCGTCCCACGCGCACGCTGAAGAACCTGCTCCAGGAGCGTGATGTCGCTCCCGCGGAACGCGCCCGCCTGCCGCTGCTTTTCCACGGCGGCGACCTGGTCTGGGTGCCGGGGGTCGGAATCGCCGCCGAATATGCCTGCGAGCCCGGGAAACCGGGGCTCAGGCCGCACTGGAGAGTGGCGGGAAGGGCGCCGGTGTGCTAGAATGAAAAGCTAAACTTTTCATCGACTTAAGCGGAGAATTTTCATGGCGGTTGAGCGCACGCTCTCGATCATCAAACCCGATGCCGTCGCCAAGGACGCGATCGGCCAGATCTACGCGCGATTCGAGAAGGCGGGCCTCAAGATCGTGGCGGCGAAGATGGTGCGGTTGTCGCGCAGCGACGCCGAGGGCTTCTACGCCGTGCACAAGGGCCGCCCGTTCTTCAACGACCTGGTCGAATTCATGATCTCGGGCCCGGTGATGGTGCAGGTGCTCGAGGGCGAGAGCGCCATCCAGAAGAACCGCGACCTCATGGGAGCGACCGACCCGAAGAAAGCCGCCGCGGGCACCATCCGCGCGGATTTCGCCGAGTCGATCGACGCCAACGCGGTGCACGGCTCCGATGGTTCCGAGACGGCCGCGGTCGAGATCGCGTACTTCTTCCCGTCGCACCAGATCTACTCGCGCTGAGGCGCGCCGCACCGCCGATGGCCGAACGCACCAACCTGCTCGACTTCACGCTGCCCGCGCTGACGCAATGGCTCGCCGCGCAGGGCGAGAAGCCGTTTCGCGCGAAGCAGCTCTTCCAGTGGATCCACCAGCGCGGGGTCGACGACTTCGACGCGATGACGGATCTGGCGAAGTCGCTGCGCGAGAAGCTCAAGGTGGTGGCCGAGGTGCGCGCGCCCGCGATCCTGTCGGAGCACCGCAGCGCCGACGGCACCGTGAAGTGGCTCTTCGACGTGGGCATCGGCAACGGCATCGAGACGGTGTTCATCCCCGAGGACGATCGCGGAACGCTGTGCGTCTCCTCGCAGGTGGGCTGCGCGCTCGACTGCAAGTTCTGCTCGACGGGCCGGCAGGGGTTCAACCGCGACCTCTCGGTCTGCGAGATCGTGGGGCAGGTGTGGGTCGCGAACAAGCGGCTCACGCAGATGGCCGCCGAAGGCATCGCCACGCGCCTCGTGGCCGACGCGCAGGGCCTCACGCCCAAGCCGGTCACGAACGTCGTGATGATGGGCATGGGCGAGCCGCTCAACAACTTCGAGCCCGTGGTCTCCGCGATGTCGATCATGCTCGACGACCACGCCTACGGCCTGTCGCGACGCCGCGTGACGCTCTCGACCTCGGGCGTGGTGCCGCAGATCCGCAGGCTCAAGGAAGCGCTGCCCGTCGCGCTCGCCGTGAGCCTGCACGCGCCGAACGACGAGCTGCGCAGCCGCCTCATGCCGGTCAACCAGGCATACCCGATCGCCTCGCTCCTCGATGCGTGCAACGACTACCTCGAGGTCGCGCCGCGCGACTTCATCACCTTCGAGTACGTGATGCTGAAGGGCGTGAACGATGCGCCCGACCAGGCGCGCGAGCTCGCGAAGCTGCTCGAGCGCGTGCCCTCCAAGGTGAACCTGATCCCCTTCAACCCGTTCCCCGACTCGGGCTTCGAGCGCACGGACATGGAGCGCGTGAAGCGCTTCCAGCGCATCCTGCTCGACGCCGGGTACATCGCCACGGTGCGCAAGACGCGAGGCGACGACATCGACGCCGCCTGCGGCCAGCTCGCGGGACAGGTCGTGAACCGCATGAAGCGCAAGCACGTCGTGCGCGTGCATCCGCCCGCGCGTCCTTCCAGCCCGTGAGGTCCCCCCGCATGCGAGCCGCCGTTGCCGCCCTTTGCCTGACCATTGCCGGTTGCGTGTCGCAGACCGCCGTCGAGACGCGCCAGGTGACGGACCCGGGCGTGGTCGACGCCAAGCGCCGCGCGGAGGTGCATACCGCGCTCGCCGGCGAGTACTACGCGCGCGGCAACTTCGCCGTGGCGCTGCAGGAGACGCGGCTCGCGGTGAAGGACGACCCCTCGTACTTTCCCGCTTACAACATGCAGGGGCTCGTGTACATGGAGCTGCGCGAGGACGTGCCCGCGCGCGAGGCGTTCGACAAGGCGCTCGGCCTCTCGCCGAACAATCCCGAGGTGCTGAACAACTTCGGCTGGTTCCTGTGCCTGAGGAACGAAACCGACCGCGGGCTCACGATGATGGACCGCGCCGCCTCCGATCCCCTGTACCAGACGCCCGAGAAGGCGTTCTTCTCCTCGGGCCTGTGCCTGCGCCGCGCGGGGCGCAACAAGGAAGCCGAGGACCGCCTGCGCCGCGCGGTGCTGATCCGCCCCGACATGGTGGGCGCGCTCTTCAACCTCGCCGAGATCACGTTCGAGCGCGGCGCCATGAAGGACGCCGAGAACTACCTCGTGCGCTCGATGCGGCTCTCGGCCCCCTCGCACGAGGCGCTCGTGCTCGGCGTGAAGATCGCGCGCGCCAACGGCGACCACGCCGCCGAGGACAGCTACCTGCAGCAGATGCGCCGCCGCTTCCCCGAATCGCCGGCGCTGCGTGAGTTCGAAAAGGCCCGTTGATCGCCGTGGAAGCCGCCGCCGATCCCATCGATCCGCCGCCGGCGGGCCACGTGCTCGCGGCCGAGCGCGAGCGCCAGGGGTTGTCGCGCGTCGAGATGGCGCAGCGCCTGCACATGAGCCCGTCGCAGGTCGAGGCGCTCGAGAACGGCGAGTACGAGCGCCTGCCCAGGGGGCCGTTCGTGCGCGGCTTCGTGCGCAACTACGCGAAGGCGCTCGGGCTCGACGCCGAGGCGCTGGTCGCGCGGCTCGACCAGGAAGCGCCGCGCCAGAGCGCGCCGCGCATCATCGTGCCGAGCCAGAACATCCGCTTCGATCCGCTCGGCGAGCGCCTGTCGAGCCCTTACGTGAAGGCGGCCGGTTATGCGCTCGTCGCCGTCGCGCTGAGCTTCGCCGCGATGTACTGGTGGCTCTTCATCCGTCCGACGCCGCCGGCCGCGCACCGGGCGCCGGAGACCGCCGCGCCGGTGGCCGTCGCGCCGCCGGCCGAGCCCGCACCAGCGCCCGCGCTGGCTCCTGAAAACCCACCAGCGACTCCCGCTTCGGCTGCGCCCCCGACGCCCGAGCCGCCGAAAGCCGAGCCCA
>DASTGG010000018.1:0-2434 GCA_035719385.1 Usitatibacter sp.
CCGCGCTGCCGCTCGACTTGCATGTGTAAAGCATTCCGCCAGCGTTCAATCTGAGCCAGGATCAAACTCTTCAGTTCAATCCTTCAAAGTTACCTAACTCAACTCGAATCACTTGGATCCAAGTGAGCACTGCAGTATTACTTGACCCCGCAAGGACACAACTTCTCCCCGCGAGTGCGAATACCCAGCACCCACCTCTATCGGCTGTAACTTGTTAAAGAGCGATGGCTATCCCTTGCCGTGCTGATATGGGATTGGTTGCGGGGGCAGGATTTGAACCTGCGACCTTCGGGTTATGAGCCCGACGAGCTGCCAGACTGCTCCACCCCGCGCCCGGTCGACGTGACAAAAATTTCCGTGCGTCGAGAGGTGAAATTATGGCAGTTTCGGCCCCCTGCGTCAACTCCTTCCGACACCGCAGAGGCCTATCGGCCTACGCCGCTTTTCGCCGCAACTGCTTAAAAATGCGGCGTTTTTCGAGCCTTCCGGGCGCCTCGTCGAGGGCGGCGTCAGGCGTTTCGTACAGCGAAATTATGCCATCGGAAGACGCGCCCGGCAAGCCTCGATCAGGCCGGACGGCGCTCCAGGATGGCCTGGGCAAGCGTGCCACTGTCCACGTGCTCGAGCTCCCCGCCCACCGGCAGGCCGCGGGCGATGCGGCTGACCTGCAGGCCCTTCCCGGCCAGCAGCTCGCTCACGTAGTGCGCCGTAGCCTCGCCCTCGACCGTGAAATTGGTGGCGAGGATGACTTCGCGCACCTGGCCATCGGTGGCCCGCTTCACGAGCCGATCGAGATGGATCTCGCGCGGCCCGACGCCATCCAGCGGCGACAGGCGCCCCATCAGCACGAAGTAGAGGCCGGGGTAGCTCTGCGTCTGCTCCATCATCAGCAGGTCGCCCGGCGTCTCGACCACGCACAGGAGGGAGGCGTCGCGGCGCGGCGAAGCGCACAGCGCGCAGACCTCGCTCTCGGTGAACGTGTTGCAGCGGGCGCAGTGGCGGATGCGCTCGAGCGCCATCGTGAGCGCGGTGGCGAGGCGCGCGGTGCCTTGCTGGTCGCGCTGCAGCAGGTGGTAGGCCATCCGCTGCGCGGACTTGGGCCCCACCCCCGGAAGGCAACGCAGCGCCTGGATGAGCTCCTCGAGCGCGGCGGGTTTGTCGAGCGGCGCCGCCACCTAGAAGGGAAGCCCCATGCCCGGCGGCAGGTTGAGCCCCGCGGTGAAGCCCGCCATCTTCGCTTGCGCCGTCGCTTCGGCCTTGGCCACGCCGTCGTTCATCGCGGCCATGACGAGGTCCTCGAGCATGTCCTTGTCCTCGCCGAGAAGGCTCGGATCGATCGTCACCTTCTTCACCTTGAACTTGCAGGTCATCACGACCTTCACCAGGCCCGCGCCGGACTGGCCCTCGACCTCGATGTTCGCGAGCTCCTCCTGCGCCTTGCGCATGTTCTCCTGCATCTGCTGCGCCTGCTTCATCAGCGCGCCGAGCTGGCCCTTCATCATGGGATCACCTCTGTCCGTTGGTTGGTTTGTCGTCGGCGGGCCGGATGGTCGATGACACGACTTCGGCGCCGAGGTCGCGCACCAGCTCGCGCACGAACGGATCTTCCTCGATGGCTTCGGCGGCGCTCGCCTGCTTCTTCGCCATCTCGCGGGAGCTCGCCGCCGCGACGCTGTTGCCGGCCGTCGCGCCGACACGCACGCTCACGCGCACGTTCGGCCCGAAATGCGCCGCCAGCTCGGCCCTGAGCTTGTCCTGGTACGCCTTCTCCGAGTACATCCGGTGAGTCTCCGGCACGACCAGCTCGAAGACGCCGTTCTGGTACGACGCCAGCTCGCCGTGGCGCGCCACCATTCCCGCCAGGCCGGTGAGGTTCAGCCGCTGCACGAGCCCGGGCCAATCGCCGTCGAACTCGGTCGCGGGCGTCGTAGCCAAGGCCGCGGCAGGCGCGGGCTCGGCGACGCGATCGCGGTCCGGTGCTCTTGCGGCGGGCGAGGCAGGACGCGTTGCAGCGCGCGGCGCCGCCGCGGCAGCCGCTGCGGCCGGCCTCGCCGCGGGTGGCCGGGCCGCCTCGCCTTGCACGAAGGACAACATCCGCAGCATCGCCATGCTGAAGCCGGCGTACTCGTCGGGCGCGAGCGCGAGATCGCGACGGCCGAGCAGCGCGATCTGGTACATCACCTGCACGCGCCCGGCGTCGAGCCGCGAAGCCATGTCGTTGACGCGCGCGGCGTCCGCATCGTCCTCGGCCGGAGCGGCGCCCGCCTGCGCGAGCGCGATCTTGTGCAACATCGCGGCGAGCTCTTCCAGCGCCGCATCGAACGAGATGCTCCTCGCGGCGATACGCTCGCACTCCGCGACGAGGCCCTTGCCGTCACCGTCGGCGACGCGCTCGAGCAGGGGCCAGATGAGGTCGCTGCCCAACGAGCCGAGC
>DASTGG010000019.1:0-5755 GCA_035719385.1 Usitatibacter sp.
AGACCGTGAGCCGCTTCGCCTTCCGCAAGAACGACGTTTCCGGCCGCTACGTGGGCCACCTGCAGGCGACCGCCGAGGATCCGGGTGGCACGAGCGACGATCCGGTCGAGATCACGATCGACGACAACGCCAACGGCTTCACGATGCAGACGGTCGGCCTCTCGGCGCCCAGTTGCACCTACTCCGCGCCCCCCGCGCAGCAACTGGGCGCGCAGCGCTTCGTGAGCGGCACCTTCAGCTGCAACAGCGGGCGCACGGGAACGTTCGAAATGCAGGACGTACTGGTCACGTTCGACGGCTTCACGTCGAGGATCCTGCACCACAATGCCACGGCGCCCCAGGGCGCAGGCATCACCATCGGCCACATGGAAGGCGCGCGCCGGGACGCGAACTGAGCGCGGAGAAGAAACACCTTGCGTGGATGGGCCGCTGTCGGATGCGCGTACATCGAGCGCGCGTATCCGACAGCGAAGGACGTGAATGGGTGGCGAGTCAGGGATTTGAACCCCGGACCAACGGATTATGATTCCGCTGCTCTAACCACTGAGCTAACTCGCCGAGGAACCGGTTATTTTACGGTATCCGGCACCGCCGTTCAAGGCGAGCGCGGCTTTTCGAGGGCGAGCGGCTCGTCGAGCGCCCGGGTCGCGGCATCGAAGAGCAGGTCGCGCGTGGCGGCCGGCGTCCCGAGCGCCTGCGCGACCTTGTCCACGAACGCCTCGTCGAAGTCCTGCGCGGGAAAAAGCGCCAGGTACACCGTGAGCACCGCGAGATCGGTGCCGAACGCGGACGGTTGCGTGCCGCTGCCCGTGTGCAGCTTGAGGCGGCGGTCGGCCGCGAGCGCGCGCAGCCACGCCTCCGCCACCGGCAGGGGCATCGCGCCGGCGGCCGAGGACGCGTCCCTCTGCGCGACGATGGCCTCGCGGATCTCGCGCATGCGATCGCCACGCGGCCACGCCATGAAGAGCGCCGGGCGCGCGCCGGCTTCGCGAATGGCGTCCGCGAACCGCTTCACCGGCCGCGCGAAATCGGCCGCTTCGTCCGCGGCGGGCGCATCCTGCTGCAGCACCACGAAGTCCCAGCCCTGCCGCAGCGCCTGCGCCGCCTTGCCTTCGCGCAAATGGTCCTCGAGCGAATATCCGGTCGAAGTGATGGTCTCGATTTTCGCGGCGCGGCCCGTGGCCTGCGCCAGGTTCGCCACGCGCCCCGGAATGTCGGTCGATGCGAGGATCGCATTGCCGATGAAGAGCACCCGCAGCGGCTTCGACGGCGATTGCGCGAGCGCCGCCTGCACGAGCAGGCCGGCGAGGAGGATCAGGAACCGCATGCGGGCAGTCTAGACCGCGCGCGCGCCGCACATCGTTACCGAATGCGACGCGGCCTAGTAGACGCGATGCAGGGGCGCCTCGCCGCGCAGCAGCACGCGCTCCACGTTTTCCCAGGCCGCGCGGAAAAGGAACGCCGCGGACTGTCGCGTGACGCCCGCGATGTGCGGTGTGAAGAGCACGCGTGCCGCGGCCTCGCCTTGCAGCGCCAGCAGCGGATTGCCCGCCTCGGGGGGCTCGTGCGCGTACACGTCGATGGCCGCGCCGCCGATGTGCCCGGAGGCAAGCCGCGAGGCGAGCGCCGCCTCGTCGACGATGCCGCCCCGCGAGGCCTGGATCAGGATCGCGCCCGCCTTCATCGCATCGAGCTCGCGCTCGCCGACGAGGTTGCGGGTCTCGGGCAGCAACGGGACGTGCAGCGAAACCACATCAGATTCCGCGAGCAATGCGTGCAGCCCGAGGCATCTCGTCTCCAGCCCGCCCATCGCTTTCGCATCGACCGGCATCGGGTCGTGGTACGCCATGCGGCAGCCGGCCTGCGCGAAGGCGCGCGCGACCGCACGCCCGATCGTGCCCATGCCGACGATGCCCACCAGCAGTCCTTCGAGGCCGCCGACGTTTTCTGCGACGAGCTTCGCGCGCGACTCGGCATACCGGCCCTGGCGAATCTGCGCGTCGGACCAGCCGAAACGGCGCAGCAGGAACGTCGCCGTCGCGACGGCATATTCGGCCACCGCGGCGTTGCTGCCGCCGGCGACGTTGGCGACGGGAATGTTGCGGCGCGTGAGGGCCGCCTGGTCCAGCCTGTCGACGCCCGCGCCCGTCACCTGCACCAGCTCGAGCGGCGCGCTTTCGAAGAGCGAGGGCGCGAGCTTCGGTCCCACGGCCGGGATCACCAGCGCGCGAGCCTGCGTGAGCAGCTCCGGCACGTCCGCATCGGACGGCCCGCGATAGGCGACGCGCAGCTGCGAAGTCGCGCGCACGCCCACGCGCGTGAAATCCGCCTCCGGACGCAGGCAGACGACGTCGACCGTCATGCCGGCGCGTCGCTGGTGCCGCGCGCCACGTCGCCCACGGGGAAGAAGCACAGGAGGACGAGCGGCTCGCTGCCGGTGTTGCGCGTGACGTGCGGCTCGCCCGCCGGAATGTGGATCGTATCGCCGGGCTTCACGGGCTGCGCCTGCGCGCCGGCGAAGGAAGTGCCGTGCCCCGAGAGCACGTAGATGCATTCCTCGAAGCCGGCGTGGCGATGCATGCCCCGCGGCGCCTCGCCGGGCCGCGGCACGGGAATCTCCACGAGCCGGAACGTGACGCCCGCGGCGTTGTGCGCGCCGGACAGGATCTCGTACGAGGTTCGCCCGGGCAGCCCGAGCTTCTTCGCGGATGCAAGGTCGAGAACGCGCGCCATTCAGGCCACCTGCCTCACGCGCGTGATCTCGGCCGTGCCGCCTTCCGCCTCCTCGAGCAGGCGGAAGAGCTCGCGCGATTCCTTCGCGATGGCATCCGCGATGTCGTTCAGCATCTTCAGGCCCTTCTCCGCCGTCGCATGCTCGGGAGCGCCGTACCAGCCGGTCGGCGCGATGGTCTTGATGTCGCGAAGCACCGGTTGGTAGGCCCGCGTGCGGCGCAGCTTGTCCCACTTGCGGCCGCGCGTCGCATCCGAGGAGTATTCGATGCGATCGAGGTGCACGAGGTCGGGACGGTACGCGAGGACCGCGAGCGCCTCGATCTCGCCGCCGTGGGTGAGGCCGCCGCAGCTGTGGCCGTACAGCTCCTCGGCCACGTAGCACGCCTGCACCGTGAGGACCGTCATGCCGTGCTCGCGATGCAGCGCCTCGGCGGCGATCGCGAGCGACGGGATGTTGCCCTCGTGCCAGTTGAGGATCAGCAACTGCTTCGCTCCGTGCTTCGCCGTCGAGACGCAGGTTTCGATGACCACGCGCTGGTACGTCTCGGGCGTGAGCGTGATCGTGCCCTCGAAGGGCATGTGCATGGGCGTGACGCCGATCGGCCCGCCCGGCAGCACCAGCCCGTCGAGCCGCTCGGCCACCGCGTGCCCGATCACGTTGGAGGCGAAGATATCCGTGCCCGTCGGCAGGTGCGGCCCGTGCTGCTCGACGCTGCCCGCGGGCAGGATGACGAGCGGATTCTTGCCGAGCTGCGCGGCGATCTCGGGCTGCGTGAGCTCCCAGAAATAGCGGCTGGGCAGTGCGGACATGGCTGGCCTCCTCAGGCGGCGACGCGCGCGCCGGCGATCCTGGCGCGCGTCTCCTCGATCACTTCGGCAACGCGCACGCACAGCCCGTGCTTGTCGATGGAGCGCAGCGCCGCCGCCACCACCGCCACGGCGACGTTGCCGTTGTGCGCATCGAGCTCTCCGGCGCGGCCGGAAACGCAGCTCTCGGCGAACATCTCGAGCTCGGCGCGGAACATGTCGCTCTCGGGAATCTCGAGCGACTCGCGCTTGCCGTAGCCGTCCTTGCCGCGCTGGACGTAGAGCGTGGCGCTCTTGTGCAGCTGGTGCGGCGTGTCCCAGGTGCCGAAGTCGATCTCGTAGTGCACGAGCCCCTTCGAGCCGAAGACGCGCACGCAGAAGACACCGGGAGAAGTCCAGCAGGACCCCACGTAGCCCACCTTGCCGTCGGCGAACTTGAGGAGCGTCATCGACTGGTCGTCCACCTCGGCGCCCACGGGCGAGAGCTTCGAGGCCATGGAGCTCACCTCGGCGATCTCGCCGCCCAGCATGTGGAGCACGTCGAACTGGTGGATCGCGAGCTGCGACAGCGGCCCGCCGGGCGCGCGATCGCGGTACCAGCGCCACGTGGATGGCGTGAGCTCGAGGGCGCGCTCGTTGGAGAAGTTCGCCTCGATGAAGGCGACGCGGCCCAGCTCGCCGCTTTCGACCATCCGCTTCATCACGCGCATCCCGGCCATCAGCCGCGCGCTGTGCCCGACGGTCACCGTGATGCCGTATTCGCGCTCGAGGTCCGCCAACCGCAGGCCGTCCTCGAGGTTGTGGGCGATGGGCTTTTCCGTGTAGACGTGCTTGCCCGCGCGCGCCACCTTGAGCGCCATGGGGTAATGCTGCTCGTTCGGCACCGTGAGGATCACGCCTTCGATCGACGGGTCCGCGAGCATCGCCTCCATGTCCGCCGCGGGCGGCACGCCGGTGTCCTTCGCGAAGGACTGGCGCTTTTCCTCGGAGCGGCTGTAGGCGGAGACGATCCGCAGCTTCGGCGAGGCCTGCGCGGCCCGCGTGAGCACGCGCGCCCAGCGGCCCAGCCCCACGATTCCGACGTTCACTGCGCGAGCTGCCATTGCGCTCCTTTCCGGGCCACGAAAGCCACCGCGAATCCCCAGACTATCATATGATCGTATGACGAACATGGCCGCCGTCCTCCAGCCCCCGCGCCGATCGCTCGCGCCCCTGCGCACGCAGGTGCTCGACGAGCTGCGCAACGCGATCATCGCCGGCCGGCTTGCCCCGGGCGCGCGCCTGATCGAGCGCGAGCTCATCGACATGCTGGGCGTCTCGAGGACGGTGGTGCGCGAGGCGCTGCGGCAGCTGCAGTCGGAGGGCCTCGTCGCCGAGGATGCGAAGAAGGGCATGGTCGTGCGCGCCCTCACCGAGAGCGAGGGGCGCGACCTCTATGCGATCCGCGCGCGGCTCGAGGGGCTCGCGGCGCGGCTCTTCGTGCAGAAGGCTACGGAGGCGCAGGTGCGCAAGCTGCAGGATGCATTGCAGAAGGCGGTGGACGCCTACGCCGCGGGCGACCCGAAGCGCATCCTCAGGGCGAAGAACGCGTTCTACGAGACGCTGTATGCGGGCGCGGCGAGCGAGACGCTGTCCTCGATGCTCGCGATGCTCCACGCGCGCATCTCGCGCTGGCGCGCGCTGGGCCTGAGCCACCCGAGGCGCTCGCCGCGCCGCTCCAGGGAAAGCATCGAGGGCCTGCGGGCGCTGCTCGCCGCCATCGCCGGGCGCGATGCGGCGCAGGCGGAATCGATCATGCGGGAAGAAACCCACAAGGCCGCGGCGGAAGTCCTGCGGCTCATCGCCATGCAACCGGAGGAGGACCGATGAAGCAAGCGACGATGCGTCTGCTGGTGTTGGTGTTCGCGGTTTTCGCCCTCGGAAGGGCCTTCGCCGCGGAGGGAGACGATTGGCCGAGGCGCCCGATCAAGCTCATCGTGCCGAACGCGGCCGGAAGCTCGAACGACACGCTCTCGCGGATCCTCGCGCAGCAGCTCGGCCAGGAGCTCGGCCAGAACATCGTGGTGGAGAACGACGCGGGCGCCGCGGGGCTGGTCGGCATGGAGATGGGCAAGAACTCGGCGCCCGACGGCTACACGCTGATCGCGGGCTCGCCTTCGGCCACGACCATCGCCGCCAACCTGCGCAAGAAGCTGCCCTACGATCCGCTCAACGA
>DASTGG010000020.1:0-6245 GCA_035719385.1 Usitatibacter sp.
CCCTGCCGACTTACCAGCGGCAGTATTCGGGCGACCGCTATCCGCGCGCGCGGGAACAGCAATTGGCGATTCAATCCAGGAACTACCGCTACCAGCCACGCGAAGCCGTAGCGCAGCAGCACTTTCCGCAGCAGCGCGCCCGGCCGGTTCAACAATGGCAGCAAGGGCAATCGGTGCCGTCCGGACCGCAGCGGCCCGTGCAACAGGCGCAGCCCAGGCAATCGGTGCAACAGGCGCAGCGCGGGCAACCTGTGCAGCACGAGGGCAAGGGCGCAGAGCGCAGGAATTCTGCGCAGGGCAAGGGCCAGGAGAACCGGAAGGAGAACAAGAAAGAGCAGAAAGAGCAGCAGAAGGAGCAGCGCGACCAGGCTCGGCAGTAATCGCCCCGGCCGTGCGGCTGCATCAACTCCGCGTTGCGACCAGCACGTCGACGCCGCTCGCCGGCGCGATCGCACGCGCGGGAATGTCCCGGCCCGCGCGCCAATCGTCCAGCGCATGGCGCTTCGATTCTCCGGCGACGAGAAACACGACTTCGCGGGCGCGCGCCAGACGCGCTGCGCTCAGGGACACTCGCTGCGAGTGCGGCTTCGGCGCGTCGACCACCGCCAGCACGTCGGGCGAGTCCGCGGCGCTCGCCCATTCGCCGCCCGGGAACAGGCTCGCCGTGTGGCCGTCGTCGCCCAGACCGAGCAGCACGAGATCGAATTCGCCGACCGCACGCAAGGTCTGCGCGTAGGCCCGCGCGGCGGCGACCGCCCCGAGCTCCGCCGGAATGGCGTGCCGCTGCGGCGCGGGAATGGGCACATGCTCGAGCCAGGCTTCCGCGGCCATGCGCGAGTTGCGTTGCGAATCGCCGGGCGGCAGGCAACGCTCGTCGCCGAAATAGACGTGCCAGGAGGACCACGGCTCGTGCGCCTCGCGCAGCCGTCGATACGCGCCGCGCGGCGTTTCCCCGCCCGAGAGGACAATATGGAATTGCCCGCGCGCGGCTATCGCACGTCCGGCCGCGGCGAGGATGCGGGACGCCGCCTCCCGATCCAACGCCAGCCGATCGGGCAGCATGTGCCAGCGGCATCTTTGCACGTCGGCGATCGCCATCTTCGAGAGCATAAGGGAAGGAGCTGGGATGGATGGTACCCACCGTGGCGCGGCGCCCTCGGACGCGCTGGTCCTCTTCGGCGTCACGGGCGACCTCGCGCGCAAGAGGATCTTTCCCGCGCTCTACGCGATGGCGAAGCACGGCGCGCTCGACGTCCCGGTGATCGGTGTCGCATCCTCGAAGTGGAGTCCCGCGCAATTGCACGAGCGTGCGGAGGAAGCCGTCAGGGATTCGGGACGGATCGACGACCGTCCCGCCCTGCGCCGCATGCTTTCGCTGCTGCGCTACGTGGCCGGCGACTACCACGATCCCGCCACATTCGAGGCGCTCAGGATGGCGCTGGGCAAGGCGCGGCGCCCTGCCCACTACCTCGCCATCCCGCCCGCGCTCTTCCCGATGGTCATCGAGGGGCTGGGCGCCGCGGGGCTCGCCGATCGCGCGCGCGTCATCGTCGAGAAGCCGTTCGGACGCGACCTCGCCTCGGCGCGCGAGCTCAACCGCATCGCGCGCAGCGTGTTCCCGGACGACTCGATCTTCCGCATCGATCACTTCCTGGCGAAGGAAGCGATCATGAACATCCTGTATTTCCGCTTCGCGAATTCGTTCCTCGAGCCGATCTGGAACCGCAACTACGTGGCGAGCGTCCAGGTCACGCTGTCCGAGGATTTCGGTGTCGGCAGCCGCGGCGCGTTCTATGAAACCGCCGGTTGCCTGCGCGACGTGGTCCAGAACCATCTCTTCCAGATCGTGGCACTCCTCGCCATGGAGCCGCCGACGTACCGGGGCTTCGGTGCCGTGCACGGCGAGACGGCCGACGTCTTCCAGGCCATGCGCCCGCTCGATCCCGCCGACGTCGTGCGCGGCCAGTACGCCGGCTACCGCAAGGAGAAGGGTGTGGCGCGGGATTCCGACGTCGAGACTTTCTGCGCCGTGCGGCTCTTCATCGACTCGTGGCGCTGGGCCGGCGTGCCGTGGTACCTGCGCTCCGGCAAGTACCTCGCGGCCACGGCCGCCGAGGTCGTCGTCGAGCTCAAGGCGCCGCCGCAGCGATTGTTCGCGGACTCGGCGCCGGCGAACGGCGCGGCCAACTATCTGCGCTTTCGCCTTTCCCCGAATTCGGCCATCGCGCTCGCCGCTCGCGTCAAGCGCGCGGGCAAGGAGTTCGTCGGCGAGCAGCGGGAGCTCTACCTCCTCGACGAGCGGCCGGAGGAGCAGCCGCCGTACGCGCGGCTGCTGGGCGATGCCATGAGCGGCAACGGGGCGCTCTTCACGCGCGAGGACGCCGTCGAGGCCGCCTGGGCGGTCGTCGATCCCGTGCTCGTGAAGCACGGCCCGGCCCTTCCCTACAGGCGCGGCAGCTGGGGGCCGAAGGCGGCGGACGCGCTCATCGCCGCGCACGGGGGCTGGCACGACCCCGCGCTCGGCGCCAGTTCCTGATCAGGGCGGCGGGCTGCGGATCGCGGCGCGCAGGTACACCACCATCGACAGCAGCGTGATGATGGCCGCGATCCAGATGAGCCAGCGGCCCACGTTCACGGTGTGGAACCACCCGAACAGCACGCCATTGAAGAGCATGAACGGGATGGCGATGAGCTGCGAGACGGTCTTCACCTTGCCGAGGATGTTCACGGCGACGCTCTTCGACTGCCCGATCTGCGCCATCCACTCGCGCAGCGCCGAGATCGTGATCTCGCGGCCGATGATGATGAGCGAGGCGAACGGGTTCACGAGGCCCTTCTCCGTGAGCACGATGAGCGCGGCGGTCACCATCAGCTTGTCGGCGACGGGATCGAGGAAGGCGCCGAACGATGTCGTCTGGTTCCAGCGCCGCGCGAGATAGCCGTCCAGCCAGTCCGTGACCGCCGCGGCGATGAAGATCCACATCGAGGTCACGTTCGCCGTGCGCTCGCTGATCCACGACTCGGGAACGTACAGGACCGCGACGAACAGCGGGATTGCCACGATCCTCAGCCACGTGAGGAAGAGCGGGAAGTTGAACTTCACCGGCACGCTAGTGCAGCTCCTGGTAGATGCGCTCCGCGAGTGTACGGCTGATTCCCTCGACACGCGAAAGGTCGTCCACGCTCGCCGCGAGCACGCCCTGCAACCCGCCGAAGTGCTCGAGCAGCCGCTGGCGGCGGCGTGGGCCCACCGCGGAAATTTCCTCCAGGCGCGAGGCGGTGCGCGCCTTGCCGCGCTTGGCGCGGTGGCCCGTGATCGCGAATCGGTGCGCCTCGTCGCGCACCTGCTGGATGAGGTGCAGCGCCGGGTGGTCGGGCGCCAGGCGCCGCGGCTCCTCCTCGCCGGCGAAGAAGAGCTGCTCGAGGCCGGGCTTGCGCTCCACGCCCTTCGCCACGCCGATCATGGGGATCTGGTGCAGCCCCATGTCGGCCATGACCTGGCGCGCCGCGTTGAGCTGGCCGAGCCCGCCGTCGATGAGGATCAGGTCCGGCGTCTTGCCCTCGCCGTCGGCGAGCTTGCGGTAGCGCTTCTCGAGGGCGAAGCGCATCGCGCCGTAGTCGTCGCCAGGCTCGACGCCCTTCACGTTGTAGCGGCGATACTCCGAGTTCTGCATCGCGCCGCGGTCGTACACGACGCAGGAAGCGATCGGCGCCTCGCCCATCGTGTGGCTGATGTCGAAGCACTCGATGCGGCCCACGGGGTTCTCGCTGCCGAGGAATTCCTGCAGCGCCGCGACGCGCATCTCCTGCGTGGCCTGGGTCGAGAGCCGCTGGCCCAGCGCGAGCTCGGCGTTGCGCTTCGCCATCTCGAGCCACGAGCGCGACTCGCCCTGCGGTCGGGTGATGATCTTCACGGGGCGGCCCGCGATGTGGCCGAGCAGCGCCTCGATCTCGGGGGCATCGTCCACCTGGTCGCAGATCACGCGCCCCGGCACCGGCTGCGCCGAGTAATGCTGCTCGATGAAGGCGGTCACGATGGTGGACTCGTCGTTGCCCGAGGCGTTCTGCGGGAAGAAGCTGCGGTCGCCGAGGTGGCGCCCTCCCCGCACCATCGCGAGCGTCACGCACCACGTGCCCTCGCGCTCGACCGCGACCACGATGTCCACATCGCCCGCTCCCGCCATCTCCGCCGTCTGGCCCGACAGGATGCGCTGCAGCATGCGGATCTGGTCGCGATGGTGCGCGGCGCGCTCGTAGTCGAGCGCCTCGGCCGCCTCGTTCATCTTCGCCGTGAGCTCCTCGATCACGAGCGTCTCACGCCCCTCGAGGAACTGCGCCGCGTGGTTGACGTCGCGGTTGTAGGCCTCCTCGCCGATGAGGTTCACGCAGGGCCCCGAGCAGCGGTGGATCTGGTGCAGAAGGCAGGGGCGCGAGCGGTGCGCGAACACGGTGTCGTCGCACGTGCGCAGGAGGAAGATCTTCTGCAGGTGCCCAATGGTCTCGCGGATCGACCAGGCGCTCGGGAACGGGCCGAAGTAGCGGTTGCCCTTCACGTGCGCGCCGCGGTAGAAGCGGATCTGCGGGTACTTGTGCCCGGTGATGAGGATGTAGCCGTAGCTCTTGTCGTCGCGGAAAAGGACGTTGTAGCGCGGCGCGAGGCTCTTGATGAGGTTGTTCTCGACCAGCAGCGCCTCGGCCTCGGTGCGCGTGACCGTGGTCTCCGCCCCCGCGATCTGCGAGACCATCATCGTGGTGCGCGGGCTCGGGTGCGACTTCTGGAAGTACGACGAGACGCGCTTGCGCAGGTCGGCGGCCTTGCCGACGTAGATCACGTCGCCCGCGGCGTTCTTGAACCGATAGACGCCGGGCAGCGACGGAAGGTTGGCGACGAATTCGGTGTGGTCGAACATCGCGTCGCGCGGCGGTTCAGGCCGTGCGCAGGTGTGCCACCTTCTCCTGCGCTTCGAGGTAGGCCGTGTTCGCCGCGAGCGCCTGCGCCGAGACGGCGCGGCCGCGCAGCCGCTCCAGGCGCGCGGTGAGCAGGTTCGACACCGTCCGCGCGCCCAGCCCGTCGAGGAGCTTTTCCTGCGCGCGCGGGTCGTTGCAGAGCAGCACCACGTCGCAGCCCGCTTCGAGCGCGGCGTGCGCCCGATCCACCACCCCGCCGGCAGCGCTCGCCCCTTCCATGGACAGGTCGTCCGAGAAGATGACGCCATCGAAGCCCAGCTGCCCGCGCAGGATGCGCTGCAGCCACACCGGCGAGAAACCGGCCGGGCGGGCATCGACCTTCGGATAGATCACGTGCGCCGGCATGACGGCGCCCATGCCCGCCTTGGCCAGCCGCCGGAACGGCAGCAGGTCCGCCGCGGTGATCTCGGCGAGCGAGCGATCGTCGATGGGTATCTCGTGGTGCGAGTCCGCCTTCACGTAGCCGTGTCCCGGATAGTGCTTGCCGACGCTCGTCATGCCGCCGCGCGCGAGTCCCCCGACGAACGCCTCGGCGAGCTCGGCCACCACTTTCGGATCGGAGTGGAAGGCACGATCGCCGATCACGCCCGATTCGCCGTGGTCGATGTCCAGCACCGGCGCGAAGCTGAAATCGACGCCGTGCGCCTGCAGCTCGGCGGCGATGACGAACCCGCAGGCGCGCGCACTGTCCGCGGCCTCGGTGCGGCTTTGGTCCCAGCGGCGGCCGATCTCGCGCATCGGCGGGATGCGCGTGAAGCCCTCGTGGAAGCGCTGCACGCGGCCGCCCTCGTGGTCCACCGCAATGAGCAGCTGCGGCTTTCGCAGCGCGCGGATCGCGGCCACCAGCCGCACGAGCTGCAACGGCGAGGTGAAGTTGCGCGCGAAGAGGATGGCGCCGCCCACCTGCGGGTGCGACAGGCGCTCCGCGTCATCGGGCCCGAGCTCCGTGCCCGTCACGTCGATCATCACCGGCCCGAGCTTCATGGCGTGTCCTTTCCTTCGAGAACCACGAACGCCACCGCGACCCCCGCGTCGTCGGTGAGCGAGAGATGCGCGGCCGTGACACCCAGCGCCTTGAGGTGCGCCTGCATCGCGGCGTTCGGGACGATGCCCGGCTTGCCGCGCGGGTCGCGCCCCACCGTGATGCATTGCCAGGTGAAGGGCGCGTGGATGCCGGTGCCGATCGCCTTCGAGAACGCCTCCTTCGCCGCCCAGCGCTTGGCGAGGTGGCTGCCCTTGGCGGCGGTCTTGTCGAAGCGCGTGCGCTCGGCCGGCGT
>DASTGG010000021.1:0-3921 GCA_035719385.1 Usitatibacter sp.
GCGCTCGAGGTGGGCATCGCGGCGCTCGGGATTGCGGCGGGATCCGCGGCGCTGGTTCCGGCGTTCACGTTCGCCGCCACCGCGAGCGCGGCGATCCGCAATCGGCTGGACGTCGTCTTCTCCGACGTGGCGGCCGACTCGTGGCAGCTCACGCCGGCCATCGCTCGCGAGGTCGCGAAGCGCCGCAAGCTGGGGCTGGTCATCCCGGTCGCAACGTTCGGCTGCGCGGTGAGCGCCGCGGCGTGGGATGTGTTCACGCAGGAAACCGGCATTCCCGTCCTCGTCGACGCGGCGGCCGCCTTCGGCAACCAGGAAATCGGCACGCTCACATCGTGCGCATTCAGCTTCCATGCGACGAAGCCGTTCGGCATCGGCGAGGGCGGCGCGTTCGTCACGCGCGAACGGGCGCTCGCGCGACGCGCGCGACGGTTGTCCAACTTCGGCTACGAGAACCGCGTGAGCCACGAGGCAGGAACGAACGCCAAGCTGTCCGAGTTCGCGGCGGCCGTCGGCCTCGCGCAGGCCGAGCGCTGGGCCGAACGCCAGCAACGGCGGCGCGGGTTGTGGGCGGCGTATCACGCGGCCCTCGCCAAGGTGCCGGGCGTGCGATTGCAGGCCACGGGGGACTCGCTTCCGGCGGTGTGCGTGCTGCGAGTCCCGCGAAACGCGGATCGCGTGTGCGATGCGCTCGGCATCGCGGGAATCGAGACGCGCCGCTGGTATTGTCCGCCGCTGCATCGACATCCGGCGTTCGCGGCGTGCGGCCGCGACGACCTGCGCGAAACGCAGCTTCTCGCGCGGGAAGCGCTCGGCGTGCCGTGGTTCGGGCTGATGACCGAGGCGCAGTGCGACGGAGTGGCCGGCGAGCTCGCCACGGCGCTCGAGATGCCGCGTTGCCTCGATGCCTTCTGAAACGACGCTGCCGCCGCTGGTGATGCTCGGCGCCGGCACTTTCGCCAGCATGACCCGATACTGCGTCGAACAGGAAACGCCGTGGCGCGTCGTCGCGTTCGCCGTCGACTCCGCCTGGGTGCCCGGACCGGTGCACGACGGATTGCCGGTCGTCCCGCTCGAATCGCTGCACGAGCACTGGCCGCCGGACACGGTCCGCCTGCTCGCGCCGATGGGCCCGCGCGAGGCCAACGGCCTTCGGCGGCGCTGCTACGAGCAGGCGAAGCGCCGCGGTTATGCGTTCGAGAGCTATGTCTCGCCGAGGGCGAGCACCTGGCCGGATATCGAGCACGGCGACAACTGCCTCGTGTACGAGCGCGCGATCATCCAGCCGCGCTCGACGATCGGCTCGAACGTCATCATCCGCAGCGCGGCGCACGTCTCACACCACTGCATCATCGGCAGCCACGCCTTCATCGCGCCGGGCGCCATACTGGCCGGAAACGTGGTGGTCGGGGAGCAGGCGTTCGTGGGCGTCGGAGCGACCGTGCGGGACGGCGTCCGCATCGCGCCCCGCTCGGTCGTGGGTGCCGGCGCCGTGCTCTTGGCCGATACCGAGCCGGACGCGGTCTACGTCGGCAATCCGGCCCGGAAGGCCGAAAATCCCCCTCCGGCGGCGCCGCGAGCCTGAGCCCGCGCAGGACCGGGAAAAGGGGCAGCAGCCTCTATAATGTAAGGCTTATCGGCATCTCGCGAACGGTCCAATGCGCTCTTCCGGCGCGTCCCTCGAGCCCAAGCGCATCTTCGTGGTGCTGGGCATGCATCGCAGCGGCACCAGCGCCGTTGCGCGCGGCCTCGTGCCGCTCGGCATCGAGCTCGGCGACAAGCTCATGCCGCCCGCGCCGGGGAACAACGAGAAGGGCTTCTTCGAGGACGTCGAGGCCAACGCCATCGACAACGCGGTCCTGGAGCAGCTGCGCCGGCGCTGGGATAGCGTGTGGCCGATCGCGGCGCAGGAGCTGCAGCGAAGCGACCTCGACGGCCTTCGCCTGCGCGCCATCGAGTTCCTGCGCCAGCGCCTCGCATCCACCGACGCCTACGGCCTGAAGGATCCGCGCATCTCGGTCCTGCTGCCGTTCTGGCAGGAGGTATTCCGCCACGTGGCCGTCGACGAGGCCTACATCCTGTCCTCGCGGCATCCGCTGAGCGTCGCCGCCTCGCTGCGCAGACGCGACGGCTTCGACCTGGAGAAATCGCTGTACCTCTGGCTCGAGCACGTCGTTGCCTGCTTCGTCGGCACGGAGGGCAGGCGGCGCGTGGTCGTGGATTTCGACCGCGTCATGACCGATCCGCACGCCGAGCTCGCGCGCATCGCGCGGGCGCTCGACGTGGGCCGCGAACCGGACGCCGCGCAGGTGGCCGAATACGCGCGCGACTTCCTCTCCGCGGAGCTGCGACACAGCCTGTTCGAGCCGCAGGACCTGCGCTTCGGCGACGAGGTGCCGCGCCTCGTCGTGGACGCCTATGCCATGCTGCGCGGCCTCGCAGCCGACGAGCGTCGCATGGACGATCCGCAGGTCGCGCGCTTCTTCGCCGACGCGGCCGCCCATCTCGAATCGATGCGGCCGGCGCTGGGATTGATGGCGCGGCAGGACCTGCGCATCGAGGTGCTGAACGCGCAGAAGAAGGACCTCGAGGGCGCCGTGCGCGCGCGCTCCGACCAGATCACGTCGCTCAACCATGCCGCAGCCGTGCGCGATGCCCGCGTGCACGAGCTCAACCTCGCCGCCGCGGCGCACGCGCAGACGATGCAGGAGCTGCGTGGCCAGGTCGAAGCGCTCGAGCCGCGCAGCCGGGCACTCGATGCGGCCTCCGGCGAGCTGCACAAGGGGCTCGAGGCCGAGCTCGAATCCGTGCGTTCGTCGATCGCAGCCATGCGCGCCGTGCAGTTTTTTGGCCGCCAGCCGGCGGGGCTCGCGGACGTGGTCGCATCCGCCGAGCACCTCGCGGAGTGCCTCGCGCGGCTGCGCAAGTCAACGGACCCGGCCTCCATGGGCGAGACCCTCGCGCAACTGCACGCGGCCCATTCGGCCGCCTGGACCCGGTTCGCCGCGGCGTTGCCGGCCGTGTTCGAATGCACCGCGGACATGGCGCGCCAGGGCGGGATCCAGCGCATGCGCCTCGTGGACTCGCTGCGCGACATCGCGGCGCTCGCGACCGAGGTGGAGCGGCTGCGCGCCGACCTGCGCCAGCGCGACGCCGTCCTCGCGCAGTTCCCGCACCAGTTCGTCTCGCGCCTGGGCGCGATGCTCGATCCGTATCCCGCCGTGCGCTCGGTGCTCACCGCGCCGATGCGGCTCGTGCATCGCCTGCTCGGGCACGCGCGCGCATGAAGATCGAGCAACCGCCCGGGCCCGCCCAACCGCTTCGCGCCGGCGCGACGCTGCTCACGCTCGAGCCGCACGTCGCCATCGCGAAGGTGAGGCAGGTGTTCGACGCGGGGCTCTACCGCTCGCAGACCGTCGACCCGCAGTTCATCGCGCACGGCGAGCTGCCGCGCAGCGACGACGGGCTCTACCTGTTCGAGGTGGACGTCGCTTCCGTGACGGGCGCGAGCGGCGCTCCGGTGCTCTACTTCGATTTCGGCGAGGGCTTCACCGGCGAGCACGCGGTGACGATGGGCAAGTCGACGCTGTCCGGAAAGCCCTATTCGGCCGTGGTCGCGCTCGACGAGCCGCCGAGGACCATCCGCCTCGATCCGTGCTCGGCGCCCGGCCAGTTCCTGTGCTCGGACCTCTACGTGACGCCGATCGCGCCCGTGCGGGCGGCGCTCGTCACGCCGCAAGTCGCGCGGCTGCCCGCCGGCGCCAGCCACGGCACGACCGCCGCCAAGGCGCCCGTGCAGGGCAGGCTGCGCGTGGGCGCCGTGCTGCACCTGTTCTACTCCGAGCTGTGGCCGGAGATGGCGGACTACCTGCACAGGATCCCGTCGCTCGACCGGCTCTACGTGTCGGTGGGCGAGGGCGTGCC
>DASTGG010000022.1:0-11320 GCA_035719385.1 Usitatibacter sp.
CCGCCGAGCGTGTCGTCGCCGCGCATGTGCTCGGGCATCTGGACCTGGATCACGTCGGCGCCCCAGTCGGCGAGCTGGCGTGCGGCGGTGGGACCCGCGCGCACCTGCGTCATGTCGATCACGCGGAAGCGGGCTAGGGCCTGGGAAGCGGGAATGTGGGGCATGCTCTTTCTCTGGCAGGTTGGCGCAAAAGAAAAGGGCGCCCGCTTGCGGCGGGCGCCCTCGAAAGGTCGTCTGGAAAGGTCAGCTGCGCGCGGCCGTGCCCTTGATGTCCACCTTCGTGCGCAGGTTGCCCGATTCGGTTTCGGCCTGCATCTCGAGCGAGAGCGCACCGCTGTCCTCGGCGTGGGCCGACGCGGCATACGAGCCGTTGAGCGACGCGTTCGTGCAGCCGCTCGCCGACACGGTGCCGGAGAAGACTCCCGGCACGGCGCTGGAGGGCGACAGCGAGCCCGCGAAGGTGCAGCCGAATCCGCTGCCGCTCAACGAACCGCTGGAAGTGACCGTGAATTGCGCGGTGGACGAAGTGGACGTCGTCGTTGTGGCGTTGGTCGTGCGATCGCGCACTTCGACGCTGGCCGTGAACGTGCCGGAGAAGCTGCCGGTGATGCCCGCGGGAGGCGGCGTCGGCGAGCCACCGCCGGAACCCGGCGCGGCCGATGCGTTGGCGAGCGAGCCGTCGATGCTCACCTTCGTCGTGACGTCCGCCGCCTGGGATTCGCGCTCCAGCTCCACCTCCAGCCGGCGGTCGTCGAGCTTGACCTTGACGTTGGCGAAGGTGCCGTTGAAGTTCGCGTCGCCGCAACCGCTCGCCTGGATGCTGCCCCCGAACACGCCACCGGTGGACGTTTGCGCGAGCGATCCGGAGAACGTGCAACCGAAGCCCGAGCCGCTCACCGCGCCGGCGCTGGAGATCGACAGCGACAGCGGACGATTTGCCGCGACGAGGGTGGTCGAGGAGCCGCCTTGCTGTCGCACCACCGTCCAGCCGACGGTGCCCGACCAGTCGCCGGTGACGCCCGCCGCGGAAGGCGTGGCCGAGGGCGGAGGCGACACGGGCGCGCTCGCCGAGGCAAGCGTCGCCTCGATCGAGGCTTCGCTGGCCCCATTCCCGAGCTTCGCCTCGAGCAGGAGCGTGCCGTTGCTGTAGCGCTCGAGGTCGAAGCGCCGATAGGTGCCGTTGAATGCGGCGTCGCTGCAGCCCGCGGCGACCAGCGTGGCCGTGAAGAGCGAGCGGAAGCCGTCGCCCGAGGCGAGCTGCCCGCTGAACGAGCACCCGCGACCGCTGCCCTGCACCGCGCCCGACGACGACACGTCGAGGGTCATGGGCGCGCGCTCGTGCGTGCCGCCGGAAGCCTTCTCCCATTCCGCCGTGCCGCTCCAGCTGCCCGCGACCGCGTCGAAGTTGGAGCTGGTCGCCGCGAGGTTTGCGTTCGTTCCGCTCGACTTGCTGCGCGAGCAGAAGGCCACGCCTTCGCTGATCCACGAGCGGTCGACCATGAGCGAGCGCAGCTCCGAATCGTCGACGAAGCGGTGGTTGGAGCCCTCGCCGGTCGCGAAACCGTTGTTGTAGACGCGCGAGACCGCCACCGTGCCCGCCGGGCACGTGCCGCCCGCCGGCGACTCGATGCGGAAAGCGATGCCCTCGTATTGCCAGCCGAGGATCGGCGCGCCCGTCGAGCGCGCGCGCTCGCGCTCCGCGGTCTCGAGTTGCTTGAGGCCCTCGCACTCGCTCGCATCCGCGGTATAGAAGTGCGAGTTCGCCCCGGCCGAGTAGAAGCGGCAGACCGACGATGCATTCGCCGGCGCGTTCGCCGGATCGAGCCACGCCTGGAACGAGCGCCCGGTGCGCACCCATTCGGGCCCGGCCGCGCCGTCGTCGACCTGCTTCGCTTCGGACGCGGTCGCGGTGATGAAGTAATGGCCGAGAGTCCGGTTGTAGAACTCGACGGCTTCGGTTTCCGGCTCCGCGGCGATTGCCGACAAGGAGAGCCCGGTCAGCAGGGCGAGCGGCATTGCGAGTTTTTTCATGGGGGCACCGTGCAATGATGTAGGGGCCCTCGTATGTGCAAGCGCCATGCCACGGATCCGCGGCAACAATCGGCGCGTTTTCAGTGCGTTGCATCACAAGTCCGGCACGCGGCAGCGGGCTCGTTGGGGATATCCCCCGAATGCAGGGGCAATCCCCCCATGCACGCCGATGCGCCTCGCGATCATGCTTTAAGGTTTTGGTGGAAGAATTCGAGCGTGCGCTGCCACGAGAGCTTGGCCGCGGCCTCGTCGTAGCGCGGCGTGGTGTCGTTGTGGAAGCCGTGCTGCGTGTTGGGATAGATGTACGCCTGGTGCTTAACGTGGTGCTCGTCGAGCACCTTCTCGAACGCGGGCCAGCCGGCATTGATGCGCGAGTCCTCGGATGCGTAGTGCAGGAGCATCGGGCAGCGGATCTTCGCCGCCTGGTCGGCGGGCGGCTGGATGCCGTAGTACGGCACCGCGCCGGCGAGGTCGGGAAAGCGCGTGGCGATGAGGTTGGCGATGCCGCCGCCGTAGCAGAAGCCGATGGCCGCGACCTTGCCGTTGAAGTCCGGGCGCAGCTTGAGGTAATCCACCGCCGCGCACAGGTCTTCGCGCATCTTCGCCGGGTCGAGCTTGGGGAAGATCTCCCGCGCCTTGTCCTCGTCGCCGGGATAGCCGCCGGCCGGCGTGAGGCCGTCGGGCGCGAAGGCGACGTAACCGGCGGTCGCGAGGCGGCGGGCCACGTCCTCGATGTAAGGGTTCAGGCCACGGTTCTCGTGGATCACGACGATCGCCGCGAGCTTCGGGGTGCGTCCCCGGGGTGCGTCCCCGGGGTGCGTCCCCGGGGTGGGTTCGGCGAGATAGCCGCGCATGCGGCCGGAGCCCTTCGGCGATTCGTAGTGCGCATAGCCGGCCTTGATGCGCGGGTCGTCGGGCTTCACCTGCTGCGCCCAGGCGAAGTTAGGTGTCAGCGCCTCGAGCATCGCGGCCGCGGTGAAGCCGCCCATCGCGTACTTTGCCGCGCGATCGAGGAAGTCGCGCCGCGTGATGCGGCCGTGCACGAAGCCGTCGAAGAGCTGCAGCACCTCGGGCGGGAAATCGCTCGCTTTCTTCCGTTCCATGGCATCTCCTCAGGCGTTGAAGAAGGCGCGCAGCTGCGCGTACGTCTCGTCGGGCGCCTGCTCGGCGGGATAGTGGCCGCAGGCGAGCATCTTGCCGCGCACGTCCGCGGCGCGTTCCTTCCACGCCTCGATCGGTTTGTAGCTGCGGTTCACGTGGCTGCGCTCACCCCAGAGAACCAGCATCGGCATCCCGATCCGGCGCTGGAGGTCGGCGCGGTCGTGCTCGAGGTCGATACCCACGGCGGCGCGATAATCCTCGCAAACCGCATGGATGTTCGCGGCATCGCAGCAGCGGATGTATTCGGCCATCGCTTCGGGCGTGAAGGCCGAAAGGCCGACGCCCGGCTTGTCGAGCTTCCTGCGGATGTAGCGCTCGAACCCGTATGCCTCGATCATCTTCTCGGGGTAGTCGAACGGCTGCGCCATGAAGAACCAGTGGTACGAGTCCACGGCCCACTTGAGCGGGATGTTCGAGAGCATGTGCAGCGTGGGCACGATGTCGAGGAACGCGACGCGCGCGACCTTCTCCGGGAAATCGAGCGCCATGCGGTGCGCCACGCGCCCGCCGCGATCGTGTCCCGCGACGAAGAAGCGCTCGAAGCCGAGCTTCGCCATCACCTGCACCTGGTCCCGAGCCATGGTGCGGAACGAGTAGCCGATGCTGCGCTCGCCGCCATCGGGCTTGGACGAATCGCCGTACCCGCGCAGGTCGGCTGCGACGACGGTGAATTCCGCGGCGAGCCGGGGCGCGATCTTGTGCCACATGACGTGCGTGAGCGGGTTGCCGTGCAGCAGCAGCAACGGCGGCCCGCTTCCGCCATGACGCAGGTGGATCGTCGCGCCGTCGACGGCGACGTCGGTGGTGCTGAAGTCATCGAACATTCGTCGCCTGCGCCGGGGCGACGCCTAGCGGCGCAGCAGCCTCGTGAGCTCGTTCACGTCCTTCAGCTCCTCGATCTTCCACGCGAGCTTCAGGACGTCCTCGATGCGGTCCTTGTCCAGCCCGCCCCAGGCGGCGCATTCGCGGAATTTCTCCGACAGCTCCGCGTCGCTCATGGGATTGGCCGGGCTGCCCTTGCCGAAGTCGGCGCGCGTGCGCAGCACCTGCCCGTCCTTGAGCTCGACCTCGATGAGCGTCGTCATCTTGTCGAATCCGGCGGCCTCCGCCTCGGGGTGCACGCCGAAGCTCACCTTCCCGATCATCGCCTGCACGTCCGCGCGGTTCACGACCTCATCGGTGAACTGCTGCAGGCCCGCCCTGCGCTCGAGCAGCAGGACGGCCATGCAGAACTCCATCGAGAACTTCGCCTGCAGCTCGTTCCTGGGCTGGTGGTGGATCAGCGCGTTCGGCATGTTGTGGTTCGTGCCGACGGACACGCGCTTCACCTGCGCCGGCTGGATGTCGTGCTTGCGGATGAGCTCGAGCATCGCGCCCATGCCCGGGTGCGTGAGCGAGCCGCTCGGATGCGGCTTGATGGACACGCCGGGCGACTGGAACGTCCAGGGATTGCCGAGCTTGCCGTCGATCATCTCGGCCGCGAAGCCGCCGCCCGCGGCGCGGAAGAAGCCGCGATCGGCCTCGAGGCCGTTCGGCGACGCCGTGAAGCCGAGCGCCGCGATCTCGGCGGCCACCACGCCATTCTCGCAGGCGCGCCCGGCGTGGAACGGCTTGGTCATCGTGCCGAAGTTCTCGCGCAGGCCGCCCGCCTGGGTGGCGCCGATCGACAGCGCGCGGCGCGTGGCGTCGCGATCGAGCCCGAGCAGCTTCGCGGCCGCGGCCGCGGCCCCGATGGAGCCGCACGTCGCGGTGCTGTGAAAACCCTGCTGGTAATGGCGCGGCATGATCGCCTCGGCCACCTTGCATTCGACCTCCACGCCCAGCTGGTAGGCGAGCATGAGGTCGGCGCCGCTGCGGTGGTCGCGCTCGGCGAGCGCGAGGGCCGGCGGCAATGCCGGGGCCGTCGGGTGCGTGAGCAGCCCGTAGACGCGATCCTTCAGCACCGCGAGCTGCGTATCGTCGTAGTCGTCGGCATGGATCGCGAGCCCGTTGGCGAACGCCGCGAAGCGCGCCGGCAGCCGCAGCGACGAGCCGATCACGGTCGAGCCTTCGCTCGCCGCGATGCCGAGGTTGGCGAGATACTTCTGCGCGATGTGCCCGCACTCCGAGCGCGCGCCCGCGAGCGCGAGGCCGATGCCGTCGAGCACCGAGCGTTTGCCCAGGTACGCCACGTCCTTCGGGATGCTGCCCGCCCTGGCGCCGGTCACGAAGCCGGCGACGTAATCGGTGATGGCGGTGGCCTGCGCCTTGACCGGCGCTTCGGGTGCAACGGTTGCCATGGAAGATCCTTTCTAGCGTGTGAGCGCGGATGCCTCGCCGCGCGAGGGCTGATTCTTCCGCGCGGCGGCGAGCCGCGCGCCCAGTCGTATGGCGTTCTCGAAGGCCCCCGTCGAGGCGACGCCTTTGCCCACGATGTCGAACGCGGTGCCGTGCGCGGGCGTGGTGAACACGGTCGCGAGCCCGCCGCTCACGGTGACGCCGCGGTTGAAGCCCTTGAGCTTGGTCGCGATCTGTCCCTGGTCGTGGTACATGCTGAGCACGCCGTCGAATTCGTCGCCGAAGCCCTTGATGAAGACCGTGTCCGCCGGAAACGGCCCCTTGCATGCGATGCCGCGCGCCGCGGCCTTCGCCACGGCAGGCGCGATGATGTCGATCTCCTCGCGGCCGAAGAGGCCGTTCTCGCCGCCGTGCGGGTTGAGCGCCGCCACCGCGATGCGCGGCCGCGCGAAGCCGGCGCTGCGCATGGTCTCGTGCGCGAGCACGAGCGCGTCGTCCACGCGCCGGGCCGTGATCTGGCCCAGCGCCTCCCTGAGCGAGATGTGCGACGTGACCCGCGACATCCACTTGTCGTCGAGCACGTTCATCTCGCCGTGGAAGCCCTGGTGGTTCGTGAGGCGCGCGAACATCTGGTGCTCGTCGTAGTACTTCCAGCCGCCCGCGTGCAGCGCGGCCTTGTTGAGCGGCGCGAACGTGATGCCGTCGAGCCGGCCTGCGAGCGCGAGCTCGATCATGTGCTTGAGCGTCTCGCCGGTCGCGCGCCCGGAATCCGGCGAGATGGCGCCGCGGCCGATCTTCGACGGATCGATGTTGGCGAGGTCGATCAGCGGCACTTCGCGCGCGTTCCAGTCGACCTCTTCGGGACGCTGGTACACGCGGATGTCCAGCTTCACGCCCGCGTCGCGCGCGCCCATCTCGAGCACGCGCCGGTCGCCGACGACCAATAGCCGCGCCGCATCGGCCATCCGGCGGTCCGCGAGCACCCTGGCGCACTGCTCGGGGCCGATCCCGGTGCAATCGCCCAACATCAGTCCCAGCAGAGGCAAGGCGGTGGTCATGCGAGTCTCCGGTCCGTGAAGCGGTTGATCACGAAGATCATGGCGAAGGTGATGAGGAGCATCGTGATGGAGAGCACCGCGATGGGCCCCCAGTCGTTGCTCTCGCGCAGGTCGAACATCGTTACCGAGATGGTCTTGGTGCGCGCGGTGAACAGCAGGATCGTCGCGGACAGCTCGCGGATCGAGCCGATGAAGATCAGGATCCAGGTCGCGATGACGCCATTGCGGATGAGGGGCGCGGTGATGTCCACCAGCGCGCGCAGCCGCGTCGCGCCGAAGATGCGGCTCGCGTCCTCGAGCTCCGGGTGCACCGATTTCAGCGCCGCGGAGATCTGCTGGTAGCCCACCGGCATCTCCTTGGTGACGTACGCCAGGAAGATGATCGCGAGCGTGCCGTAGAGCAGGAGCGGCGGGTGCGTATAGCTGAGGAAAAGGCCCACGGCGAGCACGATGCCGGGAATCGCGACGGGGGAGGTCGCGAGGAATGCGAGATAGCGGTGCCCCCACACGAGCTGGCGCAGGCTGAGATAGCCGACGGTCGTCGCGATGATCGTGCCCGCCGTCGCCGCGGTGGTGCCGAGGATGAACGTGTTCATCAGCGCGAGCTTCGTCTGGCTGAACTCGAGGAACACGAAGCGCCAATGCTCGAAGGAGAAGTTGCCCTCCATCGGCGCCGACCAGTTCTTGAGGAACGCGGTTCGCAGCAGCACGCCGTACGGCAGCACGATCGCGCAGCCGATCACGAATGCGAACACGGCGATCGCCGGGCCCTTCCAGGCGCCCAGGCGGATGTGCCGCTGGCCGGTGGTCTTGCCGCCGACGACCGCGTAGCCGCGCCGTCCGAGGATCGCGGATTGCGTGCGCAGCAGGACGACCGTGACGATGAGCAGCGGCAGGGACGCGGCGGCCGCGAGCCCCAGCTGCGGCGGGAACTGGAAGAGGCTCCAGATCTTCGTGGTCATCGTGTCGATGCCGGCGGGCAGCGCCAGGATGGCCGGCGCGCCGAAAAGCGTCATCGACTGCAGGAACGCCACCAGGAATCCGGCGACCAACGCGGGGATCACCAGCGGCAGCGTGATGTTCACCGCGGTGCGCCACGGCGGCGCGCCGAGGATCGCCGAGGCCTCCTCGAGGTCGCTCGGGATCAGGTCCAGGCTGTTGGCCACGAACGTGAAGACGTAGGGGAACGTGTAGAGCGCCATCACGAACACCATGCCCCACGCCGTGAAGATGTTCATGAGCGGCTCGGCCTCGAAGGGCTTGAGCCCGAAGAGCGCGTAGTACCACTGGTTCACCAGCCCCGCGTTCGGCCCGCCCAGCAGCACCCAGGCGAAGGCGCCGAGGAAGGGCGGCGTCACGAAGGACGCGAGCACCATCATCCGCAGGAAGCGCTTGAAGGGCAGGTCCGTGCGCGCGACGAGCCAGGCCATCGGGCCCGCGAACACGACGCACAGGCCGCCCACCGCGAGCGACGTCCACAGCGTGACCCACAGCGGCTTGAGGAAGCTCGGGTCGTGGAAGAGGGTGTGGTAGTGCGCCAGCGTGAAGAGCTTCGCGTCGTCCCGCAGGCTCGTGAGCGTGAGCCAGAACATCGGCAGCAGCACGAGCGTGGCGAGGATCAGCACCATGAGGATCGAGAACGGCGCGGTGGGATCGAAGCGCCGCAACCAACCCGGGGACGCACCCCGGGGTGGCGGGCTTAGTTGCCAAAGATCGACGTGTACTTCTTCTTGATCTCGGCGACTTGCGGCAGCATCGCGACCGGATCGTCCGGGAGCAGCTTGATGTTCCTGAGCGGCGTGCGGTACGCGGGCTCCTTCACGTCAGGATGCAGCGAGCGCTGCCCGCCCATGTCCACGATGAGCTGCTGGATCTTCGGCGTGTAGAGGAAGTTCTGGAACACGCGCGCGGCGTTCGGGTGCGGCGCCTGCGCGAACACGGCGGTGGGCGAGGTGACGAACGGCGTGCCCTCGGCGGCGTACACCGGCTTCACCGGGCTCTTCTTGTCCATCTCGATGAAGATGTTGTATTCGTTCCCATCCACCATCACCGCGCGCTCGCCGGAGGCGATGCTCTTGGGCGTCGCGGTGGTCGATTGCAGCTGCTGCACGCCCTGCTTCGCGAGCTTCTCGAAGTAGTCCCAGCCCAGCACCTTCACGAGCGCGAAGGTGCCCGTGAGCGCCGTGCCGCTATAGCCGGGGTGCGCCTTCGTGAGCTTGCCCTTCCACTTCGGGTCGAGCAGGTCCTTGTAGCTCTTCGGCGCGTCGGCTTCCTTCACCAGGTTGGTGTTGTAGGCGATCGGCGAGAGCGTCGAGCGCCATGCGAAGTAATAGCCCTCCGCATCCTTGCCGTTCGCCGGGAATTTCGCGGCGTCGGGCGGGACGTGCTTCGCGAGCCATCCCTGCTGCTTCCAGAAGATGAAGTGCGAGGCGTCCGAGGAATTGACCACGTCCACGTTGTGGATGTTGGACTGGTACTCCTGGTTGATGCGCTGGAGCACGCGCTCGGAGCCGGTGCGCTCGACCTCCACGTCGATCTTCGGGTATTGCGCCTTGAATGCCTCCTTCACGCCCTCGGCCACCTTCACGTCCACCGACGCGTACCACACGACCTTGCCTTCCTTCTCGGCGGCCGCGACCATCGCGGGCGTGCTCTCCTGCGCCCAGGACGGCGCGGCGAACGCAGCGGCCAGCATCGCGGGCAGCGCCCGCAGCCAGATCGGCTTCATGTCCATTCCTCCTCCTTTGTTGGTGTTCATTGCACCAGCCCGCGGCAACGCTCGGGCTTGAACCGCACCTTGATCTTCGACCCGTCGGGCATGTCGAGGGAGGCCGGCGCGGCGACCAGCAGCTCCTGCCCGATGTCCACGATGTAGTCGCGATGGCTCCCGAGGTACGCCTGGCTGCGCACCACGCCGGGGATCGCGTTGTTGCCTTCGGCGTCGGCGGGCAGCAGCTCCACGTCGTGCGTCTTCACGCAGAAGCTCATCGGCAGGCCGGGACCCGCGAAATCCCCGTGCGCGACGGCGATGGCGTGGCCGCCCACGTCGACGGTGCGGTCGCCCACCTGGCGGCCTTCGACCACGTTGCTGCCGCCGATGAAGCGCGCGACGAAGCGCGAGGCGGGGCGGTCGTACACGTCCTGCGGCGAGCCGATCTGCTCGATGCGCCCGGCGTTCATGACCACGATGCGGTCGGCCATCGTCATGGCCTCGAGCTGGTCGTGCGTCACGTAGATGGAGGTGTTGCGGAATTCGTCGTGCAGCCGGCGGATCTCGAAGCGCATGTCGCCGCGCAGGTTGGCATCGAGGTTCGAGAGCGGCTCGTCCAGGAGCAGGATTTCCGGGTTGGGCGCCAGCGCGCGCGCGAGCGCCACGCGCTGCTGCTGCCCGCCCGAGAGCGCCGCGGGGAATTTCGCCGCGTGCTCGGTGAGCCGCGCCGCCTTGATGATCGCATCGGTGCGCGCCTGGCGCTCCGCGGGCGGCACGCGCTTCATCTTCAGGCCGTACGCCACGTTCTCGTGCACCGTCATGTGCGGCCACACGGCATAGCTCTGGAAGATCATGCCCATGTTGCGCCGCTCCGGCGGCACGACGGAGCCCGGCGCGGACACCGCCTCGCCATGCACGCGGATCTCGCCCGCGTCGGGCTCGAGGAAGCCCGCGATCATGCGCAGCGTCGTGGTCTTCCCGCACCCCGAGGGGCCCAGGAGGCAGATGAATTCGCCCTTCTCGACGGCGAGGCTTATGCCGTCTACCGAAGCGACGTCGCCGTAGCGCTTGGTGAGTCCGACCAGCTCGAGGTGGGCCATGGGAATGGGGCGGCGGGGTCGTTCGGAGAATAGGCGCCGGCGGTGACAAGTGTCAACAGTTCGCGCATGATCTGTGACACTTTCACCGCGATCGCGCTACCATCATGCCGCATTCATGAACGCACCGGCCCGCGCCCGCCCCACCAAGCCGCTCTCCTCGACCGTCGTCGAGGAGCTGAAGCGGCTCATCCAGAGCGGCACCCTCAAGCCGGGCGAGCGCATCAACGAGGCGACGCTCGCCACGCAGATGGGCACCAGCCGCGGGCCGATCCGCGAGGCGATCCGCGTGCTCACCGGCATGGGGCTGGTGACGCCCGTGGCCAACCGCGGCGTCTTCGTGCGGCAGGTCTCGATCGCCGAGATGATGGAGATCTACGACATGCGCGCGCTGATCTTCGGCTATGCGTGCGAGCGCGCCACCGAGTTCATGACGGCCTCACGCCTCCAGGCGCTGCAGGGGCTGATCACGCAGATGGAGGGCGCGGCGAAGGCGGGGAAGGGCGCGCAATACTACGAGATCAACTTGCGCTTCCACAGGACGGTGCTCGAGTTCTCCAACAACAAGCGCGCCGCCGAGGCGTACGAGGGCTGCGTGAAGGAGCTGCACCTCTTCCGGCGGCCGGCCTTCGCGTACGCCGCGAAGATGGCGCGCTCGAACCAGGAGCACCGCGCCATCGTCGAGGCGATGGCGGCGGGCAAGGGCGCCGAGGCGCGCAAGATCGGCGAGAAGCACGTCCTGCAGGGACGCGCGCGGCTGCTCGAGTCGCTCCACGATTGACCCGGGGACGCACCCCGGGGACGCACCCCGGGGTGCGTCCCCGGGTTATTTCCTCAGGAAATCGAAGTCGACGCCCTGGTCGGCCTGCGTGACCGTGTCGAAGAAGAGCTTGCGATAGCCGCGCGCGGCGGTGGGCGCGGTGACCGGCTTGTCCCTGCGGCGCCGCTGCATCTCCTCCTCGCTCACCAGCAGCGACAGCTCGCGC
>DASTGG010000023.1:0-2352 GCA_035719385.1 Usitatibacter sp.
CACGGTGCCGCGATCGTCCTCGGGCTGCTCGTCCACGAGCCCGAACACGCTTTCGCAGGCGGCGAGCCCCTTCTGGATGTGCTCGTTGATCCCGGTGAGGCGCTTGAGCGGCTGCAGCAGCATGCCGGTGGCGGCGATGAATTCGATGAAGTGCCCCACGTCGGTCGAGCCCGAGAACGCCTGGCCGGCGGCGAAGTAGATGATCGCGGCGATGGCGCAGGCCACGATGAGCTGCGTCACCGGGACCGTGCCCGCGGCGGCGGTCGCGTGCTTCATGTTGAAGCGGCGGATCACCTGGCTCGCCTTCTCGAAGCGCGCGCTCTCGTATTGCTGCCCGCCGAAGATGCGCACGACGCGCTGGTTGCCGATGGCCTCGTCGAGCACCTCCGCGATGCTGCCGATGGCGCGCTGGCTCTCGCGGCTCATCTGCCGCAGCCGCTGGCTGAACTTGCGCACGACGAAGCCGATGGGCGGGATCACCAGGAAGGCGATGATCGTCAGCTGCCAGTTGGACCACATCAGGATCGCGAGCAGCGCGGCGATGGTGACGCTGTCGCGCACGACGACCGTGAGCACCGTCGTCGCGGCCGCCGCGATGTTGTTCACGTCGTTCGTGAACTTGGTCACGAGCTTGGCGGTGGGCACCGCGTCGAAGTAGGCGGGCGGCAGGCGCAGCACCTTGGCGAACATCGCGCGGCGCAGGTCGAGGATGACCTTGTGGCTCACCCACTGGGAACTGTAGCCGGAGGTGAAGCTCGCGAGCCCGCTCACCAGGAAGACGCCCACGATGCCGAGCGGCAGCAGGATCGCCAGGTCGCGGTTGCGGCGCACGAAGAGCTCGTCCACTAGCGGCCCCGTGAGCTTGACCAGCGCCGCGTCCGCGAGGCCGCCGACCACCATGGCGAGCACCCCGGCCAGCAGCGCCGCGCGATAGGGCCAGACGTGGCGCAGCAACCGTGCGTAAAGCTGCCGCCCCGAGGACCGGTTCGCGTCGTTCATACCGGCATTATCGGTTAAGCAGGCGCTCGTAGAGCGCGAGGTACTCGTCGGCCATGCGGCGCGGCGTGTACGGCGCGACGGCTTCCCGCGCCTGCTCGCCCATGGCACGGCCGCTGGCGGCATCGATCGCCTCGATGGCGGCGGCCATCCCGGGGACGTCCAGGGCGTCGCGCACGAAGCCGGACTCGCCCTCGCGCAGCAGCTCCGCCGCCCCGCACTTCGGTGTCGTGACCACGGGCAGCGCGCACGCCATCGCCTCCAGGGCCGCGTTGGGCTGCGGGTCGTAGAGCGAGGCGAGGAGGAACACGTCCGCGGCGGCGTAATAGGGCCGCACGTCGGACGCGGCGCCGACGAACCGCACGCGGTCGGCGATCCGCAGCCGCCGGGCGTGCGCGGCATAGCGCGCAGCGCGCTTGTCGCGGCCCACGACGACGCCCCACGGCTTGCCCGGAGCGGCGGCGACCGCCTCGAGAAACACGCGCACGCCCTTGCGCTCGAAACCCGAGCCCACGTGCAGCACCACGCGCGCCGATGCCGGGATGCCGAGCTGCTGGCGCACGGCGGCGCCCGTTTCCGCGCGCAGCCGCGGATGGTAGGCCTCCGCGTCCACGGCATTGCGGATGAGGACGAGCTTGTCGGCTGGCGTGCCGAAGCGCTCCGCGATCTCGGCGCGCACCATGTCGGAATTGCAGATCACCGCGCGCAGCCGCGGGCCGGTGAAGAGCGCGCGCTCGGCGGCGAGCAGGTAGCGATGATGGGGGCTCGCGCGCGTGGCCCATCGTTGCCATGGCGTCTGCGCGCGCTCGCGCTCCTGCAGCCACTGTGCGTGCACGCCGTCGCCGGCGCGATAGACGTCGCAGCAGGGGATGCGCTCGTGCGATTGCACGAGGTCGAACGCTCGCCGCGCCAGCTCGCGGCAGACGGCGCGCGCGAACGCCCGGTCGCGCCACAGGGATCCCACGTGGAACGGGTCGAGGACGATGGCCGAGCCGTCGTTGTCCGGCCAGTGCCGCGTGACGATCGTGAGCGAGGCGCCGCGCGCGCGCAGCGCGCGGATCGCCGATTGCACGAAACGCTCGGCGCCGCCGGCGGGATCGTAGCGGCTGCGAACGAGGGCGATGCGCGGCGCGAGCCCCGGCGGGCGCGGCAGCGTCACGGCGCCGCTTGCCGCGTGAGCAGCTCGTTCAGCGCGGCGTGCACGCGGTCCACCGGCAGCTCCGTGAGGCATTCGCTCACCTTGCCGCCGCCGCAGCCGTCGTTGCCGCACGGCCGGCACGGGTGGTGGTCGCTGCCCACGACGCGGTGCGGGACGTGCCACGGGCCCCACTGCTTCTCGCCGCTCGGCCCGAAGAG
>DASTGG010000024.1:0-3194 GCA_035719385.1 Usitatibacter sp.
CGGCGCGATCATCACGGTCAAGAACGGCCAGCAGGTGAACGTGGGCGACGTGCTCGCGCGCATCCCGCAGGAATCGTCGAAGACCCGCGACATCACGGGCGGCCTGCCGCGCGTGGCCGAGCTCTTCGAGGCGCGCTCGCCGAAGGACGCGGGCCTGCTCGCGGAGATCACGGGCACGGTGTCGTTCGGCAAGGACACGAAGGGCAAGCAGCGCCTCATCATCACGGACTTCGACGGCGCGGCCCACGAGTACCTGATCCCGAAGGACAAGCACATCACGGTGCACGACGGCCAGGTGGTGAACAAGGGCGAGATGATCGTCGACGGCCCGGCGGACCCGCACGACATCCTGCGCCTGCAGGGGATGGAGGCGCTCGCGCGCTACATCATCGACGAGGTGCAGGACGTCTACCGGCTGCAGGGCGTGAAGATCAACGACAAGCACATCGAGGTGATCGTGCGGCAGATGCTGCGCCGCGTCTCGATCGTGGACCCGGGCGAGAGCCGCTTCATCACGGGCGAGCAGGTCGAGCGCGCCGAGGTGCTGGAGGAGAACGACCGCGTCAGGGCCGACAACAAGAAGCCGGCCACGATCGAGTACATGCTGCTCGGCATCACCAAGGCGTCGCTGTCGACCGACTCGTTCATCTCGGCGGCCTCCTTCCAGGAGACCACGCGGGTGCTCACCGAGGCGGCGATCATGGGCAAGAAGGACGACCTGCGCGGCCTCAAGGAGAACGTCATCGTGGGGCGCCTCATCCCCGCGGGGACGGGCCTCGCCTACCACTCCACCCGCAAGAAGCGGGAAGTGGAGCCGGGTTCCTCGGCCTCGTTCGGCTTCTCCATCGAGGAGACCGAGCCGTCCAACGAGCAGGTGGCCTGATCGCTTGACGCAAATGGGGATAACCCCCTAAAATAGAGAGCTTTTTTCCCTCGGCCAAAAGCAGCGGCCGAGGGGGAAAGCTCCAGAGACTCAGCGGGAGCCTGTCCTCGAGCAGGGCAGGCTTTTCCAATTAGATCCACGAGAAAACATGCCGACGATCAATCAGTTGCTGCGCAAGCCGCGCAAGAAGGTGCAGACCAAGAGCAAGGTGCCCGCCCTGGGCGGCAGCCCGCAGAAGCGCGGCGTCTGCACCCGCGTGTACACCACGACCCCGAAGAAGCCCAACTCGGCGCTGCGGAAGGTCGCCAAGGTGCGCCTCACGAACGGCTACGAGGTGATCAGCTACATCGGCGGCGAAGGACACAACCTGCAGGAGCACTCGGTCGTGCTCATCCGCGGCGGCCGCGTGAAGGACCTGCCGGGCGTGCGCTACCACATGGTGCGCGGCAGCCTCGACACCGCCGGGGTCAAGGACCGCAAGCAGTCGCGCTCGAAGTACGGCGCCAAGCGGCCCAAGGCTGCGTGAGCGCCAGGTTGCATTTCAAACGAACACACTGAACGGATAGAGACTTATGCCGCGCCGCAGAGAAGTCCCCAAACGCGAGATCCTGCCGGATCCGAAGCACAAGAGCGAGGAAGTCGCCAAGTTCATGAACGTGCTGATGACGCGCGGCAAGAAGTCGGTCGCCGAGCGCATCCTGTACGGCGCGCTGGACGCCATCGCGAAGAAATCCGGCAAGGACGCCTTCGAGGTGTTCAACGCCGCGATCAACAACGTGAAGCCGATGGTGGAGGTCAAGAGCCGCCGCGTCGGCGGCGCGAACTACCAGGTGCCGGTCGAGGTGCGTCCCGTGCGCCGCACGGCGCTGTCGATGCGCTGGATCCGCGAGGCCGCCCGCAAGCGCGGCGAGAAGAGCATGGCGCAGCGCCTCGCCAACGAGCTGATGGAAGCGGCCGAGGGCCGCGGCGGCGCGGTGAAGAAGAAGGAAGAAGTCCACCGCATGGCCGAGGCGAACAAGGCCTTCGCCCACTACCGTTTCTGAAGTGACCTGAACCGCTGCGTGCCGCTTGAAGGGGCAGGCGGCACAGAGGAAGAGAGATTACCGTGGCCCGCAAGACACCTATCGAACGCTACCGCAACATCGGGATTTCCGCGCACATCGACGCGGGCAAGACCACGACCACGGAGCGCATCCTCTTCTACACCGGCGTATCGCACAAGATGGGCGAGGTCCACGACGGCGCGGCCGTCATGGACTGGATGGAGCAGGAGCGCGAGCGCGGCATCACCATCACGTCGGCCGCGACCACCTGCTTCTGGAAGGGGATGGACTCGAGCTTCCCCGAGCACCGCATCAACATCATCGACACCCCCGGCCACGTCGACTTCACCATCGAGGTGGAGCGCTCCATGCGCGTGCTGGACGGCGCGTGCATGGTGTACGACTCCGTGGGCGGCGTGCAGCCGCAGTCGGAGACGGTCTGGCGCCAGGCCAACAAGTACAAGGTCCCGCGGCTCGCCTTCGTGAACAAGATGGACCGCGTCGGCGCCGACTTCTTCAAGGTCTACCGCCAGATGCGCGAGCGCCTGCGCGGCAACCCGGTGCCCATCCAGGTGCCGATCGGCGCGGAGGACCACTTCCAGGGCGTCGTCGACCTCGTGCGCATGAAGGCGATCTACTGGGACGATTCCACCCAGGGCATGAAGTTCGAGTACCGCGACATCCCCGCCGAGCTCCTCGACACGTGCAAGGAGTGGCGCGAGAAGATGCTCGAGGCCGCCGCCGAGGCGAACGAGGAGATGATGAACAAGTACCTCGAGGAGGGCGACCTCTCCGAGGCGGAGATCAAGAAGGCGCTGCGCACCCGCACGATCAACAACGAGATCGTGCCGATGCTGTGCGGCAGCGCGTTCAAGAACAAGGGCGTGCAGGCGATGCTCGACGCCGTCATCGACTACATGCCGGCCCCGACGGACATCCCGCCGGTCAAGGGCGAGCTCGAGAACGGCAAGGAAGGCGAGCGCAAGGCCTCCGACGACGAGCCCTTCGCCGGCCTCGCGTTCAAGATCATGACCGACCCGTTCGTGGGCAACCTCACATTCTTCCGTGTCTATTCCGGCACGCTGACCTCCGGCGACACGGTGTTCGTGCCGACCAAGTCGAAGAAGGAGCGCATCGGACGACTCCTGCAGATGCATGCCAACGAGCGCAGCGAGATCAAGGAAGTGCGCGCCGGCGACATCGCCGCGGCCGTGGGCCTCAAGGACGTGTACACCGGCGACACCATCTGCGATCTCGAGAAGGTCATC
>DASTGG010000025.1:0-10189 GCA_035719385.1 Usitatibacter sp.
GGCTTCGAGGTGACCGACACCGACGTCGCCGTCTACGGGCCGGCGAAGGAGGCGGCGAGGCACGCGCTCTTCATCCGCACGTTCGTGCGCGATGTCGCGGTGCTCGTGCCGCGGGGGGACGAGCCGTTGCCGCGCGAGGACTGCGACGAGCTGCACGGCTGCGGCGTGCACCTGGTCGAATCGCCCGTGGCCGAGGTGTACATGACGCCCGGCCACCGCGCGGGCGTGCGCACCGCCGATGGCACCGAGCACGTGTTCGACACGCTGTATGCCTCGCTGGGGTCGCGGCCCCGCGTCGAGATCGCCACGGCGCTGGGCGCGCGCTGCAACGGCGGGGGCGAGCTCGTCGTGGATTGCCACCAGCAGACCTCCGTGCCGGGGCTGTATTCGGCGGGCGACGTGGTCGCGGCGCTGAACCAGATCAGCGTCGCCACCGGCCATGCCGCGATCGCCGCCACGGCGATTCACAACGCGCTGCGCGGCCTAAAATAGGCCGATGGCGATCCACGACCTGTCCGGCTGGCAGCACAACCATTC
This sequence comes from Usitatibacter sp., assembly GCA_035719385.1. GTDB lineage: Bacteria > Pseudomonadota > Gammaproteobacteria > Burkholderiales > Usitatibacteraceae > Usitatibacter. The sequence continues at coordinate 538 of DASTGG010000025.1, forward strand.
CTTCGACCGGGGCAACCGCGCGGGCGAGCGCAGGACCTGGGTCGTGGTGGGCATCACGGCCGTCACCATGGTGGCGGAGATCGTGGCCGGCATGCTTACCGGATCGATGGCGCTGCTCGCCGACGGCTGGCACATGGCCACGCACGTGGTAGCGCTGTCCATCGCCGGCTTCGCCTACCTGCTCGCGCGCCGCTACGCCGGCGACGAGCGCTTCGCCTTCGGCACCTGGAAGATCGAGGTGCTGGGCGCCTTCACCAGCGCGTTGCTGCTGGGGGTGGTGGCCTTCGCCATGGTGTGGGAGTCGACGGCGCGGCTGCTGCATCCGGAGCCGATCCGGTACGTCGCGGCGCTCGCGGTCGCGGTGATCGGCCTCGTGGTGAACCTCGCCTCCGCGGCGGTGCTGCACGGGCCGCAGGCGCTTGCGCACGACGACCACGACCATCTTCATCACCATGATCACGAGCACGAGCACGAGCACGGGCACGATCACGCGCACGCGCTCCACGCCGATGAGCACCATCGCGACCTCAACCTCAAGTCGGCCTACGCCCACGTGCTCGCGGATGCCTTCACGTCGGTGCTCGCCATCGGCGCGCTCGCAGCGGGCCTGTGGGGCGGCTGGCGATGGATGGACCCGTTGATGGGCATCGTCGGCGCGGCGGTGATCGCGTGGTGGTCGAAGGGGCTCATCGCCGACTCGGCGCGCGTGCTGCTCGACCGCGAGATGGACTCGCCCATCGTCGGGCGCATCCGCGAGGCGGTGCAGTGCGATGGCGATGCGGAGATCGCCGATCTCCACGTCTGGCGCGTGGGACGGGCGAGCTACGCCGCCGTCATGAGCATCGTGGCCGAGCGGCCGCTCACGCCGTCGGCGTATCGCGACCGGGTCGCCGGCATCGATTCGCTGGTCCACGTCTCCGTCGAAGTGAACCGCTGCGGCGCGCACGCGAAGTGCCCGTGAGCGCGGGGAAGGGCGCCGGTTTCGAGGCGGTCCTCGACTTCTGGTTCGGCGAGCCGCGCGGGCCGTCGCGTGCCGAGTGGTTCCGCAAGGACGCGGCGTTCGACGCGGAGATCCGTCGGCGTTTCGGCGGGCTGCATGCGGCCGCCGCCGCGCGCGAGCTCGATGCCTGGCGCGCCTCGCCCGAGCCGATGCTCGCGCTCGTGATCGTCCTCGACCAGTTCTCGCGCAACCTGTATCGCGGCGATGCGCGCGCGTTCGCCCAGGATGCGCACGCGCTCGAATGCGCCCGGGAGGCGGTCGCGCGCGGCGACGACCTCGGCATGCTGCCCGTCGAGCGGCAGTTCCTCTACCTGCCCTTCGAGCACAGCGAGGATCTCGCGGACCAGGAGATCGGCGTCGAGCGCATGCGCTCGCTCGAGGCGTTCGAGGAGACGCGCGGCGTGGCCGACTGGGCGCTGCGCCACCGCGATGTCATCCGCCGCTTCGGGCGCTTCCCGCACCGCAACGCCGCGCTGGGACGCGCCTCGACCCCCGAAGAGGCCGGCTTCCTCGAGCAGCCCGGAAGCGGCTTCTAGGATCGGGTGACGCTATTTCCTGCGCTGCGTGGCGCTGCCGGCCGCCGCCTTCTTCTGGTGGCGCGGCCGCGTCTTGCCGTAGCTGCCCTTGAAGACCTTGCCCTTGAAGCTGCGCTTGTCGCCCTTGCCCATGTCGGTTTCCTCGCGATGCAAAGGTCGATTATAGCGAGCGCCCTCCGCGGCGCCGGCGCGGCGGCCTGCTATTCCGCGTCGGGCTGGCGGTCCGGGCGCGCGTTGGCGAAGGCGGCGAGCTCCTGGCACGCGGCATCGACGGCGCGAATCCGCGGCCACGGCGAGAGGTCCACCTGCAGGCGGTTCGCATTGGCGACCTGCGGCACGAGGCAGACGTCGGCCATCGTGGGCGTGTCGCCGAAACAGAATTGACCCTCCTGCCCCGCGAGCATCGCCTCGATGGCCTTGAAGCCTTCGCGGATCCAGTGGCGATACCATTCGTCGCGGCGCGCCGCATCGATGCCGAGCGGCTTTTCGAGGTACTGCAGGACGCGCAGGTTGTCGATCGGGTGGATGTCGCACGCGATCGCCATGGCGATGGAGCGCACGAACGCGCGGTCCTCGGCGCCCGGGGGCAGCAGCGGCGGCAGCGGATGCTTCTCGTCCAGGTACTCGATGATGGCGATCGACTGCGTGAGCGGCCGATGGCCGACGACCAGCATCGGCACGAGGCCCTGCGGGTTCATCTCGAGATAGGAGGGCGCGCGCTGCTCGCCGCGGCGCAGGTGCACGAAGCGCCGCTCGGCTTCCAGCCCCTTCAGGTTCAGCGCGATGCGCACGCGGTACGCGGCCGACGAACGGAAGTAATCGTAGAGAATCATCGCCTGCGCATCATATCCTTCCTTATACTCGGACGATGCACGACCTGGTCTTCCGCCGCGTGGACGCCGTTCCCGGCCGCGACGAGCTCGTCCGCCGGCTCGCGGAGCATCCGCCGCTCGAGCAACTGATGACGGCCGACGAGCGCGAGCGCCAGCACGAGAACGCGATGAGGGCGCTCAAGCCCGCCGCGGTGCTGCTGCTCGTCGTGAACCATCGCGAAGATCCGACGGTCGTGTTCACGCAGCGCACGGCGCACCTCGCCGACCACGCGGGCCAGATCAGCTTTCCGGGCGGGCGCTGCGATCCCGGTGACGGCACGCCGGAGCGCACGGCGCTGCGCGAGGCGCACGAGGAGATCGGGCTCCCGCCGCACGCGGTGGAGGTCCTCGGCCGCCTGCCCGACTATCGCACCTCCACCGGTTTCGCCGTGACGCCGATCGTGGGCTGGGCCGAGCCGCCGCTCGCGTACCAGCCCGACCCGTACGAGGTCGCGGACGTCTTCGAGGTGCCGCTCGCGTTCCTGCTCGACACCCGCAACCACCGCTACGAAAGCGCCTTCTACAAGGGGCGCATGCGCAACTACTGGGCGATGCCGTTCGGCGAGCGTTTCATCTGGGGCGCCACCGCCGGCATGCTGGTGACCTTCCAGCGCATCGTGGCGGGCGCGCGAGTGGGTTGACAAACACGAACGTTCGTTCTATTCTGCGCCGCATGGAGGGCGTGCGATGGGACGGGCGGCGGGCGAGCGGGTGACGAGCAAGGGCGAGGAGACGCGCGCGCAGGTCCTGGCCGCGGCCGTCGCGCAGGCGAGCGCCGCGGGCTTCGAGTCGATCACCATCGGCACGCTCGCCGGGCGCACGGGCCTGTCCAAGAGCGGCCTGTTCGCGCATTTCGGCTCGCGGGTGGAGCTGCAGATGGCGGCGCTCGACGAGGCGGCGCGCCAGTTCACCGAATCGGTGTTCCTGCCCGCCCTCAAGGCGCCGCGCGGCGTGAAGCGCCTGCGCGCGCTCTTCGAGCTGTGGCTGCGGTGGCCCGCGGAGGCGAAGCTTCCGGGCGGCTGCCCGATCGACTCGGCGCTGCACGAGTACGACCACCGCCCGGGGCCGCTGCGCGACGCGATCATCGACCGGCAGCGCCAGCTCGACCGCGAATTGCAGAAGGCCGTGCGCCTCGCCATCGACACGGGCGAGCTCGCCCGGGACACGGACGCCGAGCTCATCGCCTTCGAGATGGTCGGCCTCGTGATGTCGTTCTACCGCAGCCAGCACCTGCTCGCGCCCGCGCAGGCGATGCGCCGCGCGCGTGCCGCCTTCGAGCACCTGATCCGCAGCCACGGCGCCTGATCGCCGCGAGGACTTCCCCATGCGCGCACCCATCAAAAGCACGAACGTTCGTCCTATCTTTCACGCGGAATGCGTCCCCGCGCTCCTCGCCGCGGCGCTGTGGGTGGCGCTCGCGGCCGCGCTCGCCGCCACGGGCGCGCTCGAGCGCCTCGAAGGCGACGTGGTCGCGCTTGCGCTCTTCGCCTGCTTCGTGGCGGGGCTCGCCTATGCCCTCGATCGGGAAGTGCGCCGTAGCGTGGACGCGCGGGGCCTCGGGTTCCTGCTCGGCATGGCGGCGGCGCTTGCCACGGCGATGGCCCTGGGGCCGGTGGGCGCGCGTCTCGCCGCCGCGCCCATCGCGACGGCGCTCGCGGTGTCCGCGATGCGGCGCGCTAGGACAGCGGCTGCAGCGTTACCTGGCGCGATGCGGGCCGCGCTTTCAGGCGCTCGTAATAGCGTTGCACGTTGGGCCGCGGCTCGCGCCGGATCGGCAGGTGCAGCCAGCGATGCACCGCGCACCCCACGACGATATCCGCGGCCGTGAACCGGCCTGCCGCGAGCCATTCGCGGCCCGCGAGGTGCGCATCGAGGATGCCGGTGAGCTTCTCGCTCTTCGCCCGCGAGGCCTCGATCGCCTTGGCGTCGCGCTCGTCCTCGGGCGTGCGGATGAGCTGCCAGAAGATCGCGGTCATCGCCGGCGTGTACGAGGTCGATTGCCACTCCATCCAGCGATCGGCGTCGGCGCGCTCGCGCAGGTCCTGCGGCCAGAGGCGCGCCTCGCGATCCTTCGCCGCCAGGTAGCGCACGATGGCGTTCGATTCGTAGAGGACGAAGCCGTCCTCCTCGATCGTCGGCACGAGGCCGTTCGGGTTCTTCGCGAGGTATGCGGGCGTGTCGTTGACGCCGAACTTGCCGCCGGCATCGAGGCGCTCGTACGCCAGCCCGAGCTCGTCGGCGCACCAGACGACCTTCTGCACGTTCACCGACGAGAGGCGTCCCCAGATCTTCAGCATGTCAGGCGCGGTGGGTCCCGATGAGGAGGCGGTCGTAGACGGAATACTGCTCCTCGAGCGCGCCGTCGCTTTCGCGCCGCTCGCGCTGCACGGTGATCCACACTTCCGGGGCGAGGGTCTCGCACACGTCGGCCGTGTGGCGCACCTCCTCCTCGGCGAGAGCGCGCGCTGCTTCCCACGAGGGCGCGTTCCATGCGTTCACCAGGTGCCGTGCGAGGGCATCGATCTGCGCCTCGACCCCGGCCTCGTCGACCTCGACCACCTCGGCGATGGTGCAGCGGGCGCGCGAGCCGAGCGCGAGGAAGGAGGCCTGGCAATGGCACGCCGGCTCGCAACGCGGCGCGTTCGCGAAGTCGCACACGGCGAAGCCGCCGGTGACGACCCACTCGCCGTCGCGCGCGGCGCCGCACGAGCGGAACACCTGCTCGTCGGAGTCGTCGAGTCGCACGGCGCGCAGCAGCCTGGGCATGGATCGGGATGAGAACGCTAACTCCCGTTATCATATCAGCGACATTTTTCACGCGAGGAAGCGATGGCGAGGAAGATCGCGGTCGTGACGGGGGCGAACCGCGGCATCGGCCGCGAGATCGCCCGCCAGCTCATGACGGAGGACGTGTTCGTGGTGGCGGGAGTCCGCGACGCGGCGAAGTGCGAGGCCGCCATGGCGGACCTGCGCGCCGGCGGCGACAACGTGGTCGCCTACCCGCTCGACGTGAACGACACGCGCAACGTGCGCATGTTCGTCGACCACGTCGCGAAGCAGCACGGCATGCCGTCGATCCTCGTGAACAACGCCGGCATCTTTCCCGAGTCGTCGAAGGCGCTCGTGGAGGACACGCCCACCTCGCTCTGGCGCCAGACGTTCGAGACGAACGTCTTCGGCGTGGTGCGCATGTGCCGCGAGATCATCCCGCTCATGAAGAAGCTGCGCTACGGCCGCATCGTGAACCTTTCGTCGGGCATGGGGCAGATGAGCCAGATGACGGCCGGCAGCCCCGCCTACCGCGTGTCGAAGGCGGCGCTGAACGCGCTCACGATCACGCTCGCCGCGGAGCTCAAGGGCACCGGCATCCTCGTGAACTCGATGAGCCCGGGCTGGGTCAGAACGGACATGGGCGGGCCCGACGCGCCGCGCAGCGCCGAGGAAGCCGCCGACACCGCCGTGTGGCTCTCGCTGCTGCCGTCCAGCGGGCCCACCGGGCAATTCTTCCGGGACCGCAAGCCGATTCCCTGGTGAAAGCGCGCAGCGCCAACCTGCTCCTCTTCGCCGCCGCGGCGCTGCTCCTCGCCGCGTGCAGCTTCACGCGGCTCGCCTACACCAACGCCGCGCTCGCGTACGACAACGCGGCGCCGATGCTCACGTGGGCCGTGGACGAATACGTGGACCTCTCCGCCCCGCAGAAGGAATGGGTGCGGGACCGGCTCGGCCGCGCGATGGACTGGCACCGCGAGAGCGAGCTGCCGCAATACCGCGCGCTCTTCGAGCGGCTGTTGCGCAAGGCCGACCGGCCCATCCCGGTGTCCGACATCGAGCAGGCGCACCGCGAGCTCTATGCGCGCTACCACCGGGCGCTGGAACGCGTGCTGCCCGATGCGGCCGAGCTGCTCTCCCAGCTCGATGCCGAGCAGATGGACCACCTGCAGAACAAGCTCGAGGACAGCGACCGCAAGTTCATCCGCGAGTCGGTGAAGGGCTCGCTCGAGGAGCGGCGCAAGCGCCAGGCGGGCCGCTGGGTCGAGCACCTGGAAAGCTGGGTCGGGCACCTCGAGGGCGAGCAGCGCGACCTCGTCCTCGAGCACGTGCGCGGCTTCGCGGACCTTTCCAGCGAGCGGCTCGCCGACCGCCGTTACCGCGAGGGCGAGGTGCTGAGGCTCGTGCGCAGCAAGGCGCCGCGCGAGGAGGTGGTCGCCACGCTGCGCAAGCTCTTCATCGACACGCAAGCCTGGCGCCGCGACGAGTACCGCGAGAAGCTGCGGCAACGCGACCGGCAGGTTTACGAGATGATCTCCGCGTTGAGCGCGACGCTCACGCCGGAGCAGCGCGCGCACCTCGCCAAACGGGCGCGCGGCTACCTGCGCGACATCAACGAGCTCACCGCCGCGAACGCCCGCGTCACAAGCGGGACTTGAAGGCCTCGGTCGCCGCCACGAGCCGCGCGCGGATGCCCGGCTCGAAGGCGGAATGGCCCGCATCCGGCACCACCTGGTAATCGGCCTCGGGCCAGGCGCGATGCAGGTCGTCCGCCGAGATGGCCGGGCACACGATGTCGTAGCGGCCCTGCACGATCGTCCCGGGAACCGGCTTGAGCCGCGCGGCTTTCTGCAGCAGGAAGTCCGGCGGCAGGAAGATGTCGTTCACGAAGTAGTGCGCCTCGATGCGCGCGAGGCCCAGCGCCACGCGGTCCGAGGCGAAGTCCGCGACGAGGGCCGGGTTCGGCAGCAGCGTCGAGCACGATCCCTCGTACACGCTCCACGAGCGCGCCGCCGGCATGTGCACGGCCGGGTCCGGGTCGGTCAGCCGCTTGTGGTAGGCGGTGAGGAGGTCGTGGCGCTCGCCCTCGGGAATGAAGCCCGCGAAGGTGCGCCAGGTCTCGGGGAAGATCGCCTTCAGCCCGTAGAGGAACCACTCGATCTCGCCCGGCCGGCAGAGGAAGATGCCGCGCAGGACGAGCCCGAGGCAGCGTTCCGGGTGATGCTCGGCGTAGGCGATGGCGAGCGTGGAGCCCCAGGAACCGCCGAAGACGAGCCACCGGTCGATCCCCAAGTGGCGGCGCAGCCGCTCCAGGTCGTCGATGAGGGCCGGCGTGGTGTTGCCGTCCAGGCACCCGAGCGGCGTGGAGCGCCCGGCCCCGCGCTGGTCGTACACCACGATGCGGTAGAAGGACGGGTCGAAGAACTGGCGGTGGACGGCGCTCGCGCCGGCGCCCGGCCCCCCGTGCAGGAACACGGCCGGCACGCCGCGCGGGTTGCCGGATTCCTCGTAGTACATGCGGTGAGGCGCATCGAGGTCGAGCATGCCGCTCGCGTACGGCTCGATCGAGGGGAAGAGCGGCGGCTCGCGGCCGGCGTGTTTCTCCTGGGGCATCGTGGCATGTCGTCGAACGTGGTCCGATGAGCTTATCAGATGGCGGCAGGGCCTCCGGTCCGCTTTCTTGCACCGCATCGACAATGAATTCGATGACATCGCGGCGAAAACCGGTAAACTATTCTGCAATGCAACAGCAGGCATCCTGAGGCGCGTCGTGGAAGCGATGCTCTACCAGCTCTACGATTGGCAGCGCACCGCCCTCGAGCCCTGGCGACTTTTCGCCCAGGCCGCCAACGAGCTTTACGGGCACCCCGACAGCCCGCTGTCCTACCTTCCGGGAAGCCGCAACGTCGCCGCCGCCTTCGACCTCATGACGCGGCTCACGCAGCGCTACGAGCGGCCGGAGTTCGGGATCAAGAGCGTGCGCGTCGGCGGCGAGCAATTCGCGGTGCGCGAGGAGTACGCGGTCGAGAAGCCGTTCTGCCGGCTGCTGCACTTCCGCAAGGTGGGCGCGCCCGAGCAGCCGCGCGTGCTCGTGTTCGCGCCGCTTTCCGGTCATTTCGCGACGCTGCTGCGCGACACGGTCCGCACGATGCTGCCGGACCACGACGTCTTCATCACCGACTGGATCGACGCGAAGGAGATCCCCATCGCGATCGGCCCCTTCCACTTCGACGACTACGTCGCCTACGTGCGGGACTTCGTGAGCTTCATGGGGCCGGCGGCGCACGCCATTTCCGTGTGCCAGCCGACGGTGCCGGTGCTCGCGGCGGTCTCGCTCATGGCGGCGAACGGCGAGCCCATCCCGCGCACGCTCACGATGATGGGCGGGCCGATCGACACGCGCCGCAGCCCCACCGCGGTGAACGATTTCGCGAAGAACCGGCCGCTGTCCTGGTTCGAGGCGAAGGTGATCCAGCGCGTGCCGATGCGTTATCCCGGCTTCATGCGCCGCGTGTACCCCGGCTTCCTGCAGTTCGCGGGCTTCGTCGCGATGAATCCCGACCGCCACGTCGAGTCGCACATGCAGTACTACCAGCACCTCGTGGAAGGCGACGGCGACAGCGCCGATTCCCACCGCCGCTTCTACGACGAGTACAACGCGGTGATGGACCTGCCGGCCGAGTACTACCTGGACACGGTCGATCGCGTCTTCCATCGCCACCTGCTGCCGCTGGGCCAGCTCGTCGTGGCGGGCGCGCGCGTGCGCCCGGAGGCGATCCGCGACACCGCGCTCTTCACCATCGAGGGAGAGCTCGACGACATCTCCGGCAACGGCCAGACCGAGGCGGCGCAGTCGCTGTGCAAGTCCATTCCCGACCGGCGCAAGCAGCACTTCCTCGCCAAGGGCGTGGGCCACTACGGCATCTTCAGCGGGCGCAAGTACCGCGAGATGATCTACCCGCGCATCCGCGACTTCATCGCACGCCACGGGTGAGGCTTCGCTTCGCCGCGGCGTGCCCCGAGGGCAAGACATGAGCAAGCCCGTCACGCCGCAAGAGATGTTCGACCTGTGGCAGAAGATGGTGAACCCGTCGGGCTACCCGCTGCAGTCGCTCATGTTCCCCGTGCTCGACCCCGCGGAGATCGAGAAGAAGATCGCGGAGCTCGAGACGGTGGAGCACTGGCTCAAGGCCAACCTCGGCATGCTGCAGCTCACCATCAAGTCGCTCGAGTACCAGCGCTCGCTCATCAAGGGCGGCGAGAAGATGCGCGAGGCGATGGAGGGCGACGGCCAGGGCGAGATCCCCAACCCGGCGCTGTGGGCCTGGAACATGATGGCGCAGGCGGGCAAGGACGCGATGCAGGCGGCGAGGCCGGGGCCGAAACCGGCGCAGGCGCCGAAGCGGCGCGCGCGCAAGCCGCGCAAGGCGGCTGACGAAAGTTAACTCCGCGCCCGGCGAAATCCCGAACACCGC
>DASTGG010000026.1:0-2834 GCA_035719385.1 Usitatibacter sp.
TCCCGGCAGCTACGTGGACCTCGTCGTCAACACCATGGACGAGAGCCAGAAGCCGCTGTCGAAGATCGTCCTCGAGCGCGTGCTCGTCCTCGCGGTGGCGCAGCAAACCTCGCCCGGCGAGAAATCGAAGCTGCCCGCGGCGGGCACCGTGACCCTCGAGGTCTCGCCCGAGCAGGCCGAGCAGGTGGACCTCGCGCGCAACATCGGCCACCTCGCCTTCGCGCTTCGCAACCGCTCGGACACCGAGCCGGTGGCCACTTCCGGCGCGCGCCGCGCGGACCTGCTGCGCACCGCCTCCATGGCCTCGACCAACGGCGGCACCAACGGCGGCACGGCCGCCAAGCCGGAGCCGAAGAAGATCGTCGCGGTAAAACGCGCGCCCGTCGCGAAGGCGCCGCCGCCCCACGACCATTTCGAGATCATCCGCGGCGTGAAGAAGTCCTCCACGGAAATCGACCTGGCGTCGGAAAACAACCCCACCTGAGACAAGCCGGAGCACCAAAATGAACGCAACAATCGATCGGGCACGCGCACCCCTGCGGATCGCCATCGCGGCCGCCTGCGTGGCGTTGTTCTCCTGTGCCGCACTCGCCGCCGAACCGGATCCGGTGCTGGCCGCGGCGGACGCCAAGGCGTCCGCATCCAGGCCGGCGGCGAAACCGGCGAGGCCCGCCCCGAAGGCGGCGGCCCCGACGAGCGTCACGCCGCAGGTGGCGACCTACAGCGGGCCCACCGAGATGGGCCCCACGCTGCACCTCGTCTCGGGCAAATCGGCGCTCGTGCCGCTTCCCACCGATGCCGCGCGGCTGTCGGTCGGCAACCCCGAGGTGGCCGACGTCGTGCTCATCAACCCGCGCGAAGCCTACGTGGTCGGCAAGAAGGTCGGCACGACCAATGTCTTCGTGTGGACGAAGAGCGGCCGCACCACGCTCATCGACGTGTACGTGGATCTCGACAACGCGGGCCTCAAATCGCGCCTCGACTCGCTCATGTCGGGCACCGAGGCGGTGAAGGTCGCCTCGGTCGCGGATTCGGTCGTGCTCACCGGCCGCGTGTCCGACGCGGTGAAGGCCGAGCGGCTGGTCGCGATCGCCAACGCCTATACCGGCGGCGACAAGAAGGTGGTCAACATGATCACCGTCGAAGGCTCGCAGCAGGTGATGCTCGAGGTGAAGGTGGCGGAGGTGTCGAAGACGCTGCTCGACCGCCTGGGCGTCGACTGGAACCTCTCGCGCACCGGCAGCACCACGTTCACGTTCCTGAGCCACTTGCTCGCCGGCGCGAACAACACGCTGACCGCCAACCATCCCGGCGGGCGCACCAGCGGCTCGCTGAGCCTCGACGCGGAAGTGAAGAACGGCCTCGTGAAGGTGCTCGCGGAGCCCACGATCATGGCGGTGAGCGGCCAGGAAGGCGCGTTCCTCGCGGGCGGCAAGATCTTCATCCCGGTGCCGCAGTCGAGCGGCTTCGGCGCGGTGACGATCACGCTGGAAGAGAAGGAGTTCGGCGTGGGGCTGCGCTTCACGCCCACGGTCCTCGAGGACAGCCGCATCAACCTGCGCGTGACGCCGGAAGTCTCGGAGCTCTCGCAGGTGGGCGTCGCCGTCACCTCCGCGGCCGGGCAGACGAACATCCTGCCCACCATCACCACGCGGCGCGCATCGACCACGGTGCAGCTGCGCGACGGCGAGACCTTCGCGATCGGCGGCCTCATCAAGAACAACGTGACCGAGGCGGTGAAGGCGCTGCCCGTGATCGGCGAGCTGCCGGTGCTGGGCGCGCTCTTCCGCAGCAGCGAGTTCCAGGCCGACCGCTCGGAGCTGCTCTTCATCGTGACGCCGCACCTGGTGAAGCCCATGCCCGGCGCGCCGATCCTGCCGACCGACAGCTTCATCGAGCCGACCCGCAGCGAATTCCTGCTCGGCGGCCGCCTCGAAGGGGCCGCCGCGCCGCCGCCGCCGCAACCCGGCGGATTCCAGATGAAGTGACCCAGGAGCCCATCATGTTCGTCAACAAGAAACTCCTTCTGCTGTGCGCCCTGGCCCTTGCCGGGTGCGCTTTCTACCCGTCGCTGGTGGACGACCGCATGGGCGCCTCGGTGAAGAGCGCCGGCATGCTGCAGTCCGTGAACCCGGGCCCGCGTCCCGGGCCGCCGCTCGCCCTCGACGGCGAGGCCGCGAAGTTCGCGGTCGACCGCTACCAGCGCTCGTTCGAGCGGCCGCAGCCGCCGGTGAACGTGTTCAACATCGGCGTCGGCAACGCGAGCACGTCCGGCGGTTCGGGAACGCGCTGACGGGGAAAGGGCCATGGCAACCGTGATCGGCATGCGCGGAAGGCGCCACCAGGGCGGCGCGATCGCCATCATGGTCGCGATCTCGATCGTGACGCTCGTGCTGATGGTCGGGCTCGTGCTGGACCTCTCGCACCTCTTCATCGTGAAGCACGAGCTGCAGAACGCGGCCGACGCCTGTGCCCTTTCCGGAGCGCGCGAGCTCTCCGATCCCTCCGAGGGGCTGCTCGAGCGCGCCACGGGCGCGGCGAAGGCCGCGGGCGAGGCCAACCGGGTGGACCTGCAGCGCGACGCGGTCGCGATCGCCGAGCTGGTGGAGGTGAAATTCTCCGACGCGTTCGACGGCACGTACGAGCACGCCGTCACGCCGAACACGCGCTATGTCAAGTGCCTGCCGCACGAGAGCGACCCGAAGAGCGTGGCCATGTGGTTCATGCAGCTGGCCGGCATCTTCGAGAGAAGCCTCAGCGCCGAGGCGATCGCCAGGCGCGAGGAGAACCCGCCCCTGTGCGCGATCCCGCTCGCGCTCTGCAAGGGGCCGGAC
>DASTGG010000027.1:0-3474 GCA_035719385.1 Usitatibacter sp.
CGTGCCCGCCGCGGCCGCGAGCCACTGCGGGTCGATGAAGTCCGGTCCCTTCTTGAAGGGCTGCACGGCAAGCCCGCGGCGCGCGAGCACCGCCGCGAGCGCGCTCGCCACGGTCGTCTTGCCCGACGAGCGCGCGGCCGCCGAGACCATGAGCGCGCGCATCAGCGGCCCTCGCGCGGCAGGATCGGGAACACGCGCGTGCCGATCACCGTGATCAGCGCCGCCGCGGCGATGCCGCCGAGGCCGAGCAACAGCTCGGGCAGGCTGGGCAGGTACGGATCGATGCGCCCGTCGCCGAAGTCGCTGCGCGCCGCGTAGCCGGGGAAGATCTCCATCGGATAGGCCTGCGCGCCGATGAGGAGCACGTAGACGAAGGCGATCGCGCCCGCGATCGCGAGCGCGCACGCGAGCAGCGTGGAGCGCGGGCTCGCGAGCCGCGGATGATAGACGAGCGCGAGCGGCACCGCGCAGCCGACGAGCACGAACCCACCCCAGAAGATCTGCGCGTACGGCGCGCCGTCCACGAGGATGAAGCGCTCGAAGGCGTCCTGCCGCGCCCAGTACAGGTTGGTGCCGTGGTAGACGGCGACGAGCCAGAGCACGACGATGAGGAAGAGGCCCAGCAGCCGGCCGATGCGGCGCGCGAACGCGTCGTCCACCGGCCCGCGCGCGAGCGCCACCTGCCCGATCCAGAAGGCGGCGAGGCCCCACGCGAGCGACAGCGCGATGAAGAGCGGCGCGAGCACCGCGGTGCCGAACGCCTGCCGCGCGACGAGGAACCCGAGCACCGAGCCGGTCGCGGTCGTGAGCACGACGCGCCACGCGAAGGCGAGCATGCCGACCGGCCGGGTGAAGCGGTTATGGCGGCGCTCGAGCAGCACCCACAGGTACAGCGCGCCGATCGCGAAGAGGCCCGTGTAGAGCTGCATGTTCCAGGCGAAGATCGACCGGAAGTTGTAGTTGGTCACGGCCACGAGGAGGCGCTCCGGGCGGCCGAGGTCGAGCACGAGGATCATGAGGCCGCCGGCGAGCAGCGCCACGGCCATCAGCACCGACAGCGGCGCGAGCGGCTTGTACGCCTTCTCGCCGAAGACCGAGGCGATCGAGGCCACGTTGAGCGCGCCGGACGCCGACACGATGAGGAAGAACGCGAACACGTGCGGCAGGCCCCAGACGACCTGGTTGTTCATGCCGCTCACGACGTGGCCGTGCTCCTCCATGTAGTACGCGGCGCCCAGGCCCGCGAGGAGCACGAGGGCGATGAGCGCCACGGCGAGCCCGCCGCGATCGCGATGCGCCATGGATGCAGGAATCGCGGCCATCACAGTCCCTCGTAACGCACGCCGGGGTCGAGCCGCAGGTCGGCGCGCAGCGCCGTCGTGCGCACGGCGCGGACGCGCCTGGAAATCTCGCTCTGCGGGTCGTTCAGGTCGCCGAAGAGGATCGCGCCGTGGCCGGCGGCCGCGCAGGCCTCCACGCACACCGGCTGCGCGCCGCGATCGACGCGGTGCATGCACAGGGTGCAGCCCTCGACGCAGCCCTGCCCGCGGGGGACGTCGGGATTCTGGTCGGCCACGGGCTCGTGCACGAAGCTGCGCGCCTTGTAGGGGCACGCCATCATGCAATACCGGCAGCCGATGCAGCGGTGGCGGTCCACGAGCACGATGCCGTCGGCGCGCTTGAAGGATGCGCCCGTGGGGCAGACGTCCACGCACGGCGGCTGCGCGCAGTGCTGGCACATCAACGGCAGCGAGGTGGCCTCGCCGGTCTTGCGGTCGGTGAGCCGCACCTTGCGGATCCACTGCACCGATGTGCGACTATCGTTGCGGCCCGGCTTCGCTGAGTATCCGTTCTCGCGGCTGCATGCATCCACGCAGGCGCGGCAGTCTTCCGAGCAGCGCGTGGTGTCGATCAGCATGCCCCAGCGCACCCTGGCGCTCGCGGCCTCCGAGGCATTCTTCGCCTCGGCGGGCGCATACAGGAACACGCCGGGCGCGATCGCCAGCGCCGCGGTGGCGGCGAGGAAGTCGCGGCGGCCGGGATCGCTCGGTTTCATCGTGCGCGGCTCGCGTGGCAGCCGAAGCAGTCGAGGCGCACCCCGGCGTACTCGTGGCAGCCCTGGCAGAAATGGTGGTCCGACCCGACGACGCGATGGTCCTCGCGACTCGCGTGGCAGTTCACGCAGCCCTGCAGGCTCGCCCTGCCGTCGCGCAGGCCCATGTGCACCGTCTGGTCGCGGCCGTGCGTGAGCAGGTCCATGTGGACGCGGCGCATCACCTCGGGCTTGTCGACGCAGGGGCCGGAACGGGCGCGGTCGAGCGTGGGCGGCGCGGCCATGGCCGCGCACGCCGCAACCGCGGCGAGCGTCATTCCCACGAAGGCGGGAATCCGGGTCCGCATCACTCGCCCAACCCCATCTGGATGTAACCCGTCGGGCACACGTCCTTGCAGATGTGGCAGCCGATGCAGCGGTCGTAGTCGGTATCGACGTAGCGGCCCGTCGTGGACTTGGTCTTCTGCACCTTGAACACCGCCTTCTGCGGGCAGTACACGACGCAGTTGTCGCACTCGAAGCACATGCCGCAGCTCATGCAGCGCTTCGCCTCGGCCACCGCCTGCGCCTCGGTGAGCGCGACCACGCGCTCGTCGAAGTTGCCCAGCGCCGACTCGCGCGTGAGCGTGAGCACCCTGCGCTTCGTCCTGGGCGTGTACGCGAAATGCGCGAGGAACATGTCCTTGTGCGTGATCACCTGCCGGTCGGCGCGGTTGTCGAAGTTGTGCACGACCGCGGTCGAATCGCAGGTCCCCCACATCGGCTCGGTGACCCGCCCCGGGGCGATGCCCTTCTCGACCAGCTTGCGCACCAGGTCGAAGTGGTGCACGTCGATCTTCGGCCGCTTCTCGGGATCCTCGCCGGCGAGGAAGCGGTCGATCGTGTCGGCCGCGATGGAGCCGTGGCCGATCGCGGTGGTGAGCAGGTGCGGACGGATCACGTCGCCGCCCGCGAAGGCGCCCGGCTTGCCGGCGACCTGGTAGTTGCGGTCCGCGGTGACGGTGCCCTTGCCGCTGTCGAATTCCTCCAGGCCCGTGAAGTCCACGGCCTGCCCGATGGCCGAAACGATGAGGTCCGCCGGGATCTGCTGCTCCGTCCCGGGCGTCACGTTGATCTCGAGCTTGGGCCCCACGAACTTCGCCTCGCAGCGCGCGATGCGCAGCGCCGTGGCGCGCCCGTCGGCGCCGCGCACGATGCCTACCGGCGCGTAGCCGTCGCGGAACTCGATGCCCTCGGCGCGCGCCTGCTCGACCTCGTGCGCCTGGGCCTGCATCTTGTCGAGCGTGAACACCGAGGTGAGCGTGACATCCGCGCCGTTCCGCGCCGAGGCGCTCGCCACGTCGTGCGCGAGGCGCCCGCCGATGGCCTGCTCCAGGTCCGTGGGCTTCGCGTTCTCGATCGCGCCCAGCCGGCGCGCGACG
>DASTGG010000028.1:0-15887 GCA_035719385.1 Usitatibacter sp.
GGGCAACCTCGCCGCCGCGGTGCGCGTGCTCGAAGCCACCGGCCACGAGGTGGTCTCGCCCGCGGGCCCGGACGGACGCGCGCTGTGCTGCGGCCGCACCTACCTCACGGCGGGCATGGTCGAGGAGGCGAGGCGCGAAGCGCTGCAGACGATGCAGGCTCTGAAGCCCTGGCTCGAGGCGGGTGTTCCCGTCGTGGGACTCGAGCCCTCGTGCCTCTTCACCTTCCGCGACGAGTACGCGGCGCTCTTTCCGAAGGACGCGCTGGCCGGCGCACTGGCACAGTCGCAGATGATCGACCAGTACCTCGCGGCGGAGCTGAAGGCGGGCCGCGTGCGGCCTCCCTGGCGCCGCTCGCCCGGGCCGCTGCGCGTGCACGGCCACTGCCACCAGAAGGCCTTCGGCGCCTTCGAGGCGACGCTTGCGCTGCTGCGCTCGCTGCCGGACACGCAGGTCGACGCGATCGAGTCGAGCTGCTGCGGCATGGCGGGCTCGTTCGGCCACGAGCATTACGACGTCTCCATGAAGATGGGGGAGGCGGCCTTGCTGCCCGCGGTTCGCGCCGCGGGCGATGCCACCATCGTCGCGAGCGGCACGAGCTGCCGCCAGCAGGTCGCGCACGGCGCCGCGCGCGAGGCACGGCATCCGATCGTGGTGCTCGCCGAGGCGCTATGACCGCAGGCGGCACGCTCATCGACGCGCTTCGCGCCGCCGTCGGCTTCGAGCCGGCGGCCGAGCGCGTGGGCAACCTCACCCTCGGTGGCGGACGGCTCGACGGGCGGGCCGTGCAGGTGGCGCTCGTGGAGAACTTCGTGGCGAGCGGCTCGCTGGGCCTCGCCGAGTGCGAGCGGCTCGCGGCGGTCTTCGAGCGATGCGTGCCGGATCGCACGCCGCTCGTGATGTACATCGATTCGGCCGGCGCGCGCGTGTCCGAGGGACTGCGCGCGCTCGGCGGCTTTCGCCTCGCGTATCGCGCGGGGCTGCGCGCCGCGCTCGCCGGCGTGCCGATCGCGGCGCTGCTCGGGCGCAACTGCTTCGGCGGCGCGAGCATGCTGGCGCACCTGGCCGCGCAACGGCTGCTCGGGCCGGACACGCGCATGGCCATGTCGGGCCCGGCCGTGATCGCGGCCGCCTCGGGCTCGAACCCGCTCGACGAGGCGTTCCGCGCGATGGCCGAGGCGACGTTCTCCCCCAGGTCGCGTGCCGGGACGTGCGCGGCCAATGGCGCCTGGGAGCCGGGCACCGATGTGCAGCCGTGGCTTCGCGATGCGCTCCAGGCGCAGCCCGATCGCGCCGCGCGCTTCCGCGAGCGGCACGAGGAATTGCGCGCGCGCCTGGAAAGCTCGCGCGACCCGCCAGCCTGGAAAGCGGCGCGCCGCGACGAGCTCGCGCGCATCTTTTCCACTTACGAGGGCGAGGAGTGCGACGGCGTGATCGCCGGGCAGGGCCGCGACGAGGGCGCGGTGGAATCGTTCGTGGGATTCGTGGACAACAAGCCCGTGGATGCGGCGCGCGCCTGGCGCTTCGCCGACATCGCCTGGCGGCATGCCGCCGATCCGCCGCAACGCCTCGAGGTCTTCCTGGACAGCGCCTCGCATGCGGCGCGGCTGGACGAGGAGCGGCGCATCCTCACGGAATACGTGGTCGATGCGGCCGCGGCGCTGGCGGCGCTCGCCGCCCGCGGCACGCGCGTGAACCTCACCGTGACCGGGCGCGCCGGCGGCGGCATCTACGTCGCGCTCGCCGCGCCCGCGCAACGCGTGCGCAGCGTGTACGCTCGTGCGCGCATCGAGGTGCTTCCGGGGTCGGCGGTCGCCGCCATCCTCGGGGAGAGCCGTGACGACGCGCCGACTTTCGGCGAATATCGCTCCGCCGGCGTCGCCGACGAGGAGCTCAAGCTGGGATTCGTCCCCGGAAACGCATGAACCAGAACCTCTACGCCCTCTTCGAATCCCGCTTCCCGGCCGACCGGGAATCGCCGCTGCTCATCCTGCCCGACGAATCCGTGGTCACCTACGGACAGGCCGACGAGGGCGCCGCGCGTTATGCCGCATTGCTCGCGGGCCTCGGGCTGCGGCCGGGCGATCGCGTCGCCGTCCAGGTGGAGAAGTCGCCCGAGGCGCTGCTGCTCTATCTCGGCTGCCTGCGCGCCGGGCTCGCGTACCTGCCGCTCAACAGCGCCTACCAGGAAGGCGAGATCGGCTACTTTCTCGAGAATGCCGAGCCCGGCGCGATCGTCGCGCAGCCGCGCTCCATGCCGTGGCTGCAGCCGCTCGCCGCGCGCCTGGGCATCCGCCACGTCTTCTCGCTCGACGAGCACGGGCAGGGCAGCGCGCGCGATGCCGCCCGCAGCGCGCCCACGCGGTTCGGGACCGTCGAGCGCGGCGGCGACGACCTCGCCGCGATCCTCTATACCTCGGGCACCACCGGGCGCTCGAAGGGCGCGATGCTGAGCCACCGCAACCTGGCCTCCAACGCCGAGGTGCTGCATCGCTTCTGGGGCTTCCGCCCGGGCGACGTGCTGGTGCACATGCTGCCGCTCTTCCACGTGCATGGCCTCTTCGTGGCCTGCCACTGCATGCTGCTCAATGGATCGGCGATGCGCTTCCATCCGAAGTTCGATGCGAAGAGGGCCATCGCGGACTTCGCGCATTCGACGGTGTTCATGGGCGTTCCGACGCTGTACACGCGCCTGCTGGCCGATCCGGCGCTGACCCGGGAAAGCGTCGCCGGCATGCGACTCTTCGTCTCGGGCTCGGCGCCGCTGCTCGCGGAAACGCACGCGCAATTCGAGGGCCGCACCGGCCACCGCATCCTCGAGCGCTACGGCATGACCGAAACCGGGATGCTCACGTCGAACCCGCTCGAAGGCGAGCGGCGCGCAGGCTCCGTCGGCCCGGCGCTTCCCGGCGTGAGCGTGCGCGTGGTCGACGACGACGGCAAGCCATGCCCGCCGGGTGCGATCGGCCACGTGCAGGTGAAGGGCCCGAACGTCTTCTCGGGCTACTGGCGCATGCCGGAGAAGACGGCGGAGGAGTTCACCGCCGACGGCTACTTCAGGACGGGCGACGTGGGCAGCCTCTCCGCGGACAAGTACCTCACGATCGTCGGCCGCTCGAAGGACCTCATCATCAGCGGCGGCTACAACGTCTATCCCAAGGAAATCGAGCTCGCCCTCGACGAGCTGCCCGGCGTGCAGGAAAGCGCGGTCGTGGGCGTGCCGCACGCGGACTTCGGCGAGGCCGTGATCGGCGTCGTGGTGCCCCGCGCCGGCGCGCACCCGGCCGAGCGGGAGCTGATCGACGCGTTGAAGAAGCGGCTCGCGAACTTCAAGGTGCCCAAGCGCGTCTACATCGTCGACGAACTGCCGCGTAACGCGATGGGCAAGGTGCAGAAGAATGTCCTGCGCGAACGCTTCAACGGCGCAGGGAAGGCAGCCTCACCATGACCGGATTCATCGAGCGCCTCGTCGGCTCGCTCGCCGCGACCGGCATCGTTCGCACGCCATCGCAGCGGCGCGCGGACCGGCTCGCCACGCTGCTGCGCACGCTCATCTCGGAGCGCGGCGAAGCCTCGGGCGCGGCGATGGCGCGGCGGGCGCTCGCGCTCTACCGCGGGCTCGACGCCGCGGGCCGCACGCGCTTCTTCGAGGCCCTCGCGCGCGATTTCTCGCCGGACCGTGATGCGGTGCTCGCCGCGGCCAAGGCTTACCACGCCGAGCCTTCCGCCGCGAACCTCGCGCTGCTGCAGAAGGTCGCCGAGCCCGCGCGCCAGGAGGTCTTCCGGCGCATGAACATGGCGCCCGGCGGCACCGCGACGCTGCTCGAGCTGCGCCGCGAGCTGCTCGACGCGATGAAGAAGAACCCGGAGCTGGGGCCGGTCGATTCGGACCTGTGCCACCTGCTCGGGTCGTGGTTCAACCGCGGCTTCCTGGAGCTGCGCCGCATCGACTGGAGCACGCCCGCGGCGATCCTCGAGCGGCTCATCGCCTACGAGGCGGTGCACGAGATCCGCGGCTTCCCCGACCTCAAGCGCCGGCTGGAGCGCGACCGCCGCTGCTTCGCGTTCTTCCATCCCGCGCTGCCCGACGATCCGCTGATCTTCGTGGAAGTGGCGTTCGTGAACGAGATGCCCTCCGAAGTGGGCCCGATCCTCGCGATGGAAAGCGCGGTGGGCGACCCGCGGCGGGCGCGCTGCGCGGTGTTCTATTCGATCACGAGCTGCCAGCCCGGCCTCAAGGGCATCTCGTTCGGCAACTTCCTCATCAAGCAGGTGGCGGCCGACCTGCACGCCGAGCTTCCGAACCTGCGGATCTTCGCCACCCTCTCTCCGGTGCCGGGGCTGCGCGCGTGGGCGCGGCGCAAGCTGCAGCAGGTCGCCGAGCGCGACGCCGTGCGCGAGCCGCTGCGCATGGCGGTGCTCGAGGAGGTTTCCAGGGCGGGGACGATGCCCGACGCGGCCTTCCGCGAATCGCTCGAGGGCCTGGCCGCGTGGTACCTCACGCGCGAATGGGACAACGGGCACGCCGTCGATCCGGTGGCGCGCTTCCACCTCGGCAACGGCGCGCGGCTCGAGCGCGTGAACTGGGCGGCCGACACCTCCGCGAAGGGTGTCGCGCAGTCGTTCGGGCTGATGGTGAACTACGTGTACGACCTCGACGACGTCGAGAAGAACCACGAGGAGTACATGAACCGGCACCGCGTCGTGTCCAGCGGCGCCGTCGAGAAGCTCGCGCGCGGTGTGGAGCCGCTGCTGGTCGAGACGCCGCCCGTGCCCGCGGCGGGGGCCGCCTAGAAGGCCGAGATCCCGGTCTGCGCGCGCCCGAGGATGAGCGCGTGGACGTCGTGCGTGCCCTCGTAGGTGTTGACCGCCTCGAGGTTGAGCACGTGGCGGATCACGTGGAACTCGTCCGCGATGCCGTTGCCGCCGTGCATGTCGCGGGAGGTGCGGGCGATGTCCAGCGCCTTGCCGCTGTTGTTGCGCTTGATGATGGAGACCATCTCCGGCGTGGCGCGCCCTTCGTCCATGAGGCGTCCCACGCGCAGCGCCGCCTGCAGGCCGAGGGTGATCTCCGTCTGCATGTCGGCGAGCTTCTTCTGGATGAGCTGGTTCGCGGCGAGCGGCTTGCCGAACGCCTTGCGGTCGAGCGTGTACTGGCGCGCGGCGTGCCAGCAGAATTCCGCGGCGCCGAGCACGCCCCAGCCGATGCCGTAGCGCGCCTTGTTGAGGCAGCCGAACGGCCCGCGCAACCCCTTCACGTTGGGCAGCAGGTTCGCGTCGGGGACGAAGACATCCGCCAGCACCACTTCGCCGGTGCACGACGTGCGCAGGCTGAACTTGCCCTCGATCTTGGGTGCCGTGAGGCCCTTCATGCCCTTCTCGAGCACGAACCCGCGGATGTCGTTCGCGTCGTCCTTGGCCCAGACGAGGAAGAGGTCGGCGATCGGCGCGTTGCTGATCCACATCTTCGCGCCATTGAGGACGTAGCCGCCGTCCACCTTCTTCGCGCGGGTGATCATGCTGCCGATGTCGGAGCCGTAGTCGGGCTCCGTGAGGCCGAAACAGCCGAGCAGCTCGCCGGTGGCGAGCTTCGGCAGCCAGCGCTGGCGCTGCTCCTCGGTGCCGTAGGCGTGGATGGGATGCATGACGAGCGACGATTGCACGCTCATGCCCGAGCGGTAGCCGGAATCCACGCGCTCGATCTCGCGGGCGATGAGGCCGTAACAGACGTGGTTCACGCCCGCGCAGCCGTAGCCCTCGATGGTCGGGCCGAGGAAACCCACCGCGCCCATCTCATTGAAGATCGCGCGGTCGTATTTCTCGTGGCGGTGCGCCTCGAGCACGCGCGGCATCAGCTTGTCCTGGCAGTACGCACGCGCGCTGTCGCGCACCATGCGCTCGTCCTCGGTGAGCTGGTCCTCGAAGAGCAGGGGATCATCCCACTGGAACAGGGGCTTCATGTCGTTCGGCTTCATGACTTCGCGATCTCTCCCATGGCGGACTGCAGGTAGTTCTGCTCGCCCACCTTGTCCATCAGCTCGAGCTGCGTCTCGATCCAGTCGATGTGCTCCTCGGTGTCCTCGAGGATGTCCTCGAGGATCTCCCGCGACACGTAGTCCTTCGCCGTCTCGCAGGCGGCGATGCCCTCCTTGAGGGTGTCCTGCGAGCCGCGCTCGAGGTCGAGGTCCGAGGAGAGCATCTCGCGCGGGTTCTCGCCGATGCGCAGCTTGCCCAGATCCTGCAGGTTAGGCAGCCCCTCGATCATGAGGATGCGCTGGATCAACTTGTCCGCATGCTTCATCTCGTCGACGGATTCGTGGTACTCCTTCTCGCCGAGCTCCTGGAAGCCCCATTGCGTGTACATGCGGGCGTGCAGGAAATACTGGTTCACCGCCGTGAGCTCGCGGGTGAGCTGGCGGTTCAGGAGCTGGATGACCTGGCGGTCGCCTTGCATGAACGGCCTCCGCGGGGAAGGGAAACGTCGATTCTAGCGCGGCGCGTCGCCGTGGCCCGGTGCCGGGCGTGCGCCGAACGCGGGGCCGCCGGGGTCAATCGCCGGATGCCGCGGCCTGGACGGGCGCTGCGGCGCCGCAGCAGGCGCTGAGGAGATTGCGCGCCTCGGGCACGCACTTGCCGCAGCAGGTGCCCACGCCGAGCTCGCGGCTCAGGTCCTTGACGCTCTGGCAGCCGAGGTCGGCCGCCCCGCGGATTTCCCGCTCGGTGATGCCCATGCAGTTGCAGATGTACATAGCCGCTCGCTTTGAGGGTGCAAACAAGAACGATTCGCAATACCATTGTCCCGGAAATCGCCCCCGGACGCAAGCCCCCGGCGTGCGCGCGGAGCGGCAATTCCTTGACCCGGGACAAGAAAATCTCCGACGGCGTAGAATCCCGGCCCATCGGCGCACCCGCCCCCGGTGCGCTTCGTTTTTTTGCGGAGCCATGAAGAAGAAACCGATCACGGTCGAGGACCTTTGGAAGATCGAGCGGCCCGCGCAGCCCGCGATCTCCCCGGACGGCGCGCAGGCCTGCGTGTCGGTCACATCGTTCGACATGGAGCAGAACACGCAGCGCGCGAGCCTGTGGCTGCTCTCCGCGTTCGGCGGCGAGCCCAGGCGCCTCACGAGCGCGGGCGACAAGGATGGCGAGCCGCGCTGGTCGCCGGACGGGCGCTGGATCGCGTTCGTCGCGAAGCGCCCGGCCGCCGGGAGCGAGAAGGGCGACGAGGAGTCGCAGGTGTACCTCATCGCGCCGGACGGCGGCGAGGCGCGCCGGCTCACGAACATCGCGACGGGCGCGTTCGCCGTCAAGTGGTTTCCCGACTCGCGGCGACTCGCGTTCGTGTCGTGGGTGTGGCCCGGGGAAAAGAGCCTCTCCGGCATCGCGAAACGCTACCGCCAGTGGAAGGACGACAAGGTGAAGGCGCACGTCGTCGAGCACTCCGCCTATCGCTGGTGGGACCACTGGCTCTCCGACGGCCGCGTGCCGCACCTCTTCACCGTCGACATCGACGGCGGCCGCGTGCGCGACCTCTTCGCCGGCACGAAGTACGAGCTGGTGAGGAGCGAGCCCTCGGCGCATTTCTACGACATCTCCCCGGACGGGCGCGAGGTCGCGTTCGCCTTCGACCCGGCCGACGACAAGCGCTTCGACCACGACTACGCGATGGTCGCGCTCGACCTGCGCGCGGGGCGCTTCCGCACGCTCACCGGGCGCTCGAAGCTCTCGCACGAATACCCGCGCTACTCGCCCGACGGGCGCTGGCTCGCGATGCTGGGCCAGGACCTGCGCAAGAGCTACGTGGCGCCGTTCCAGCTCACGCTGTACGACCGCGAGCGCGAGCGCCTTTCCGTCGTCTCGGGCCGCTGGGACCGCAGCCTGCATGCGCCGCTCGCCTGGAGCGCCGATTCCGCGTCGGTGCTGTTCGTGGCCGAGGATCGCGCGCGCCAGCACCTCTTCCGCTGGCCCCTCGGCGCCCGCGCGCCCGAGATCGCGGCGCAGGGCGGCATCGTGAGCGAATTCGACGTCGCGCAGGATTGCCGCGTCTTCGTGCGCAACACGATGAGCACGCCGCCGGCGGTGTTCTGGTCGGCGCGCGGCGAGGAGGAGCGGCGCATCGATCGCTTCAACGACGAGGTGATGGCCGGCGTGAAGCTGGGCGACGTGCGCGAGTTCGAGGTCGCCGGCTGGCGCGGCGAGAAGGTGCAGATGTGGGTCGTGTACCCGCCCGGCTTCGACGAGCGGCGGCGCTGGCCGCTGCTGCACAACATCCACGGCGGGCCGCACAGCATCTGGGGCGACAACTTCCATTTCCGCTGGAACAACCACGTCTTCGCGGCGCAGGGCTACGTCGTCGCGTGCGTGAATTACCACGGGTCGTCGTCGTTCGGCCAGAAGTTCCTGCAGTCGATCGACGGCGAATGGGGCAAGCGCGAGCTGGCCGACGTCGAGGCCGCCACCGACTTCATGCTGAAGCAGGGCTACATCGATCGCGACCGGCTCGTGGCCGCGGGCGGCAGCTACGGCGGCTACATGGTGGCGTGGATGAACGGGCACACGGACCGCTACAAGGCCTACGTGTGCCATGCCGGCTGCTTCGACTGGGTGGCGATGTTCTCCGACGACGCGTACTACTGGCACCCGAAGGAGCTGGGGGCACTCTACTGGGAGAATCCCAGGCGCGTCGATGCGCAGAACCCCCGCGCGCGCGCCGAGCGCATGAAAACGCCCACGCTCGTGATCCACGGGCTCCTCGATTACCGCGTGCCGGATTCGCAGGGGCTCGCGTACTACAACACGCTCAAGTCGAAGGGCGTGCCGGCGCGGCTCGTGTTCTTCCCCGACGAGAACCACTGGATCCTGAAGCCGCAGAACTCGCGCCTGTGGTATCGCGAGCTGTTCGCCTGGCTCGCGCGCTGGGCGCGCCCCGGCGCGACGAAGAAGAAGAAAAGCCGAAACGCCTAGAGCAGGTAAAGCGCGATGCCGAGGATCACGGCGACCAGGGCCGTGATCGCCGTGCGCAGGTCCACGAACCACGCCGGCACGAGGCCATGGCGGGACAGCCACAGGTCCGCCGCCCAAACGGCGACGAAGAGCCCGAGCGCGCTGGCGAGCTGCGACTGCGGCGACGGCAGCCACAGCACGCCCCAGGCAGCGACCGAGGCCACCACGCCGAGGCCGATGGCGATCGTGCGGGTGCCTGCCGTCGCGCTCTCGTCATGCAGCGCGAGGCCCGCCTCGATGCCGCCCAGGTGCGAGATCACGATCGCGGAGACCGTCACCAGCGCGGCGATGGCCGGCACGCGGATGTGCGAATCGCCCCACAGCAGCGCCACGGTCGCGACGGCGAAGGGCAGGGCGCCCGCGAACGCGATGACCCATTCGAGCCGGTGCACCCATGCGGACCCCGGCGCGCGCGGCATGGGCTTCAGTCCGCCTTCGCGCCGGAAGCCTTGATGAGCTTCGCGTACTTGTCGGCTTCGGAGCGGATGTACGCGGCGAACTCTTCCGGCTTGTTGCCGACGGGCTCGGCGCCCAGCTTGAGCATGGCTTCGCGCACCTCGGGCAGCGCGAGCGCGCGCGTGAATTCCGCGTAGAGCCGGTCGACGATCGGTTGCGGCGTCTTCGCCGGCACGAAGATGCCGAACCACGTGCTGATGTCGAAGCCCGGCAGGCCGGACTCGGAGATCGTCGGCAGGTCGGGGGCCAGCGCCGAGCGCTTCGCCGTGGTGACCGCGAGCGGCTTCACGCGGCCCGCCTTGATCTGTCCGAGCGAGGATGCGAGGTTGTCGAACATCAGCTGGATCTGGCCGCCGATGAGGTCCTGCATCGCGGGGCCAGCGCCCTTGTAGGGCACGTGGACCATCTTCACGCCCGCCATCGTGTCGAAGAGCTCGCCCGCGAGGTGGCCGGCGCTGCCGGTGCTGCCCGAGCCGAAGTTGAGCTTGCCCGGATTCGCCTTCGCATACGCGATGAACTCGCGCACGTTGTTCGCGGGGATCGCCGGATTCACGACGAGCACGTTCGGCGTCGAGGCGACCTGCGTGATCGGAATGAAGTCGCGCACCGCGTCGTAGGGGATGCTCGCGTAGAGCGTGGGATTGATGGCGTGCGTCGCCACCGCGCCCATGAGGATCGTGTATCCGTCCGGCGCCGACTTGGCGACGGAGTCCGCGCCGATGTTGCCGCCGGCCCCGGGCTTGTTCTCCACGATCACCGGCTGCCTGACCGATTCGCTCACCTTGCTGCCCAGCAGGCGCGCCACGGTGTCGAGCGGCCCGCCCGCGGGATAGGGCACCACGAAGTGGATCGGCTTGGAAGGATACGTCTGGGCGGATGAGGGCAGGGCCGCGGCCAGCGCGCCCGCCGCCGCGAGCGCGAGGAGGAAGTTTCGTCGGGTCGTCATGCGCGCGATTATCCCACCAGCGCGCGCGACACCGCTTCGAGCAGGCGATCGACATCGGCCGGCTCGTGGTAGATGCCGAAGCCGAAGCGCAGCCGCCGGTCGCGACGGTCGATGGCGACCTGCTGCGCCGAGAGCCGCACGTAAAGCTCCGCCGCATCCTCGACGTCGAACGCGAGGAAATTGCCGCGGGGAATTCCCTCGGCGGGCACCAGGTGCTGCGGCGACAGTCGCGGCGAGGCGACCGCCTCGAGCCCGCGAAGGAACCGCTGCTGCAACTCTTCGGCATGCTGGTGGACCTGCGCGATCGTCACACCCGTGGATTGCAGCCAGTCCATCGCCGCGTTGAATCGATAGAGCCCCGACGGATCGAAGGTCGCGCCCCAGAAGCGCATCGCGTCCGGCTCGTACGGCACGTCCGCATCGGCCGGCCCGGCGAGCGAGCGGAATGCCGCGAACCAGCCGGTGTTCAGGGGCCGCGCGTCGCATCCCGGAGGCACCGCGAGGTACGCCGCCGCTTCGCCCGCCATCGCGTACTTGTAGCCGCCGCCCACATAGAAGGCCCTGCGGTGCACGCGCGTGAGATCGACGGGAAGCGCGCACAAGGCGTGATAGCCGTCGATCACGACCATCGCGTTCTCCGGCGCCGCATCGCACACCGCTTCCAGCGCCCGCACGACGAAGGCGGAATCGAAGAACACGTGCGAGAGGAAGACGAGATCCCAGGGCGCGCCGCGCTCGCGCTCGACGAAGCGCTCGAGGAAGCTCTCGAAAGGCGGCCCGGGCACTTCCTCGAGCGCGACGCGCCCCGCCTCGGCGAGTCGCCGCGTCTGCCGGCGGAAGCTGTAGAACTCGTGCGCGCTGGAAAGCACGCGAAGCGGGCGCCGCTCCTCGAAGCAAGAGTAGAGGCGCTGCACGAAATCGTGGGTGTTCGCCGAGAAGGCGACCTGCGCGGGATCGGAGAGCTGCAGCAGCCGCGCGAGATGCGCCTGCGCCTTCGGCACCGTCACGCCGAAGATGCGGTCCCATTTGCGGTCCGCGTAGCGCGCCGAATCGTCCCAGTACTGCAGGTGCGCGGCGCGCGTGGCGTCGGGCCACGGGTGATGGCTGTGGGCGGCGAAATGCAGGCGGCCCGGGTCGGCGGCGAGGAAGTGGCTGAAATGGCCTTTCAGCACGCCGCCGCTTTCCCTTGCGAGGCCTGCAGCGTGCGCTCGGCCGCGTGGACGGTGTTGCCGAGGAGCATCGTCACCGTCATCGGCCCCACGCCGCCGGGCACTTTCGTGATGTACGACGCCTTGCGCGCGACCGGCTCGTAATCGACGTCGCCCACGAGGGTGCCGTCGGGCAGGCGGTTGATGCCCACGTCGATCACCACGGCGCCGGTCTTCACCATCGGCGCGGTGATGAGGCGCGGCTGCCCGGCCGCCACGATCAGGATGTCGGCGAGGATGGTGAACTGCGCGAGGTCGCGCGTCTTCGCGTGGCAGATGGCGACGGTCGCCTCGCGCTGCATGAGCATCATCGCCATGGGCTTGCCCACGATGTTGCTCGCGCCGACCACCACGACGTTCTGGCCTTCGAGCGGGATGTCCTCCGACTCGAGCATGCACTGCACGCCGAAGGGGGTGCAGGGCGGGAACACCGTATCGCCGAAGATGAGGCTGCCGACGTTGTAGAGATGGAAGCCGTCCACGTCCTTCTCGAGCGAGATGGCTTCGAGGATGTTGCGCAGGTGATAGGCCGGCGGCAGGGGCAGCTGCACGAGGATGCCGTGGATCGCGGGATCCGCGTTGAGCCGGCGGATCTCGGCGAGCACCTCGGCCTCGGTCGTGTCGCGCGGGAAGCGCCGCACCTCGGAATGGATGCCCACCTCGGCGCAGGCGCGCGTCTTGCGCGCGACGTACACCTCGGAGGCGGGGTTGTCGCCCACCAGGATCACGGCGAGCCCCGGGCGCACGCCGCGGGCGAGCAGCCGATCCACGCGCTCGCGGTACTGCGCGCGCACCTTGCGCGCGAGCGCGTTCCCGTCGATCACCTTCGCGACCACGTCGGCGCCTCCTGGAAAAAGTGCCGCGATGCCCTTACGGCGAGGGGGCCTGCGGAAAGACCATGACGAGATAGTAGACCGCCGCGCAGGCGAGCGCGAAGAGCACCGCCGCCAGCGCCGTCGGGCGCAGCCGCGGCCCGTGCGCGACCGCGTCCGCGACCTCCATGCGGCCGTGGAGCATCGCGGGAACGAGATTCGCGCGCAGCACGACGCGGTAGATCGCGATCGCAGCCAGGTGCAGCACGACCAGCCCCGCGATGATCCACTCGTTCACCGCGTGGATCGCGCTCATGCGGCTCACCGTCGCGTTGCTCACCTTGACGGCGAGCGGCCCCTGCGTGGCGATCTCGTCGTCGGAGAAGAGTCCCGTGGCCGCCTGCAACGCGAGCACGGCGAGCATCACGAGGACCATCCATCCGCCCAGCGGGTTGTGGCCGGGCACGCGCGGATGGCGGCCGCCGAGCGTGGCGCGCGCGTAGTCGAGGGCCGCGCGCGGCCCGCGCAGGAACGAGCCGAAGCGCGCGCTGTCGCTGCCGACGAGCCCCCATGCGAAGCGGAAGAGGAGGAGCGCGAGGATGGCGTAGCCGCTCCTGAGATGCCACTCCATCCACGCGCCGCCGATCTTGCCGGTGGTGAAGGAGAACACGACGAGCAGGGCGAGCGCCCAGTGGAACAGCCGTACCGGAAGGTCCCAGACGACGACGGGCCGCGGCATGCGCTCGCCCGCCCGGTTACTTGGCGCGATACTCGTCGTGGCAGGCCTTGCACGCCTTGCCGGTCTCGCCCACGGCCTGCTTGAGCGCCGCGAGGTCGCCATTGCGCGCGACCTGCGGCAGCTTGGCCGTCTCGCCCGTCATCCTGTCCATCTTCTGGTCGAAGTCGGCGCGCTTCTGCCAGATCTCCGGCTTCGCCTTCGTCTCGCCCTTGTCGGTGCCCTCGGTGAAGTGCAGCCGCGGCTCGGTCGAAACCAGCGCGACGAAGTCCGCATCGCGGATGGCCTGCTCCTTGTTGTAGGGCTTCTTGTCCTGCGCCATGGCGGCGAGGCTGCCGAAGTGCTCTCCCATCAGCGCGTAGGCCGACTTGCGCAGCTTGATGTGGTCTTCGGGCTTCACCTGCTGGGCGTTGGCGACGAGGGCCGTGGCCGCCAGGGCGAGCGCGGCGGCAATCGCGGTCTTCTTCATGTTGCGGGTTTCCTCTCGTTTGATGTCCATCATGCGGACGGGTTGTGAACGGCGCGCAATTCTAGCGGACTATACGCAGTACGAGGAGGGCACCATGGCGAACACGCGCAGCGAGAAGGACACTTTCGGCCCCATCGACGTGCCCCAGGAACGGCTCTGGGGCGCGCAGACGCAGCGTTCGCTCGAGCATTTCCGCATCTCCGGCGAGCGCATGCCGCCGGAGATCGTCCGGGCGCTCGCGACCATCAAGCGGGCCTGCGCCACGGTGAACCTCTCCCTCGGGGCGATAACAGCCGAGAAGGCGACTTCCATCTCAGCGGCCGCGGACGAGGTGCTCGCGGGCCGCTGGCCCGACGAATTCCCGCTCGTCGTGTGGCAGACCGGCTCGGGCACGCAATCGAACATGAACATGAACGAGGTGCTCGCCAATCGCGCGAGCGAGCTCATGGGCGGCGTTCGCGGCGAGGCGCGGCTGGTGCATCCGAACGACGACGTGAACCGGGGACAATCGTCCAATGACGTCTTTCCCACGGCGATGCATGTCGCCGCCGTCATCGCCATCCGGTCGCGGCTGCTGCCGGCGCTCATCGGGCTTCGCGCCACGCTCGCCGCCAAGTCCGCGGAGTTCCACGACATCGTGAAGATCGGCCGCACGCACATGCAGGACGCCACGCCACTCACGCTGGGGCAGGAATTCTCCGGCTACGCCGCGCAGCTCGACCACGCGCGCGCGCACATCGAGCATTCGCTCGGCCACTTGTCCGAGCTGGCGCTCGGCGGCACGGCGGTGGGCACGGGCCTCAACACGCACCCGGAGTTCGGCGCGCGCGCGGCGGCCGAGATCTCGCGGCTCACGGGCTACGCCTTCGTGACGGCGCCCAACAAGTTCGAGGCGCTGGCGAGCCACGACGCGATGGTGCACGCGCACGGCGCGCTGAAGGGGCTCGCCGCCTCGCTGATGAAGATCGCCAACGACGTGCGGCTCCTGTCGAGCGGCCCGCGCTGCGGCATCGGCGAGGTCTCGATTCCCGAGAACGAGCCTGGCAGCTCCATCATGCCGGGCAAGGTGAACCCCACGCAGTGCGAGGCGCTCACCATGGTGTGCGTGCAGGTGTTCGGCAACCAGGCGACGCTGAGCTTCGCAGGCTCGCAAGGCCATTTCGAACTGAACGTCTACAATCCCGTGATGGCCTACAACTTCCTCCAGTCGGTGCGCCTCATCGCCGATGCCGCGGTGAGCTTCACCGACAATTGCGTCGCCGGCATCGTGGCGCGCGAGGACAACATCAAGCAGGCGCTCGACCGCTCGCTGATGCTGGTGACCGCGCTCGCCCCGAAATACGGCTACGACCGCGCGGCGAAGATCGCCAAGACCGCCCACAAGAACGGCACCACCTTGCGCGACGAGGCGATCAAGGATGGCATTCCCGCCGATGACTTCGATGCCATCGTGCGGCCCGAGGACATGATCGGGCCGAAGTAGGGGTCGGCGATGGGCGAGATCGTCAGCCTCAAGCTCCACCGCAAGCGCAAGTCGCGCGCCGAAAAGGACGCGCAGGCGGCCGAGAACCGCGTGGCCTTCGGGCGCCCGAAGGCGGAGCGTGAACTGACGGAAGCCCGCAACGAGAAATCCGAGAAGGACCTCGACGGCCACAAGCGCGAGGACTGATGGCGCAGGACCTCAAGCGCTCGCTCACCATCGAGGGCCATCGCACGTCGCTGTCGCTCGAACCCGAGTTCTGGGAAGCGCTGCAGAAGGCCGCGGCACAGCGTGGCCTGTCCCCGGCGCTGCTGGTGGCCGAGATCGACCGGGCGCGGGGCACCCGCAACCTGTCGAGCGCCGTGCGCGTGTGGCTGCTGAAGGAAGCCTCCGGCCTATTGCGAGGGTGAGTAGCCCGGCGCCGGCGAGATGATGACGGGCGCACCCGGCGGCCGCGCCAGGATGACAGGTCCCACCGGTCTCGCACGGAGCTGCTTCGGCCTGGGCGGCGGCTGCACCTGCACCGGGGGCTGGACAGCGGGCTGCGCCGCGGGCACCGCCGGCGTCACCGCCTCAGCCTCGGAGAGCCGCGCCAGCCGGCGCCAGACCTTGAGCTCGCGCTGGCGCTGGCGCATCTCCGCCTTGTTGATCTCGGCGTTCCCGGCACGCTCCGCCTCGATCTGGCGGCGCAGGCGGTCGGCCTCGATCACCTGCATCTCGGCCTGTACCTTCAGTTCGCGCCGCCTGAGAAGAAGTTCGTCGCGCTGGGCGTAATAGGC